>JAFQQU010000170.1 GCA_017410445.1 Clostridia bacterium | reverse complement strand
GGTGTTGCACAGCAGGATGATGGTACCGGCCTTGACGATGTAGGCCCAGCCGCGGGAACACATGGACAGGAACGCACGCTTGATGCTGGGAATCTTGTATTCCGGCAGCTCCATGATGAAGAAGGACCTGCGGGCCTTGTGGCCGGCGATCTTGTTCACCAGCAGCGCGCCCAGGAAGATCAGTACGATGCCCGCGAAATACATCAGCGTGCCCACCCAGGTGGCGTCGCCGAAGAATACGCCGGCAAACAGGGCGATGACGGGCAGCTTCGCGCCGCAGGGCATGAAGGGGGTCAGCATGGCGGTCGCGCGGCGCTCGCGCTCATTGCGGATGGTGCGGCAGGCCATGATGCCGGGGATGGCGCAGCCGGTGCCGATGACGAACGGGATAACGGACTTGCCCGACAGGCCGACCTTCTTGAAGATCGGATCCAGCACGACGGAGACGCGGGCCATGTAGCCGCAGTCCTCAAGCAGCGCGATCAGGAAATACATGACCATGACCAGCGGCAGGAAGCCGACAACCGCGCCTACGCCGCCGATGATGCCGTCAACCAGCAGCGCCTGAAGCAGCGGATGCGCATTCTCTACCATGCCGGCCACCCAGCCCTGGAAGATTTCGATCCATGCGACCAGCGTATCCGCGAGGAACGGGCCGAAAGAGGACTGAGAAATATCGAATACGAGGAACATGACCACCGCGAAGATGGCGATGCCGGCGAAGGGGTTGGTCAGGACGGCGTCGATCTTATCCTGATTGTTCTTGTCCTTAGTCAGGATCTTGCGGGTTTCAACCTCTTTGACGATCTTGTTGACAAACTCGAAACGCTTCCTGTCGGCGGCCACGACGGCTTCCTTGCTGGTCAGGTCGATATCGCCCTGATGGAAAGGAGCCTTCTGCCCCTTGCCCTTCTGCGCAACGGCCACCTTGATCACTTCTTCCAGACCATTGGAGGAGGAAGCGGTGGAGATGGTGTTGACGACCGGGCAGCCCAGCTTCTCGGACAGGGCTCGGGCGTCGATTTTGGTCTCCTTCTTCTGGTTGACGTCGGCCTTGTTCAGCGCGACAACCACCGGAACGCCCAGCTCCATCAGCTGCGTGGTGAAGAACAGGCTGCGGCTCAGGTTGGTCGCATCGACGATGTTGATGATGACGTCCGGATTCTCACTCTTGACATAAGAGCTGGTGATGCTCTCCTCGGAGGTGAACGGCGACATGGAATACGCGCCCGGCAGGTCTACCGCGATCAGCTCTTCCGCGCCGCTCACGTAATTCTTTCTGATCGGATGCTCTTTCTTCTCTACCGTAACGCCCGCCCAGTTGCCGACTCGCTCGTTGCGCCCGGTCAGCGCGTTGTACATCGTCGTCTTGCCGCTGTTGGGATTGCCTGTCAACGCAATTCTCATAAAGGTTCCTCCCTCTTCTGTCCCGTTCTTTTTGATCTGAGTTTATGTATCAACCCGGCCGGTTTTTCGCCGTGCCGGAAGTTAACCGCAACTAACCCGTGCCCCGAAAAAAAACAATCCGGAGATTGCTTCTTCCGCCCATCACGTTTCACGCGCTGGGTACGCTATAACCTCAATCAGATGATGATCGCTTCCGCCAGCTGATTGTCGATGGTGTATCGTCCATCCTTGATGGAGACCACGCAGCCGCCGCGGATGCGGGATACAACGGTGATCGGCTCGCCGCTGTAGCAGCCCAGCGAAAAGAGGAACGAATCCATCTCCTCATCATCGGTTTCAATGCGCTGAATGATGTACTCTTTTCCTTCCTCAGCCTTCAACAGAGTCATTGAAAAACGCACCTCTTTCACACAAGCTCAGTTTGAGTTAGCCTCAACTAATCCTCACATAATATACCATTCTTTTTCTTCCCTGTCAACCCGTTTTTTCTCCGTGCAAATGTAAAAAAAAGATTCTGTCCGATATAAAACAACGGAGAGGCCGCCATAGAGCAGCCCCTCCGGATTCCGTTATTGGGCTTTCCGTCAGTTCATCGAGAAGCTGACCTGTCTGCGCGGCACATATCCGCGCGAGGAGAACCATGCGGTGTCGTAAATCGAGCAGATGACCGTGCTTCCGTTGCCGCCCTGCTCGATGATCATCATCTTGTTCTTGAACGCGTCCACATAATACAGGAAGATGATCGTGTGGTCGCCGCTCTTGACGAGGATGTCGCCCGGGCGCAGGGATGCGTAATCGGAAATCGTGCGGTAATAGGTGCTCTTGGCGATGCCGGTGGTGTTCAGGTAGGAAGCGGAATGCTTGGTTCCGAACTGGCTCATGGAGACGAAAGCCGAGCAGTCGTTTCCGCAGTACATGCCATCGAGCAGCTTGTCCTGATTGAGCAGATAGTATCCCTTGCCGGTCGCGGTATAGCGGTTTTCGGAAAGCGCCTTTTCCACATTGTAACGGCGGTTGACATAGCCGTTGCTCGGGCCGGTCTGGATGTAGGGAAGGCCGTAATACACCGTGTCGGGCAGATAACGCTTGTACGCATACGCCTTCGACCAGTATTCCTGCACCTTCTTCGTCATCCACGGGAATGCCTGCATCTCAAACGCCCGGTCGATGACCAGCTGGCGCGCAGCCGATTCGGTTCCGCTGATCTTTCCGCTGACCGCCAGCGACAGCACCTGATTGACCGCGCTCTTGCGGATGGCCTCAATCTTGGCGAGGTTGGACGCAATGCCGCTGGTCTTGGTGGTTCTGGCCGGAATCTCGGTGGCGAGGGTGGTGTCAAGCACGGTGACGGTGCAGGTCGCCGTGAGGCCGCCCTTGGTCGTGGTGCAGGTGATGGTGGCCGTGCCCGGCTTCTTCGCGGTCAGCTTTCCGCTCTCGGACACGCTGACGACGTCCTTGTTGCTGCTCTTCCACGAAACCGTCTTCACCGCGTTTGCCGGGGTGATCGAGGGAACGAGCACGGTCGTATCGTCCTCGCCCAGATAGAGCAGCGTGGTGTTCAGGGAGAGCGTGCGGGGCGTGGTCGCGTCGTATACGGTGATCTTCAGCGTGGTCTTCACGGAGGATTTCTTGGAAGACTGAACGGTGATGGTGGCCGTGCCCGGCTTCTTCGCGGTCAGCAGGCCGTCCTCACTCACGGAAACCACCGAGGAAGCCGAGGAGGAATACTTGAAGAGCTTGCTGGCGCCCGTCGGCTGGGTGGTCATGGTGATCTGCGCGGTCTCGCCGACGGAAAGCGCAGTCTTCCCCACATTCGCCGTGATGGATGTGGGCGCGGACCGGCTGACGACCGTGACCATGACGTTCGCGCCGATGCTGGAGTTATAGGTGGAACTCGCGGTGATGATGGCGGTGCCGGCCTTTCTCGCGGTGATCACGCCCTTGGAGCTGACCCGGGCGACGGAGCTGGAGCTTGTACTCCACTTGATTCCGGTTTCAACGCCTGTGGACGGATTCACCGTCGCCTGCATCTTCCGCTCCTCGCCGATTTCCATGGTGATGAGCGCCGCGTTCAGCTTGATGGAGGTGGGCGATTTGGGGTCGGATACGGTCACACTGTAGCTGACCTTCACCTTGGAATTGCGGCTGGAGGTGGCCGTGATGACCGCAACGCCGCCCTTTCTGCCGGTTACAACGCCGCTGTCCGATACGCGGGCAACGCTTGTATTGCTGCTCTTCCACGAAACCTGCGCGCTCGCTCCGGCCGGATAGGGCACGGCGGTCAGCTTCAGCTCCCCGCCCTTGGCCACGACGGCCGAGGAAGCGGAGATCTTCAGAGAGGTGGGCGCGGGCAGGTTTTCAACCTTGATCTTCACCGTCGCGACGACGTTGCTGTTGGCCCGGGACTTGATGGTGATGGTCGCCGTGCCCGCCTTTCTCGCGGTGATCAGGCCGGTGTCACTCACCTTCACGATGGACGAGCTGCTGGTGCTGTATCTCACCCGGCTGTCCTTGCCCGCAGGCAGCACCTCGGGCGAAAGCTGATAGGTCTTGCCGGGATTGAGCGTCAGCTCGGTCACGCCCGGGTCGATCCTATGCGGCGAGGAGGCGGACACGATCAGAATCTTCCGCGTTGCACGGATGCTGCTGCTCTGCATCGAGCGGCAGGTGATCGTGACCCAGCCGGTCTTTCTCGCGGTCACGAGGCCGGTGTCCGAGACCTTTGCGCGGCTCGAGCTGCTGGTGCGCCATTCGAAATATCCGCAGGCGTCCGCCGGCAGCTGCTGCGCATTCAGCTGAAGCGTCTCGCCGACCACCAGAACGTCGGTCGCCGGGGTCAGGTGGATTGATTTCGGAGTGTCCTGCTTTTTGACTGTGACGACCACCTTGTCCAGCACCTTGCTGTCCTCCGCGGAATAGCAGGTGATGGTCGCCGTGCCGGCCTTGCGCGCGGTCAGAAGGCCCGAGGAGCTCACCTTGACAATCGACGAGCTGCTGGTCTTCCACTTGACGCGCTGAACGGCGGTGCTCGGCGTGACTGTCGCCGTCAGCTGATGCGTCTGATACCGGTTCAGCGTCAGCGTCGCCGCGCCGATTTCAACGCGGTCGGGAATGTCGCTGTCGATGACCGTCACATAGCACTGGGTCTTGACGTTGGTCTTGTAGGCGGTCGCCGTGACGACTGCGGTGCCCCGTCCTCTGGCCGAGAGCTTGCCGCTTGAGCTCACCTTGACCACGTCCGAATCGGATGTGCTCCATCTCACGGTCTGTCTCGCATCCGACGGCAGCACGTCCGCTTCCAGCCGGAAGGAGCTGCTCTCCGCCAGGTCGATCACCACGCTCGTGCGGTTCAATACCACCCGCTCGGGCGCGGCGTCCGCTCTCGCCGTGAACGCCGATGTGTCCATCGCGGGCACGATCAGCATCAGCAGCATGAGCGCAATCAGAAAAATACGCTTATTCATGATGTACCTCCCATCGAAAGCATATTTCCAAAGTGTGCATATATTTCAATTATATTACATTTCCTCATGTAATACAAGTAAATTTCAATATATCCCTCTCCTCCCTACCTTTGACACCTCCCCGCCCCGATTTGTTCCATTTTCTGCCATCCCTTCATCCGGCCGGATCGGAGCGGTTTTCGTTGACGTTTGATGTCCGGTTCTGTATAATATAACATATGATACAAACACCGCTTTCGGAAAGGTTCCTGATTGCATATGATCATCGATTTTCATACCCATGCCTTTGCGGACGCGCTGGCGCCCCGGGCCATTGATTCCCTGAGCCGGGCCAGCGGCGGCCTGCACCCCTATACCGACGGCACCGCTTCCGGCCTGCTCCGCTCGATGGACGCCTGCGGGGTGGATCATTCGGTGCTGCTCACCATCGCCACCAAGCCCAAGCAGCAGACCCGCATCAACGACTGGGCAAAAGAGACCTGCTCGGTCCGCGTCACCGCTTTCGGTTCCGTTCATCCGGACGCGCCGGATATCATGGAGGAGCTGGAGCGCATCAAATCCCTCGGTCTCATGGGCGTCAAGCTCCATCCGGAGTATCAGAATTTCGAGGCTGACGACCCGAGAATGTTCCCCGTGTACAGAAAGATCGCCTCCCTCGGCCTGATCACCGTGTTCCACGCCGGGCAGGACATCGGCTTCATGCCGCCCGCCAAGGCCTCGCCGGAGAAGCTCGTCCGCGCGCTGCCCCATTTCGACGGCGCACCTGTGGTCGCGGCCCATTTCGGCGGCTACATCATGTGGGACGACGTGCTCGACCAGCTGTGCGGCCTCCCCATTTACTTCGACACCTCGTTCTGCTTCGGCCGCATTCAGCATCCGCTCGCGCAGGCCATCGTGGACAAGCACACGCCGGACCGCATCCTCTTCGGAACCGATCTTCCCTGGAGCGACGCGATCACCGAAAAACGGCTCGTCGATTCCCTCGATCTTTCCCCCGAGGACCGCGAAAAGATCCTCTTCAGAAACGCCGCAGCGCTCCTTCAGCTGAGCCTGTAAACTCAAAGGAGGTACTTCCCCATGCGCAGCAAAAACAAGCACAAGGATTACAAGCCAGTCTCCGTCGGCGGCTGGCTGGGCACCATCCTGCTCTCCGCCGTCCCGGGCCTCAATCTGATCCTGTGGATCATCTGGGCGTTCTCAGCCAAGCGGCCCTCCCGCAAGAGCTTCGCCGTCGCCATGATCATCCTGACCGCCCTCTTCGCCGCCCTGATCGCCGCCGCCGTCAGCCTGTACGGCGCGGAGATTCTCGACTGGGCCCGCAGCATCGATCCCGAGCTGTTCACGCCCAAGGGTGCAAACTGATGAACGCACAGCTTTCCTCCATCCCCGGGTCGGACAGGTGGCTCTCCTGCGAGAAGCTCGATCTCGGCTGGTCGGATGACGAAAAATACATCATCCATACCGAATCAGACGGAAAGCTCCTCCTGCGCTGCGCCAGGGCTGATCAGGCGGACGCCAAGAAGGGCGAATTCGAACTTCTTCAGGCCGTCAGCCGTCTGGGCGTGAACGCCTCAAGGCCGGTTGATTACGGCCTGTTTGACGGCGGGGTATATACCGTCTACAGCTGGCTGGAGGGCGAAAGCATGGAAAAGGCGCTTCCGACCCTCTCTCCGGCCGATCAGTACCGGCTGGGCCTTGAGGCGGGCCGCGCGCTCCGGCTCATCCATTCGCTGCCCGCGCCCTGTGACGCGCCCGCATGGAGCGAGCGCATGGGCAGGAAGTTCGACCGGAAAATCCGGATGGCGCGCGAGTGTCCCATCGAAATCCCGGGCCGCGAGGCGATGATTGCCTACATTGAATCGCACCGCCATCTCCTCTCCGACCGCCCGCAGACCATGCACCACGGCGACTACCACTGCGGAAACCTCATCCTCACGCCCGACGGCCATGTCGGCGTGATTGATTTCAACCGCTGGGACGCCGGCGAGCCGTGGGAGGAGTTCAACCGCATCGTATGGTGCGCGCAGGCCTCCCCGCTGTTCGCCTCCGGCCGCATCAACGGCTACTTCGAACCCGAAGGCCGCGTGCCGGATGATTTCTTCCCGCTCGTCACCACCTACATCCTCTCCAATCAGCTCTCCTCGCTCCCCTGGGCCATCCCCTTCGGGCAGCAGGAGATCGACGTCATGCTCCGCCAGGCAAAGGAAGTGCTTTCCTGGTACGATCAGTGCACGCGGGACGTTCCCCGCTGGTATCTCTCGGAAGAACAGGCCGCAAGCCTGCTTCACCCATAATCCGACACAGACGCATCAGAATTGAGGAGGGTAATTATGACGGAAAAATTCATCACCTATGAAATGTTCGGAGCCGTCGGCGACGGCATGGCCGACGACATGCCCGCCATCGTCCGCGCGCATGAGGAAGCCAACAGACTGCATCTGCCCGTGAAGGCCCGAGAGGGCGCAACCTACTACATCTCCCCGAAAAAGGCGACCGCCTATGTCCAGACCAGCACCGACTGGACCGGCGCGAAGATCATCATCGACGACCGCCAGTGCGAGGACCTGAGAGCCCCCGTCTTCGAGCTCATTCCGAGCGAAGAGCCGGTCGCCCTTGATATCGCCGCCCTCACCCGCGGCCAGACCGAGCTGCCCAACCCCACCGGACGCGATCTGTATGTCGTCGCCGAAAACAAGAACCATGCCGACTACATCCGCAAGGGCCTCAATCAGGACAATGGCCATCCGCGCACGGACACCTTCGTTCTCTTTGCCGACGGACGCATTTCCTCGCCCATCTCCTTCGATTTTGACGAAATCACCGATCTTTACGCCATTCCCCTCGAGCAGGAAACCATCTTCCTGACCGGCGGCGAGTTCACCACCATCGCCAATCAGGCCGAATCGCGCTACACCTATCACGCCCGCAACATCGAAATCCGCCGTTCGAACGTGGATGTATCGGGCTTCACGCATCTGGTCACCGGCGAAATCGACCACGGCGCGCCCTACCGCGGCTTCATCAGCATCGTGCGCACCGCCAATGTCACCGTGCACGACTGCGTGTTCACCGCGCATTTCATCTACTGGACCATCGGAAGCGCTAAGCTCCCGGTCGCCATGGGTTCCTACGACATCAACATCGGCCACTCGGCCAACATCACCTTCGCCCGCTGCACCCAGACCACCGATATCTATGACAACCGCTACTGGGGCCTCATGGGCAGCAACTACTGCCGCGACCTGACCTTCGAGGACTGCGTGTTCTCCCGCTTCGATGCGCACATGGGCGTGAGCAACTGCACGCTGCGCCGCTGCAAGCTGGGCTGGCAGTGCCTGAACGCCATCGGAAACGGCGATTTCCTCATCGAGGAGGTCGACGCATACGGCCGCGCCTTTATCTCCCTGCGCGGGGACTACGGCTCCACCTGGCGCGGACAGATGACCATCAGGAATTCCACCTGGCATCCGCAGTCCGACAACCGCAGCATCATCGCCGGACATAACGGAGGCGATCACTACTTCGGCTACGACTGCTATCTGCCCGACGTCGTCATCGACGGCCTGACCGTGGTCGCGGACGATGCGCCCGGCACGCCCCTGTACGTCTTCAACGACTACACCGCCACACAGAGATACTTCGGCATGGAGAAGCATATGCCCGAGGAAATCAAGTATCCGATGATTCCGCCGAAGACCGTCTGCGTGAAGAACATCTCCCGCCCGGTCTCCCTGTGCGAAACGCCCGCGCTCATGCCCGACACCGAATACACCGTCGAATAATTCCGCAAACCCATTTCTGCCCGGACACGGCCCCGCAAAGGCCGCCTCCGGGCAGTTTTTCATCATTCCGCGCGCTCAATCGTTGACAAAGCGGCAAAACCATGCATAATGAATCGTAAACATACGAAGCGGAGGGAAATATATGGACAGACAGACGCTCACGAAGGCCCTCGCCGGTCTGGGCATTGAAAAGGATTCCGTCATCATCGTGCATTCATCGCTGAAGAGCTTCGGATATATGGAGGGCGGCGCGGAGGCGGTGGTGGACGCGCTCATGGACGCCGTGAGCGAGGGGACGCTCATCCTCCCCAGCTTCAACCACGGCGCGCCCTACGACGAAGGAACCGTCTTTGATATCCGCACGACGCCCACCACCAACGGAGCTATCCCTGAGGCCTTCCGGCACAGACCGGGCGTTTTCCGCAGCATGAACCCGACGCATGCCTTCGCCGTATACGGAAGGGACGCCGAACAGATTGCCTCCGCCCATGAAGCCGCGCCCGCCATGGGCGAGGGTTCGCCCATTGATTATCTCTTCCGTCACGACGGCGGCGTGCTCCTGCTGGGCGTGGGCTACACCCGGAACACCTTCCACCACTATGTCGAAACCATGCTGAACACACCCTGTCTCCTGCCCCGCGGCGAGGAATACGACGTCACCGACGGACACGGAGAAATGAAGCGCGCCCGCACATGGAGCTGGCGCGAAAAAAGCTGCCCCATCGACGACTCCGCAAGATACGCGCCCCTCATGGCCCCGTATGAGAAGACCATCATGCTCGGCCCGTGCCGCATCACCTATTTCAAGGCGCGGGACTGCTTCGAGGTCGTAAAAAAGTGCCTGTCCGAGGGCATAGACGGGTATCCAGGCTGCGCCGCCTGCCCCATCCGGCCCCGGAAATGCGAATACACTGTACCGGAAGAGGGTGAAAACGCATGATCAGTTCATTCAACTGGGAACGCTGCCTGTCCTATGCCCGGCGCATCTGGGAAAACGATCGCCTGCTGACCAATGCCGCCAATCTCAGAACCGCGGCGTTCGTCGAAAAAACCATGAAGGATATCGGTCTTCACGAGGTTGAAACGCTGAACGCCCGGGCAGACGGCCGCACCGAATACGCTGAATGGATCATCCCGCAGGCATGGAACGTAAAAAGCGCGCGCCTCGCATATGCCGACGGCGAGGTGATCGCCGACTACGATGAAATCCCCTGCTCCCTGAGCATGCGCAGCGCAAAAACGCCTGCCGGGGGCGTCATCCGGGAGGTCGTGGATGCGGATGCGCAGCCCGCGGGCGAATGGATGAAGGACAAGCTGCTGTTTACCGCCCGGTCTGCTGACAAGCTCGTAAAGGACGCGCTTCAGTACGGCGCGGCCGGCGTCATATCGGATTATTTCCCGCTATACGAGGGCGTGCGCGGATCCCGCGAAGAGATGAAGGGCGTCGCCCGGTGGGATTGCGAATTCATGCCGGTCAGAAACGACACGCATCTTTTCGCTTTCAATCTGACGCCCGAGCGGGGCGACCGGCTGCGCGCCCGGCTGCACGGCGGCGAACGCATCCGGCTTCATGCGCAGGTCGATGCAGAGCTCTTCGACGGATACGCGCCCACCGTCTCCGGCTGCATCCCGGGAACCAGCCCGGAGCTTGGCGAAATCCTCCTCTACGGCCATCTTTACGAGCCCGGCGCAAACGACAACGCCTCCGGCTGCGCGCTGATGCTCGAATGCATGAACATCTATATGTCCCTCATCAACTCCGGCGCGGTTGAGCCCCCGAAGCGCACCATCCGCCTTGCGCTCGGTCAGGAATGCATGGGCTCCACCGCATACCTGCTCGCCCATCCGGAGCGGAAGACGGTCATCTGTCTGGACGCCGACATGATCGGCACGGAATCCGTCGACAACGCTGTCTTCGGCGTGTGGCACTCGCCCTATTCCAACTGGTCCTTTCTGGACGACCTGATCGAGGAAACAGTCGAAGCCGCGCAGGCGCTGGGCGCATTCAAATGGCGCAGCCGCCCCTTCGGCATCGCCAGCGACAACATGTTGGGCGATCCCTCCTTCAATATGCCGACCGTCGCCCTCATCACCGAGCCCGCGCTGAGCTACCACACCTCCATGGACACGCCCGACCGGCTGGAGGAAAATGTCCTGCGCAGAAACACGTGGATTCTGCTCCATATGATCCGCATTCTTGCAGAGGCAGATGCGCAGAATCCCATTTCCCTCACATACAGCTACACCCACAAAAAGCTCGCCGCGGCCTCCTCCCCGCTTGAAAAGGCCTTCTGGGAAGCGCAGCTGTCCTTCATTCCTGAGGAAGCACGCGCCTTTCTCCGCGGCGAAGCTGCCCGGCCGGACCTTACCGCTCTGCCCTTCCCCGCGCCGGATGCCGATATCGAGCCCATCCGGGTCATCCGGCTGAAACGCGGCTGCATGACCCTCCCGAAGACCGATCCCATCTCCTCCCGCACTTTCCACACCGCATGGAACACCACCGCGCACCGGCCTCTTTTCTGGGCAGACGAACGGCGTACCCTCTGGGAAATCGCCTGCCTCTGCGCCATGGAGGAGGGAAGAAGCGACGTCCGCGCCGCATACGAGGAATATCTTCCCCTCTTCCGCGCGCTCGAAGCCGGAGGAATCGTGCGTCTTGAAAAAGCATAAAAACCCAGCAAAAAGCACAACCGGCCCTGATCTCGGTCGGTTGTGCTTTTACTTATGCATTTGTCAGATCCAGCCGCGTGCCCTGAACTGCTCCGTCAGCTCCTTCTCCTCCGCCAGCCGGTCGAAACACCCCTCGCCCGGACGGCAGTTCTGCGCGGGAGCAACCGCGCTCCACAGCTTCGAAACGCCGTATTTCTTCACGTAATCAGCCGGGAAGCTGAGCTTTACTTCGGTTCCGTAACCGCCGTCCGCCCGGGTCACATGATGCCAAACGGACAGCTTGCCGTCCTTCATCTCGATCAGATAATCCCAGTCCTCAATCTTCGCCCTTACGGGAGACGAATTCCTGAGCTCTCTGATCTCCTGCTCATCCGGCTCATAGGATAGGAACCGGTTTTCTACACCGCTGAACTCAATGCAATGGAAGGCGTCCATGATCTTCCAATCCGGCGCCGTCTCCATGCCCTCGTGGAGCTTGGCGGTCGTAACCACATTCCATTCCTTCTTAAGAATTCCGTGAACATAGTCAAGCCGCTCCACGGCATACCAGTCTCCCTTCGCCTCATGAAGTGTAATGCTTCTTCTGCGCAGCTTCCAGTCCGGACCGTCGTGGCCCATGTTGTACTCGTCGCACACAGTCCGCTTTGCTTCGCCGAAAATGCTCGTATCAATGTCTTCATGATACATGGAGACCGACTGAAACAGCCCGATCACGCCGCCGTGCAGGAGTTTGTCCGCACTGATCTTCAGGGTTGCGTCCATCCATTTTGCGAGATGCCCGCTGTCGTCACGCAGCACCGCATCCACCGAGCGGTTGCCGCTCTCATGCTTCCAATACGCTTCATGATGAAGCCATACCACGCCGCCTTCGCCGCGCAGGGTGATCTTATGCTGGCTGGAGCTGCCCGGATAGAACCGGTCCTCGATCACCCGGATTTCCCGCCCGAACTCGCGCGGGGGCAGGATTTTCGCGATCATCAGCTGCGGCCTGGGAATCATCATCGTCCCGTCGTTCAGATCCTTCTCCGGGAAGGAAATCACGCATTTCTGCTGCTTCAGCCAGGCCAGCAGCTCGCCCCGCGTGCAGCCCTTCATGATCATCATCTGCGGCAGGTCGTACTGCGTATGGTCGTTCATGTTGGGGGTATCCCAGCTTATGAAGACGCCGTACTCCTCCGGGGATTTCCGGAACAGCGTTACCGAGGACTCCTCATCATAGAAGCCCTTCCGCTCGTGCCGGTACAGTTCAACGTCATTTGGACCCATTTTGAACTTCTTCTCAGGCCGCTTTGCCGATTTCTCCCTCTTCATCTGCTCCATCCGCTCGGCGACCTCCCGGGGCACCGTGCGTCCATCCGCAAACACAAGATTCCGGTTTGCAGCGGCGATTTCCGGTTCCGTGCCGCCGCGCTGAACATCCTGCGAGTACTGGTAGAGCCGTTCGGCTAACTGCTTCCGTTCCTCCTCGGTAAAGGTATCCATGACCTCTGACATCGCCGTCCGTTTCGGAGATGCGGGCTTTTTCTTCTCCATCTCCTTGGGCAGATACTGCCGCCAGTTCCAAAGCTCCATCGCCTCATACCGCTTGTCCCGCGCAATCAGCTCGCCGAAGCGCGCAGGCCGCTTCCTGGAGGTATCGTTCTTCCCGTCCCCGGCCATATTGCCTTCCGTGAAGTAGAGCGCACCGTTCCGGGTGTCGATGTCGAATCGCTCGACATGCGTGCCGTGCGGCCGCTCCTCTTCCTTCTGATACAGACTGACCTCAGCGCTGCCGTCCCGGATGATCCAATGCTCGATGTCCGGGCTGTGAAGATAGATCGCCGGGTCCAGCTCAAGGCAGCGGGCGATATCCTCATCCTTCGCAGCCGGCAGAGGCGTGGTTTTATTGATGCGCTTGTCGGGCAGTTCCACATCGGCGCTGCACGTCCACTTTCCGTCCTTCTTCTCAAACCAGATGTGCCACTTCTCGCGCTGCACGCCGCCCCGGCTCCACCAGACAAGTCCGGGAGCCTGCTTCTCGTTCCGGTCCTGAATGAACATGCCGGTAAATACCTTTCGCTTCCCGAGGTACTCCGCCGCCCATCCGGGAAGCCCGAGCAGAGTCTTCGCATGGAACAGGAAGCCTGACGCCGTCCAGTGAAGCGTATCGGTGCCTTTCAGCTTTCCGGTTTCCTTCTTCACCGTCGAAGACGGTGCCACAGACGGCCTATAATCATTCCAGTACCGCTCAGTCATCTCCAGCCGGTAGGCGTTATCATGATATACAAGCTCCAGCTGGTCCTCGCCGTGTTCGGCCTTTCCGCCCCAGGAATGGGTGAGCGTCAGAAGAACTGCCTTCTTTCCCTGCTGGCCCATGTATTCCGCCGCTTCGCGCAGATGACAGGCGATGAACTCCTCCTCATCCTTATTGACGGCCGTAACGACGGCGTCGCTTCTCTCCGGCATCACGCAGCAGAAGTATCCCCGCTTATCCGAATATCCGAACTCGGGCGCGCCGGGGCCGAAATGCCGGGCAATAAGGAAATCGCGGCCGGTACCCATTGCGGCGAGCGCTTCATCCAGCCGCTTTTCCATGCGCGCGCAGATTTCCTTCTCCGCGTCCGACATACCATATCCGAGCAGGTCGCTGTGCCGGCTGCTGCCCGGCCTTCTCTCCCTCGCGCGTGCATACAGCTGAACTTGTTTCGCTTTCTCCATGACCGATGCGCGGAACGCGGCCTCGTCCTCATTCCGGCAGATGACAACAGGATTCGCCCGGTCACGCACGGCCTGCAGCCGGTATCCGTATTCCTTCGTGTAATCGAACCTAGCGTCCCCGGCCGGGGCGACGCTTTTGAGCAGCTTCTCCCGGTCCATGCCGATGGACTCAAGCTCCTTATCGAGCGTCTCCAGCATGGCTGAAAGCCGCTCTTCCTTCCCGGATGCAGCCTTTGCGGACTCAGCGGGCTTCTCCGCCGCGCTGCGCATCTCCCGGATGACCGGATGCCTCCAGAATGCGTCCGGCGACATGTCCAGATACCGGGCGATATCGTCATCCGTCGCGCCGGTCAGGTCAAACATGCGGTCGTTCAGCTGTTTTCCGTTTCCCTTGTAAACCAGCTTCCACTTATCATTTGCTTTTTCAAACCACAGACACCGGTAGTACCGGCTCAGGTCGCCTGCGTTCTCCCAGTAGATGCGGCCGGGCGAATCGGGCGCGGCCCGGTCGGAGACATACTGCGTAATCTCCTTCCAGCCGCACAGCGCGCGGACGGCCCAGTGCGGCCACTCCCTGTGCTCCAACAGGAACCAGAACGCAGAATTCGTATACTTTGCCGGGTTTTTCGTCAGATACGCCGTCATGCGCGGGTATCCGCCCTCGCCCTGATACCGGAGGCAGACGACATTCTCATCCTCTGTCGTCTCCGCCGTGACGCGCGCGCCGTCCCGTTCCTCTTCAAAGAGGATCTTCCCGGCTTCAGTCTTCCGGCTGCCGTCCGTGCGCGCCGCAGACTCCCTTCCCGGATTCCCTTCCTTCAGCTGAGCGGCCCTTTCCTCGCGCGCTTTCCTCGCAGCCTCATACCGCTCCGCAGCCTGCCCGGCGGCAGCTTTTTTCTCAAGCGCCTTCACCGCGTTCTCCATGTTGGACGCTGCGTCTTCGGAGAGGGATTTTTCCGGCTTCTTCGGTTTGCTTTTCCTCTGCGCCAGATGCTTGCGGAGCTTCGTGAAGCCCAGACCGATCATCGCAGCCGCATACACTATCATGAACACCGCAGCAACCGTCCGGTCTTCGGTGACGCCCGCCGCAACGAGCAGGCACATCGCAATCGCCATCAGCGCGATACTGATCTTTTCCAGCATACGATCCTCTCCCACGCATGTATTTCTTTCTATTATAACATATTCACGATATACAGATCAATCCCGGACATGCGAAAACTCCTCCCGCCGCTCAGGCAGGAGGAGCTGGATGTTTTTTACAGGCTCTTCAGGAACCCGGTCAGCCGGGCGGCGATCAGCTTATGGCCCTCGCCGTTGGGATGCAGCCCGTCCGGGCAGTACTTTTGCTGAATGACCCCGACGCGCGGCTGAATGCCGGATACAGAATACAGATCCAGCACCGGAATCGCGTAATACTCCGCAACTTCCCGAATGATTTCCACATACCGCTTCAGCGGCAGGCCGTTGCCCATGCTGGGCTCGTCCTCGCTCAGGCGGTGAAGCGGCGTCATAAACACAATCAGCGCCGCGGGATATTTTTCGATCAAGCCCTGCATCAGCACATGGCATGCGCCGTAATAGGTAGTGTTGACCCGGTCGGAGAACTCGCCGATGGGCGCGTTGCCGTGGCCGAAGTCGTTGGTGCCGCCGAACACGACCACGATATCCGCGTCGTCGTCCATTTCGGTATAGCGCACCGAATAGGCGGGACCCCAGTCTTCAGGGCCATTCTGAACGGCCAGACGGGTTCCGCTGATGCCGTAGTTGCGCGCCTCGGCCAGCTGCTCGGTTTTCTTTATCCGGTTCAGATAGATTTCCTCCGCGCAGGCCGTGCCTACGCCTTCGGTGATGCTGTCGCCCAGAAAATTGATTTTCTTGCCCCTGAGGTCCATCCCGATCCCTCCGCTCAGTAAATGTTGCTCTCGTCAAACGGCAGGCCGTCAACGCCCGTTCTCGGCGAATTGGCCAATTCAAACAGATTGTCCCCGCCGTCCTGCGCGGCGCATCTCTTGCACAGCACACGCTCCCTGAACGACCCGGCCGCATGCCCGACGACTGCTTTGCCCAGCTTTCCGCAGCGGATGCAAGGATACTCCGGCATGTAGTTCTGCGCAATCCTTACAACCTTCTGCCTGCGCGGCGGCAGCATGACCGGCCGGAGCACTTCGACCTTCAGCCGCGTCTCCGACCATTCGTCAGGATTGATCTCGCAGGAGAAGGAAAGCACGTTTTTCAGCGCGTCGCTCAGCTTTGCGTTCATACTCCGCCCCTTGAGACAGCGGCAGTCCGAGCTGTATACTTCGCTGCCTATAGTCATCCGGCTCATCTCGTCGTCACACAGCCCGGTCAGCCAGTGATTCTTCACCTCGCGGTCAAGCTGACGCAGCGTGCCGTCCGGCTTGGCTGCAATGATCATCCAGTAGGCCGGCTCGTTCGGACAGGTGAGCCGCAGCAGCAGATTCTCCTCGCTTCTTCCGGGCGCAGCCTGACCGAATTCCTCGCGGAAATGAGCGGCCATTTCTTCACGGTCGCCGGTGAACGGATCGATCACGCTGCCGCCGACGTCCTTTTTATCAGGGTTGTCCGCAAACAGCTCCCGCTCATTCAAGGTATCGTCCTGCATGGCCTGTCTCTCCGCGGTATGCCTCAGCAGTTCCATATAGGCGTACATGGCGTCGTCGATCGCTTCCAGCCCGCTCACCCGCTGAATGGGCGTGCTCATCTGTGCCGCCAGCTCGCTCAGCAGGCAGAACGCTCTCGGGTCCGCCGCCAGAATGCGCCTGGGGCGGCCGTATTCCTCAACATAGCCCAGATATTCCCCGGCCAGCTCGCCGTATTCACTGTCGTAATCGCCGATAATCGGCGCGCCGACAACGCCCTTCTTGCTGTCCAGCAGCAGCATGACCGTCGGTACGCACTTTGCCTCTTCGTCCAGCGGCATGGGCAGCCTGCGCACCGCGCACATCACTTCGGAATCGTTCAGCGGCAGCCTGCGCAGTCTGCGCGCCGCCAGCTCGTCGTCCAGCGCGGGCGAGGGATACTGAATCTGCATGTTTTTGGATATTTCAATCCGGCTCCATGAAAAGCTACCGTCCTTCTCCTGTCTGGCGCATGGAATGCTGCCGCTGCCCAGCTGATCGCCGGTCGCCTCGCCGGTTCTGCGCAGCGCTTCATTCGTCGCGAAATCCGCCGCCGCCTTCAGCGCCTCTGAAAGAAGCGGCTCTTCGCTCTCCTCAATCGGCCTCGGAATCCGGCCCGGGATTCTGCGCCTCAGTACCGGCAGATTCTCCGGCCATGCATCCGCCACTACGCCGAATTTTGCCAGCCACTCGTTCATCGCCTGCTCATCCGGCTGCATGATCATCATCTCAAGGCAGTCCTGATCCAGCTGCAGGCTGATCTTTTCCATTTCGCCCGTTTCGCCGTTCATCGCGTGAAGCAGCGCCGCATAGCCGACCAGCGCCTGTGTGCTCGCAAGAAGAGCCAGTCCGTATCCGTTCTGCGCGCCGCTCACGACGACATACGAAACGTTCCCCTCCTGCCCCTCCAGCCCGAAGATCAGCGTACCGCCCTCGTCGGCCATGGTCCACGGCTTCGCCTTGATATATTCATTGATCGGACCGATCAGATCCATCAAAGCCATCTGCTTCACACTCCCCTGTTCTTTTGTTTGGTCTATTATACAACACCGCGCCTGCTCCGTCAATGAACCGGCGCATTCCATGGCGGATTCAGGCAATATTTACCAGCTGAACGTATTTTCCGGAAGTATCAGGAAATCCGCTTCCAGCCCGCTTCCAATTCCGGCCTATTTCTGTTTGATTCTCACACATTGCCTCAGCAATCATTAGCTCTTTCATACAAATTCACCCTCTTACGCCCCTCAGGAACCGTCCATCGCCCCTTGCCGTCTGATGCTGTGAACGCGTTCAATCCACTCACTCATCACCAAGGAGGCACACCCATGAATCTCAAAAAACCCATGATGTATCTCACCGGCCTGACTCTGGCCATGTCCCTGACCGTATCCTCCGCCCTCGCAGACAGCGCGACCGTTTCCGCGGAAAAATCCGCCAACATCCGCTCCGGCGCGGGCATGAATCATCCGGTCATCGGCTGGGCCATGAAGGGCGATGAATTCGAAACCCTCGGCACCAGCGGAAACTGGACCCGCGTCGCCCTGAAGGGCGGCAAGGAAGGCTATATCCACACCTCCCTTCTGACCGCCGACAGCGTCTCCGCTCCGTCCGGCAGCGTGACCGTCACTGCCGAAAAGTCCGCCAACATCCGCAAGGAACCCGGCATGAGCGGCAAGGTCATCGGCTGGGCCATGAAGGGCGATCAGCTGACCGTCCTCGAAAAGGGCGCGAAGTGGACCAAGGTCGAAACCAAAAAAGGCACCGTCGGCTATATCCACAATTCCCTGCTGAGCGGCTCCGCTTCCGCGCCGTCCGCCGGCAAGACCGCGACGATTTCCGCCGAGAAATCCGCCAACATCCGCAGCGAAGCCGGCATGAACGGCAAGGTCATCGGCTGGGCCATGAAGGATGAAACGGTCATCGTTCTCGAAAAGGGTTCGAAGTGGACCAAGGTCGAGACCGAGGACGGCCTCGTCGGCTACATCCACAATTCCCTGCTGAAGTAATCTCAGGGAAAGCATCATGAACTGCATGGAGGGGCTGCCGGATCCGGCGGCCCCAATCCTGTATGTTCCGGGAAGCATTTGACAATCCCTGCGCGCCGCCGTATAATACATACAGCGATATTCTGCACAAAGGAGGATTGTCCATGCCTTCGATTTCTGTATACAACGCTCAGGGCGAATGCCTCGCCCGGTCTGCATCCGGCGTTCTGGTCTACGCCAAGCCCTATCAGGAGGGCGATTATCTCGTCGTCTCGGAAGAGGGCGGCGCGTGTTATCTGGAAATCGCCGTCGACCAGACCATTCAGGCAGGCTCCGTGTATCTGCCGGACGGCGCCATGACCTACCGCATCCCCTTCGGCGAGTCCATGCGCGCCTATCCGCCGAACGCCTTCCAGGGCCCGAAGCACCTGATCACCGCCCGCAGACTGACCGATGAAGAGGTTCAGGCCTACCGCAACATCGCCCTCAACCCCATCGACCAGCGCGGCGACGTCACCGCCTGGCCGCACGCGACCGCGAACGTCGAAACCCGCGGCGAATCGGTCTTTGCCGCGCGCAACGTCATCGACGGCTGGACGATCAACCACAGCCATGGCGACTGGCCCTTCCAGTCCTGGGGCATCGGCCTCAGAGAGGACGCGTGGCTGAACATCGACTTCGGCCGTCCCGTTCAGGTGAACGCCATCGAAATCTTCCTGCGCGCCGACTTCCCCCACGACGCCTACTGGACCAACACCTACATCACCCTGTCCGACGGCGCGGAATTCTCCTTCAACCTCGTCAAGACCGCCGAGGGCCAGAAGTTCGATCTCGGCGAGCACACGATCACATCTCTGAAGTTCGACCGCATGACCAAGTGCACCGATTCCGAATCCCCCTTCCCCGCGCTGACCGAGCTGCGCGTGTTCGGCCGCGGCTGATCTCCCCATACACGACAAAACGGACTGACGCATCTTCCTGCGTCAGCCCGTTTTTTATGCGCTTACTTTCCGAACTCGGCGGCCGCCTTTTCGGTGTATTCCTTGAACAGCCTGAGGTAAATGTGATAGTTCTCCAGCGATACGCCCGGAGGAGTCTGATGATCGACGGAGGGCGCAAAGCCGCCCTGCTTCATGACCGGCAGCAGACGCTCAAATTCCTTACGCATCGCTTCCTCGCCATAGGGCATGACCATCTTGTCGAAATGACCCATGAAGAGGAACTTCGGATAGCGCTTGCGCAGCTGCTCCAGATCTACGCCCGCCTGACGCTCCAGCGGCAGAATGCCCTCAATGCCGGCGCGGGCGAACCAGTCCAGCGCCATGGTGATATCGCCGTCGGAGTCGATGATCACGCGGGTGCCCTTTTCCTTCATCGGCGGGATCATCATCTCGTAATAGGGCAGCATGAACTCGTCGAACAGTTCTTCGGAGACCATGGGACCATTGTTGTAGCTCATGTCCTCGGCAATGGTCATGAAATCCGGGATGAAGTATTTACACACTTCCTGATAGACGCGCATGTTGTATTCGGTCAGGTCCTTGTTGATCTGATGCATCAGCTCGGGCTCGTCATAGAAGGCATACAGATGCTCCTCGATACCCAGAATGGACCGGGGACCCCAGAACGGGCCTTCCTGCGTGATCCACACAATCGCCTCGCCCTTTTTCTGCTTCTCGGCGATGAACTTCATGCGCTCAGGGTTCAGACGAACGGCAGGATCGGGATACAGCGTGTGCTTGATGGCCTCATATTCCTCCATGGAGGTGACGATGGGCGCGCCGTGATGCGCGGGTTTGGGCGTGTCCTTGGTCTTGAAGCCGATCCACTCCTGAATGTTCAGATCCAGCCCCATGTGCAGCTGAATCGATTCGCCCATGGTCAGGCCGTCCTGCTTTTCGACAGACAGGCCTTCGCCGTTCCATCTTTCGATCGTCTTATCCCACCAGCTGGCCCACTCCATCATGGGCAGGCGGTCGGGCTGTTCAAAATTCATGGTTTTCAGAAACCGTTCGCGTGCGGTCATGTGAAATACCTCGCTGTTCATAATGATCTGATTGTATCTTATCATGTTGAAACACCGTTGTCAATCATCCCCGCGCATTTGCGCAAACCGCTGAAACAGAATGGCAAGATTGTCTGTACCGGCGAGGTTGACAGCACCGGCAGTTTTTGCTATATTGATTGAAACGCACGGCCAGCTGCCGCAGATCGGAGGTGCGCCCCGCCATGCTCTCATTCGGAATGCCGACGCTCATCGAGCTGCCGGCCATAGAACGCTGCGCCGCGCTCTGCCGCCGGCTCGGCCTTGATTTTATCGAATTGAACATGAACCTTCCTCAGTATCAGACGCCGTGCATGGACCGCAGCCTTCTGCCCGCCGTCATGCGGGAATACGGCATATACTTCACCATTCACCTCGACGAAAA
Organism: Clostridia bacterium; assembly: GCA_017410445.1. Classification (GTDB taxonomy): domain Bacteria; phylum Bacillota; class Clostridia; order Christensenellales; family Aristaeellaceae; genus RGIG2066. Next base: position 5,963 of record JAFQQU010000170.1, on the reverse strand, counting down.
CCTGAACATCGCGGATTTCAACCCGTATGTCGCCTCGGCTTACCGGCGCACCGTGCTTGAAACCATCGATCTGGCCCGGCATATCGGCGCGCCCATACTCAACATGCATCTGCCGCGCGGGGTATACTTCACGCTGCCGGACCGCAGGGTGCATCTGTTCGGCGAATACCGAGAGCAATACCTCTCCGCCGTCCGCTCCTTCCGGGACAAATGCACCGCCTGTATTGGCGAAAGCGGCGTCCGCATCCTCGTGGAAAACACAAACGGATTTCTTCCCTTTCAAATGGAAGCGCTCGATGCACTGCTGGAAAGCCCTGCATTCGGCCTCACGCTGGACGTCGGGCATTATCACGCAGCAGGCTGCGCGGACGAAGCATTCCTGAATCGCTGCCTTGCCGCGCTTCACCATGTCCACCTGCACGACGCCCTGCCCGGCTCCGATCATCTGGCGCTGGGAACCGGCTCAGTTGACCTGACACGATACCTGTCTCTCGCGGAACAGCGCTCCTCCCGCGTCGTTGTGGAAACGAAAACCGTCTCCTCGCTCGAGCGGTCGGTTGACTGGCTCCGGGCCAACCGGTTCATTCAATAATATGATATACCAACGGCGCTGCCGCAGCATCCTCCTGCGGCAGCGCCCCTTTTGTTTACGGCTTCTCGATGATCATGCCGTTCGCCTTCAGCGTATCCTGAAGTTTCTTCACCGGCAGCTCGCTCATGGCAATTCCGGTCCTTGCGCACATCGCCGCGCCCGTGCCCGCCGCCTGTCCGGTCATGGCCGCCGTCGGGATAACGCGCGTGATGTCCCACATGTGGGTCGTGACCGAAATGCACCGTCCGGCCGCCGCAATGTTGGCGTTTTCCGTGCCCGCAATCGTTCTCCACGGCACGGCGAACACCGGCCCCGGCTTGCGCCAGTCTCCGGTCAGGCCGATGCTGTCCGGGAAATCGGTGAATACTTCCTTTTCGTCCAGCGTGTATGCGCCCGAAAGCCGCCGCGTCATGCGCATGCCGTCGTATGCGGGAATGAGCAGCGGATAGGCCGAGGGATCCTCGGTTTCACGCAGCATCCGCACATGCTCCATGATCATCCTGCGCCCGTCGATGGCATGCTGGGTGACGTCCTCGTGCTTATCGCCTGCATAAAACCTCGAACCCGGAACCGGCAGCCCGTCCAGCGGAAAGTGCGGGTCGGTCAGCCCGTGCAGGCGCACGCCCTTCTCGCCGTTTGAGAAATACCAGCCGGTGCGGCGGTTGGTATCCAGCGAAACGGTCTTCTCGCCCGCCGCGAAGCACACGTCCGCATCGCCCGTCGCATCCACAAACGCCTTCGCCGCGATGCCGATCCGGCCCGACTTGTTCTCCACGATGACGCCCGTGATCCTTCCGTTTTCCTTATGCACGCCGGCAAAGCGCGTGTCGTAGAGAACGGTCACGCCGGCATCCAGGATAAGCTCCTCCAGCGCGATCATCATCGGCGCGGCCTCGTAGTGCGTGCGGTAGCGCGCCTTATTGCGTCCGGCGGGATCAAATCCCTTCTTCCAGCAGTCCGGCAGGTTGCCCGGCCCGTATTTCAGGCCCGCCAGCAGCAGCTCCTCGCTGATGCCCGAGATCACCTGCCGTCCGCGTCCGTCGCACAGCGGCAGATAGATCACGATCAGGCCCAGCGTCGCCAGTCCGCCCAGCGCATATTCCTTCTCGATCAGGCAGGTCTTCGCGCCTTCCCGCGCAGCGGCCAGCGCCGCAGCCACTCCGGCCACGCCGCCGCCGACCACGCATACGTCGTATTCCGCTTCCACCGGAATCTGTCTCGTTTCCGTCCATGCCGCTGCGCTCATGTGTTTTTCCCCTTTCAGCGGTGCTTACAGCTCGGCGTAAATCGTAAACATGCCCCATGCGCGGGCCGTGAAGCTGAGCGTGCCGTTCTCATAAGCAACCGCATCGCCCGTCTTTTCCTCCAGCGTGTCGGTCAGATACGCCTTTTTCACTCCTACGCCCAGCTCAATCTCAATATCCAGATCGCTCTGACAGGGCGCGACGCCGCGGATGATCAGCGCGCGGCCGTCCTCGCTCAGCTTTACGCTCTGAATCTCCGCCGAGCCCTTTCTCACGCGAATAAAGCTCTTCTCCGCTGCCAGGCTGCCCTCGTGATGCTCGCCCGATACCGGCGTGATGGCGCTTGCAAAGGCCGAAGCCCTCTTCGCGCGGGCCATGGCGCACTCGTCGTCGGTCAGGCCGACCGCCAGCTTAAAGCGGTGTACGCCCAGCTCGGGATACGGATCCGGATCATAGGAGCTTCTGATGAGGGTGACGCCCATCTGTCCGACGTCGCCGCGGTAGCCGTATTTACTGTCGGTCATCAGCAGAACACGGCCGCCCGCAATATAGCGGATGCCCGGCTGCTCCTGCTGAGATACGCCGCGCTTCACCCAGCCGCCCGGCACATCGTAGGCGTATTCGCTTCTCGCGCAGTCGTCCGCCATGACCATGAACCGCAGCTGAGGAACGCGCTTCTTGTCCCGGTCGGAATTCTCCAGCCAGTGAACCTCCGCGCTGATCACGACGTCCCTGCTGCCCTTGGAAAGGCCTATCTTGTAGGTCATTCTGCTCTGCTGCCCGACATCCACCGACGCGGTCAGCTCGTTGTACAGTTCGCCCTGAACAGTGCGCTTCATGCTGATGGCGCTCAGCCGCTCATCGCTGATCGGGTCGCCCGTGACCCACGCCGTCATGCCGCGGGAGGAATCCTCCACCACATAGCGGAAGCCGTCCGCAATCACGACCTCGCCCGTCGCCTTTTCGGTGATGATCAGGGAGCCCTTGTGCACCGCCGGGTCGCACTCGACGGTGATGAGATCATTTTCAAGCGTCCACAGGTCGTCCTGCTCGACGCCCTCATAATGGATGAAGCTGACCGGCGTGTCCACGTCCTCCTTCGGGCGCACGACCACCGTCTGATAGCCCATCGCAGGAACAGTCGTCCTTACATATACGCGCGTATAGTCATGGCCCCAGTAGGTGTTGTAGCCTTGCTCGACAATCTGATGCTCGACGGGACGCCCGTATACGTCCGTCACTTCCATCTCGCCCAGATCCTTCGAATAGTCCCACACCGTCAGCTCGGTCACTTCGGTCCGGTCGAACGCGCAGGCGTTGAACAGATGATAGATACGCGTCGCGCCCTGTCCGGCTTCGACCGGCGCCGGGTCGAGGCTCTCCTCCACCTTGAAGCCTACGCCCGCGCCCGTGCTGACGTCTTCCGCAAACGGCGCGGCAGGCACCATCGAGGTATCGATCCGGTCGGCAATCGCTTTCATTGAAAGGCGCTTTGCGCTGTTGGCGACCGCATACGCCTCCTGATACAGGCCCATGGCGTATTCGCGGGTGTCCGTCACGCCGGAGCCGGGCAGAATGTCGTGGAACTGGTTGAACAGCACGTTTCTCCATCCCGCCTCAAACCGCGCATGGCGGTATGGCGTTTTGGCGACGGCATGCGCGATGGCGTTGACGCCCTCGGCCTCGGAAAGCATCCGCTCGCTGTATCGGTTGCCCTTCTTGATGCGGGTCTGCGTGGTATAGCAGCCGACAAAGATCGAATTGAGCTCCTGATCGACGACCGGGATATCCTTCGTCGCCCGGGCCGCCTGCTCGAAGAAACGCGCATAGGTACCGAACTCGATGACCGGGAAGGTGGGCCAGGTCTGCATCTCGACGATGCGGTTCAGGTCCCGTCTGGTCGGTCCGCCGCCGTGGTCGCCCACGCCGTACACGCGCAGCGCGGACTCCACGCCGAACTGCTCGCAGAAATCGGGCACGAACTCGGCCATGTCGCCCTTCACCGTGTCGTTATACCAGTACGGCTCGCGGTACACCAATACCTCGGCTCCGCTGGGCGCGCGCCATTTATACAGCGTCTGTCCGTCCAGACCGCGGCAGTGATAATAGTATTTGATCCCGGCCTGACTGAGCAGCTCGGGGGTGTTTCTGTGATGTCCGAAGGTGTCCGGCTCAAAATCGACCTGAGGCCGGTCGATGCCCAGCAGCTTCGGAAGATAGTTGAGCGTATAGAGATGATGGCGCGCCACCGCCTCGGCAGAGGACATGTTGCGGTCGGCCTCGACCCACGTCGACGCAGAAACCTCCCACCTGCCCTCCTGCGCACGCTTCCTGATCTCCTCGAGCATATCCGGAGCGTTTTCCTCCATGATGCGGTACACCGATGCCTGAGACTGGGAGAAGGTGAACTCCGGGAACTCGCGCATGAGCTTGAGCACCGTCGCGAAGGTATCGATGGTAATCTGCACGGTCTCGTCATAGCGCCACATCCAGTTCATGTCGATGTGCGCATGTCCGCAGAGCATCAGCTTATATTTCTTGCAGTCCGCCTGCATGGGCAGGAGCATCTGCTCGGCCTCGGCCGCGCTCCGGTCGGTCAGCACGCCGTCCGCCGCACAGGCCACCTCGATGCAGTCGATGGCCTTGAGAATCAGATCGTCATATTTGCCTCCGAGGACGTTTGAAACGCGCCTTGCATATTTGATCTCGTACATCAGCCGCTCGCTTGCCTTGCCGCCCGGGACGCCCTTGAGCTTGGAAATCCGCGTATCCAGAATACTCAATGATTTCACCTCTTTTTTCAGAATCGTAGAAATCTGCGCAGAAACGAAACACAAACATCGTCTGAGATTAACGTTCAACATAAGTATACCATGCCCTACCGGCATCGTCAAACGGTAAATTGCATAGGATTCCATACCCTATCACATCTCCGGAGGCATGCCGCATGAAGACGCAATGGCTCAGACCCCTGTCCGCCGCCGCCCTTCTCGTTCTGCTCGCTCTTCACCCAGGCGAGGCAGCGCAGGCGGCGCTTCAATCGCTAACCATGTGGGCGCAGTCGGTCGCCCCCTCGCTCCTGCCCTTTCTCATCGTCATCCCTGCGCTCACCGGGCCGGATGTCTCCCGTATGCTCTCCCGGTTCTCGGGCGGTTTCCTGCACCTCATGCGCCTGCCCGCCCATTCGACCGGCGCGCTGCTCATCGGCCTGCTGAGCGGAAGCCCGGCCGGAGCCGCCGCCCTCGCCTCCGTCCGCAAAGACCCTTCCGACCCGACCGGCGCATTCCTCCGCGCCGCGCTCATGGCCTCCGGCGCAAGCCCGGCCTTTCTCCTCGGAAGCGTTTCCTCCATGCTTCCGGAGGGTGCAGGCCCCCTTCTCCTCTCCGCACAGGTTTCCTCATCGCTCCTTACCGGTCTTCTCCTGCGCCGCTTCGGTAGCGATCATCCCGTTCCCCTGTCTGCGCCCGCTCGTCCGCGCGGGGGCGCCGTGCTGTCCGCGGCGCTTACCCTTCTCGCCATTGCCGGATACATGGCGCTCTTCTCGGTCATTGCCCGGCTTTTATGCCTGTACCTCGGCCCGGATGCGGAAACGCCGCTTCTGGCCGCTCTTGAGCTGGCCGGAGGCTGCAGCGCGCTGGCTTCTCTCCCGGCTCCGGCCCCGGTGAAACTGCCCGTCATCGCCGCAGCCGCCTGCTTCGGCGGCGTGTCGGTATACGCTCAGTGCATGTCCTTCCTCCGGCCGCTCGGCATAGATTCCATTGAGTATGCTGTCGGAAAGCTCGTTCAGGCCGCCCTCTGCGCAGTCATCGCCTGCGTTCAGGCAGAGCTTGCCGCCCGGTTCACCGCCCGGGTGATTGTGCTTCTCCCTCTTTCCCTCGTCCTTTCCTCAGCGCTTCTTTCTCTCCGGTTCAGAAGTCCCGAAAGCAGCATGCCGCTTTCTGAAAAAAGGGCCGCTTAACGCCCCAAAACGCATAAAAGCCCAGCCGCGCATTTTTCTGCGCAGCCAGGCTTAATGCGATATTTATGAGGAAGATTTATTTCTTTTCGGTGTACTTCGGGAAGCCAGCCAGATGCTGAATCGGCATCGAGAACACAGCCGCCTTCGCCGGAGTGTGCAGACCCGCTTC
>JAFQQU010000169.1 GCA_017410445.1 Clostridia bacterium | reverse complement strand
GCCGGCGCAAAGCGCTTTTTGCGTTCGGGTTTTACTTCGTTCTGCTTCTGCATATTACGCCGACTCCTTTCCCAGCTGCGAGATGACGATTTCGCGGTAGACTTCGCAGCGTTCCTTCAGTTCATCATGCGTGCCTTCGTCCACGATGACGCCGTTGTCCATGACCAGAATCTTGTCGGCGTCCATGACCGAGCTGATTCGCTGGGCAATGATGAACACGGTGCAGTGGCCCATGACGTCGCGCAGGTTCTTCTGGATTTCCGCCTCGGTGGTCAGGTCGACCGCGCTGGTGGAGTCGTCCAGAATGAGGATCTTGGGCTTCTTGACCAGCGCGCGGGCGATGCACATGCGCTGCTTCTGTCCGCCGGACAGGTTCACGCCGCGCTGACCCAGCTCGGTCTCATAGCCATCCTGCGTCTTGAGGATGAAATCATTGGCCTGAGCGATTGTCGCCATCTGCCGGATCTCTTCGTCGGTGGCGTCGTCGTTGCCCCAGCGCAGGTTCTCGGCGATGGAGCCGGTGAACAGCACGCTCTCCTGCAGCGCCACGCCGATGCCGCCGCGCAGGTTATCCAGCGTGTATTCGCGCACGCTGCGTCCGTCTACCAGAACGTCGCCGTCCGTGGTATCGTACAGGCGCGGAATGAGCGAAATCAGCGAGCTCTTGCCCGAGCCGGTGGAGCCCAGAATCGCGACGGTGGAGCCGGGCTCTGCGGTGAAGGAAATGTTCTTCAGCACCGGTTCGCCGCCCTGACCGGGATAGCGGAAGGATACATTGCGGAACTCGACGCGGCCCTGTTCAACCTTGTACTCGCTGCCCGCCATGCCCTCGATATCCACCTTGGTATCCAGCACCTCGTTCACACGGTCCACGGATACCTTCGCGCGGGAGATATGCAGCAGCATGAAGGAGGACATGGTCAGGGAGGACAGAATCTGGGTGACATAGCTGGCGAAGGCCATCAGATCGCCGGTCTGCAGGCCGAACTTGCCATCCAGAATCATGTGGCCGCCGCTCATGTATACGGCGAGCAGGGTGAAGTTCATGATCAGATTGACGATCGGGAAGGAGGTGGACATCAGGCGCTGCGCCTTCCGGTTGATCGCCATCAGTTCGTCGTTCGCATTGGAGAAGCGGTCGCGCTCATACGCGCCGCGGCCGAACGCCTTGATGACGCGCACGCCGGCCAGATTCTCCTGCATGACGACGTTGGTCTTGTCCAGCTTTTCCTGAACGACGCGGAACATCGGGAAGCCGTACTTCATCACGAAGCCGATCATCAGGCCGATCAGCGGCATGGCGATGAGCACGATCAGCGCCAGCCTGGGGCTGATGCGGAACACCTGAATGACGCCGCCGATGAACAGCAGCGGGGAGCGCACCAGCATGCGGATGATGGAGGTGAACGCATTCTGAATCTGAGTGACGTCGTTGGTCAGGCGGGTGACCAGCGAGCCGGTCTTGAACTTATCGATGTTCGCAAAGGAGAAGGACTGCACCTTGGTGTACAGGTCGCTTCTCAGATCGCGCGCAAAGGCATAGCCGGCCTTGGTGGAGAAGAACATGTTTCCGCAGCCGCCGATGATGCCCAGAATCGCCACGCCGACCATCTTCAGGCAGGTCAGCACGATGTAGGTCTTGTCTCCGGGAATAACGCCGTCGTTGATGACGCTGCTCATCAGTTCCGGCTGCAAAAGGTCCATGACGACCTCGCCCACCATAAACAGCGGTGCAATCAGCGTCCAGGCCAGATACGGCCTGATGTACTTGAAAATATTCTTCACAGTGTCACTCCTTCTTGCTTGATTCCATCCGGCAGCAGGCGATACCGCCGAGGTTATCCTGAATCCGGGTCAACAGCGCCTGCAGCTGATTGAGCGATTCCTCGTCCAGCCCGTCGAGCATCCGGCGGCAGGTCTCGTCGAAGATTCCCCTCGCCTTGATGCACTGGGCCTTTCCTTCCTCCGTCAGGCGGACGCGGGAAATGCGGGCGTCGTTTTCATCCGGCGTGCGGACGATGAAGCCGTTTTTCTCCATCCGCTTGAGCGTACCGCTCATGGTCGCAGGCGTCACATGCGTCCGCTCGGCCAGCTCGCGCTGATTGAGCTCGCCGCCGCGGTTCAGCTCCAGCAGCACCGGAATCTGGCCGCTGCCGAATCCTGTCTCCTCCAGCTGCGCAGAATTGAGCTGGAAATGCTTCCTGGAAAGCGAGAGAATCTGCTTGACGATCTCTACCCGCTGATCACAGGCCTGCAATTCATTAGCATCCAAATTGTTCGCCTCCTAACTGTTAGCTAGCTTACCATATTCCGTCCTGCCTGTCAATACAGAGGCCGCGCCTTTCGCCCACATCTCTCAAACTTAATCCGCCTGCTCCAATTTCACCAAAAACAGCCGTCCGGCGTCGGGCCGCGCCCGATCCGCCGGATGGCTGATCTCTGTTTATTTCCCTGTCTCTCCGGTCAGCTTCCTGATCCGTCCCTCGTAGAAATCGCACAGCTCCTGCGCCGCCTCCGCGCTCGCCGCCTCGGTCACAATCCGGCATTCGTTAGCGCTGTCTGCCGGGGAAATCCACGCCCACGCGCCGTTTCTTGATACGCATAGCCCGTCGGTCATGTCCGGCGCTTCCTCCTCCCGGATCAGCGCGCCGAGAATGCGTCCCTTCTCCTCAGGCGACACCGAAACAGCTCTCGTTCTCCGGTTCATGCGCGGTGTTTCCCGCATCCAGCTGTCCGGCGTATGTCCCTTTCTCAGCAGCGCCCCGATGCACTGAACCGCTGCATACAGCCCGTCAAACTGCATCATCAGCTGATGCCGGTCCTCCTCAATCAGCGCCTGCATGAAATGAGACCTTTCGCCCTTCACGCGCACGATCTCCGCGCCATACCGCCCGGCCAGCTCCTCCGCCGCATGCGTCGCGCTCACCGGGAGAACGATCCGCTCCGCGCCCTCCTCCAGCATCGCCCATACGCGCAGCAGCATCCCGTCGCTCTCGCTCAGGCAGCCGTCCTCGCCGGCCAGCCGCATCTGTTCCCCGCCCGCCGTCAGCCACAGGCCGATTTCGCCGGGCGCCAGCTCCATCATTTCCTCCTCCCATTCCGCGCGCACGCAGCACCCGGCCTTCTCCAGCGCGCACTCGGCGGCGGACAGCAGCTGTTCATTGGGCGCGCATACGGCAATCTGCGGATGCACAGCCATCAGCGTATCGACGTCCGCCCGGTTCAGTATATGGCCCACATACATCAGATCGCTCCGGCCTGCCGGAACCGGCAGTTTGGTCACCGCCGAAAACGCCCGCTCATAGTCCTGCCGCATCAGAAGCTGCTCGATCTTCCGCTGAACGGCTCCCTTCAGCTCCGCGCCCCCGCCGGTCAGCGGCCTCATGCCCTCCTCATTGACGAACACCGCCCCGTCCGCCCGCAGCGCATGCGCCATCACGCGCAGCTGAGGAACGGTGCTCACGCCCGCATCCATCACCTGAACGCCCTGCGCCATCAGGCCGGCCTCTGCCGCCATCGAGCAGGACAAAGCCACCGAGGAGGCCGAACGCCCCAGCAGCACATTCCCGGGCTTCACCGCCGACGCATAGGCCCTCGCTGTCCGCGCAGCCTGAGAGGGATTTGTCAGCGGCAGCGTTCCCAGCCTGAACCGCTGCCGGACGCCGCCGCCCCATACCACATTGGCCTCCGGGCGCACGCCGTCCGGAATCTGTTTGCCCGGCCAGATTTTTACGCCCGGCGGCAGTGCTGCGCCATCCCCCAGATTCGCGCCGCTGCCCAGCACGCTCTCCTCAAACGCCGCGCTTCCCGCGCCCATCGCCGCATTCTCCGCCAGCACGCACCCCCGTGCCTGCGCGCCCTCGCCGAGCGACGCATGCTTCCACATCACAGTCCGCTTCACTCCGGCCTGCGCGCCGACTACGCATCCTTCACCCAACACGCTGTACGGCCCGATCTTCGCTCCGGCCTTCACGACCGCGCCCTCGCCGATGAAGCATGGCCCCTCTAGCACCGCATCCCTCGCCACCCGCGCGCCGGGCATCCGGCACACGCCGCCGGGCCGCCCGGGCATGGGCAGACGGATGCGTCCCTCCATGGCGTCGATGTGCGCCTGAAGATACGAATGAAGATCCCCGATATCGCACCAGTATCCGCTCATCTCCCACGCGTACACCGGAAGCCCTTCTTCCACCATCCGTGGAAACAGCTCCTGCCCGAAGTCGCACGCGCAGTTTTCCGGTATGCTCTCAAGCGCCTCCGGCTCCAGAATGTATATGCCCGTGTTGACCGTATCGGAAAGCGCTTCGCCCCGGCCCGGCTTTTCGGAAAACCGCAGCACCCGGCCGTCCTCATCCGCAATGACCACGCCGTATTCTCCCGGCTGCTCCACCCGCTTGACAACCATCGTCGCCAGCGCTCCCTTTGACTTATGAAACGCCAGCGCCTCCGTCAGGTCGCAGTCGGTCACGCCGTCGCCGGACAGCACGATGAAGGTATCATCCAGAAAATCCTCCGCCTGCTTCACGCCGCCCGCCGTGCCCAGCGGCCCGCGCTCGGCATAATACTTCATGCTCATGCCGAAATCCGACCCGTCCCCGAAGTAATCGCGCACCGCATCCGGCAGATACCGGAGCGTGACCGCCGTCTCGCGCACGCCGTGCCGCTTCAAAAGCTCAAGCGCATAGCTCATGACCGGCCGGTCCATCAGGGGCACCATCGGTTTCGGGCAGTCGCAGGTCAGCGGCCTCAGCCGGCTCCCTTCGCCGCCTGCCATGATAATCGCCTTCATCTGTCTTACCCTCCTGTCAGAGCGGTGGATACCGCATTCAGTCCCCGCACCATTCTATGCGCCAGTATGTCCGGATATGACAGAATTATGCATTTCACCGTATCTCATACAAAAACGCCCGCCGTGCCGTCCTATGCGGCGCAGCGGGCGCGGGAAACAGATGTATGCGGCTTTATTCGGCGTCCGGCGCGGGCGATTCATAGCCCTTCTTCTGAGAGAGGCCGTTCTGCCGGTCGAAATTCTCCTGATTCTTCTCGATGTACCGGTCGAACAGCTCCTGCGCGGTCATGCCGCTGGTCAGGCACATGCTCACGAAAAAATGCAGGATGTCCACCAGCTCTTCCTTGACGCTGTTTTCGTCCACCGGCTTGGGATTTTTCCACCACTTGAAATTGACCTCGTCGATCAGCTCGGCCAGCTCCGACAGCATGGCCAGCGTCTGCATCTGAATCCATTTCTCGGAGGAAATCCCTTCCAGCTGACGGCGCTTGATCAGATCATTCTGAAAAAACGCCTGCATCTCAAAAATTCTCTCGAGCTTATCGATTTTTTCCATCGTATATCTCCCCCCTTAATCCATTCCGCCGAAGTCGAACAGGCTCACCTGACTGCTCGCAGGCATGTCGCCCAGCGCGCCGCAGTTTTTGAGCATTTCGACCACGGACTTGGATACCTTTCTGCGCACCATGTCCTCCTGAGAGGTGAACGGACCTTCCTCGCGGATGCGGATGAGGTTCTGCGCCGCGCTCAGACCCAGGCCCGGCAGCGAGCACAAAGGCGCTCTCAGCTCCTTCTTTTCATTGAGCACAAAGTCCTCCGCCGCAGACTCATATACGTCTACCGGCAGAATCTTCACCCCGCGCGCATACAGCTCAACCATGGTCTCAAGAATGGAGATGGTGTCGCCCTCCTTGTCCTGCTCCTGCTTCGGAAGGGCCTGCAGCTCGGCCAGCCACGCCTTCACATGCGCAAGAGAAGAAACCATCTTCGCACCGTCGAATTTTTCGAGGTTTCGCTTGAGATAGCACGCATAGTATTCATGCGGATAAAAAACCTTGAAATAAGCGATTCGCAGCGCCATCGTGACATAAGCCACGGCGTGCGCCTTCGGGAACATGTACGCGATCTTCTTGCACGCGCCGATAAACCAGTCCGGCACCTTCGCCTCGATCATCGCCTCTTCCTGACCGGGCGCGAACACGCCGCCGGCCTTGGCCGCCTTGCCCTTTCGGGTATACTCCATGATGTCAAACGAGGTTTTTTCCGCAACGCCCCATTCGATCAGCTGGTTCATGATGTCGTCTCGCGTGCAGGGCGCGCTCTTCAGGGTCGCCGTGCCGCTCTTGACGATGTCCTGGATGTTGCCCAGCCATACGTCCGTGCCGTGCGACAGGCCGGAAATGCGGATCAGCTCCTCCATCGTGGAGGGCTTGGTGTCCATCAGCATGCCGCGGACAAAGGGCGTGCCCATCTCGGGGATGCCCAAGGTGCCGGTCGGGCAGCCGATTTCATCCGCCGTAACGCCCAGCGCATCGGGCTTTGAGAACAGCGACATGATCGCCTTATAGACCTCCGGATCATCCAGCGGCACGTCCTGCGGCGCGATGCCGGTCAGGTCCTGCAGCTTTCTGAGCATGGTCGGATCATCGTGGCCCAGAATATCCAGCTTGACCAGTACGTCGTGCATGGAGTTGAAGTCGTAGTGTGTGGTTACGGTGTCGGTGGTCTGGTCGTCCGCCGGGTGCTGGATGGCGGTGAACTGATAGATCTCGTATCCCTTCGGAACGACGACCATGCCCGCCGGGTGCTGGCCGCTGGTGCGCTTGACGCCGACGCAGCCGGCCGCAAGGCGCTCCTTCTCCGCGTTGGAAGCGGTCTTTCCGTGCAGTTCCAGATACTTAAGCACATAGCCGTACGCCGTCTTCTCGGCAACCGTTCCGATGGTGCCTGCGCGGTATACGTTCTCCACGCCGAACAGCTCTTTTACGTAGTTGTGCGCGACCGGCTGATATTCGCCGGAGAAGTTCAGGTCGATATCGGGAACCTTGTCGCCCTTGAAGCCGAGGAAGACCTCAAAGGGAATGTTGAAGCCGTCCTTCATCATGAGAGTGCCGCATTCCGGGCAGTTTTTGGGCGGCAGGTCGAGGCCGCAGGTGTATTCAGGCGGCACTTCAAATTCGACATGATGGCAGTTCTGACAGGCGTAGTGCGGCGGCAGGGCGTTGACCTCGGTAATTCCGGTCATATGCGCCACGAAGGACGAGCCGACCGAGCCGCGCGAGCCGACGATATAGCCGTCCGCATTGGACTTCTTAACCAGCTTAACCGCGATGTTGTACAGCGTTGAGAAGCCGTAGCCGCAGATGGAGCTCAGCTCCTTCTGAAGCCGTTTTTCGACGATATCCGGCAGCGGGTCGCCGTACAGCTCCTTGGCTCTCCGGTACGACTCGCCGCGGATGAAGTTCTCCGCATCCTCCCAGAAGGGCTGGAAAGTCTCCTTGCCCTCGGGATGCTTGATGAAGATGGATACCTTCTCAACCATGTCGGCGATGGCGTTCGGATTGTCCACGACAACCTCCATCGCTTTTCTCGGGCCGAGATAGCTGAATTCCTCCAGCATATCGTCGGTGGTGCGGAAATACAGCGGCGCCTGCTGATCCGCGTCCTCAAATCCCTTGCTCGTCATGATGATGGCGCGGAAGATGGAATCTTTCGGGTCCTTGAAGTGGACGTCGCCGGTCGCGCAGACCGGAATGCCCAGCTTCGCACCCAGCTTGACGATTCTCCGGTTGTAGTCCCTGAGCGCCTCCTCGTCCTTGGCGACGCCGTTGCGGATCATGAATTCGTTGTTTCCGATGGGCTGAATTTCGAGGTAATCATAGAATTTCGCGATGCGCTCAAGCACCCGGTCGTCCTTGCCCTCGACCATTGCGCGGAACAGCTCGCCCGCCTCGCAGGCGCTGCCGATGATCAGGCCCTCGCGGTATTTCTGAATCAGGCCCCTCGGAATGCGGGGCGTCCGGTGGAAATAGTGAAGATGGCCCTCGCTGACCAGCCGGTTCAGGTTGATCATGCCGGTCTGGTTCTTCGCAAGCAGGATGATGTGGAAGCTCTTGCCGCCCGCGTCGCCCGTGAACACGCTGTTCATGTCCTCGACCGTCGTTGCGCCCTTCTCCTCCATCAGCTTTTTAAGCGCAATCAGCATCATTTCGCCGGTCGCGCGCGCGTCATGCACCGCCCGGTGCGCTTTGGAAAGACTGATGCCGAGGAACTTGCACATATTGCCCAGCTTGAAGGATTTCTGATCGGGATAGAGATTTCTCACCAGCGTCAGCGTATCCATCTTCGGATGCTCGAACGGAATGCCCGCATCGCGGAACGCCCGGTCGAAAAATGCCATATCAAACGAGGCGTTGTGCGCAACCAGCACCGCGCCCTCGCAGAAGGCCGCAAAATCTTTGATAACCTCCTTGATTGTCGGCTTGTCGCGCAGCATACCGTCGTTAATGCCGGTCAGCTCGACCACCTTCTCGGGCACGGGCCGCTCCGGGTTGATCAGCTGCGAGAATTCGCCGACCTCCACGCCGTTCTCGATGCGCACCGCGCCGATTTCGATGATCATGTCGGTCGCAGTGTTGAGGCCGGTGGTCTCGACGTCCAGAACGACATACGGCGTTGAAGCGAGCGCCCGCTTGTCCGGCATATCCACAATCTGCGCCGCATCGTCGATGAGGTAGCCTTCGCAGCCGGGAATGAGCTTGATGTTGTTCTTCTTCGCCGCGCCGAACGCCTCGGGGAAGGCCTGCAAAACGCCGTGGTCGGTGATGGCGATGGCCGGATGGCCCCATTTGGCCGCCTGCTTGATGAGGTCGCCTGCGGAGGCCAGGCCGTCCATGGTGGACATCTGACTGTGGCAGTGCAGCTCCACGCGCTTTTTCTCCGCCTTGTCCACTCTTTTGGGCACGTCCTCGCGCATGACGTCGTCGATCATGACGACCATTTCCTTCATGAAGCTGTCCATCTGATATTTGCCGCGCACCTTGACCCACGCGCCCGGCTGCAGCGCCTCGGTGAGGTTCTCCAGCTGCTGAAGGCCCTTTTCCTCGTCGTTGCCCTTCACGTGGGCAAACGCCTTGCAGTAGACCGAGCCGGTGTAGTCGGTCATGGTGAAGGTGATGAGGATGGTGGTGTCGTTTTTGAGATTGCGCCGCTCAAAGGACATGATTTCGCCCTTGAGCGTGACCCGGCCCGCGTCCTCGGTCAGCTCGGAAATCTCGATCGGCTCGTCCGGGATGCTGCGTCCATACAGTACCTTCGGCGGCTCCTTCTTTTCCTTCTTCGCCGGAGCGGCCGCCTGCGCCAGTTCGGCGAAGCGCTTTTCGTCCTCTTCGCGCTTTTTGTTGATCTCGGCAATGCGCTCGCGCTCGTCGCCGCTGACGGCGATTTTCACCGGGCAGGTCATGCACAGCACATCTTTTAAGATGCCGCTCAGCTGCTTCTCGATGCCCTTCTGCCGGATGAGCATAGCGCTCACCTCGTCCTGCAGAAACAGCGTCAGCGCTTCCTGATCAAACGACCACTCCGCGTGCGTCAGCGCCGGCCGCATGCCGGGCGAATCCTTGCAGATGATATCGGTCAGGAAGGGCTTGTATTTGTTCAGGTCCCCGCGCACCGAACCGGCCAGCGACGGATAGCTCATCCGCACCTCCATCCGGATGCCCGGGAACATGCTGGCAAACGCCTTTTTGACCGAACTGAATTCCTCGTCCGTGAACAGCCGGTCGCCCGTCAGAAAAACGCGCATTTTGTCGCCGCTGCGGCTGACCTGCGCCTTTTCAAAGGAAATATGATCAATCAAATGAGCAATTTTATTCTTAAGCGCCGGTCTCCACGCCTCTTCCATGCCGTTTCCCTCCCTTTAAGCACAAAACATCGCGCCGCACAGCCGCATAACCCGCGTGAGCGTCCGGGGATTCTTAAGGGCATCATGCCCTTAAGCCGCCGGAGGCACGTAACCCCGCTCCTCTCTCGCCGCACAAAGCTCTCCCCGTCTGCCCTTTTCGCCCGCCCGCACAAATAAATGTACGAGCCGAAGCCCCCAATCTCCCTCTCCGTTCCATGGGAGCAGTCAGAAAATATTTCCGAATATTTTCTGACAACCGGGCGGGCACAGTAACTGCGCGTCCCGGAAATTCACGGTCATAACCGGGAATTTCCGGGCTCCGACGAAGGGAAGACGGAGTCTTCCCGAGGAGGAACGCGCACTCCGTCTTCCCCCCGCACTCCGAATCTCTCCCGCATCATTCCGGCAGAATCTCAATCACTGTCATCTCCGGCCGGTTGAACACCCGCAGCGGCAGCCTTCTCATCATGGCGTGCATCGATGAAATCGCCGGTGATGACGATCACATCGGGTTCTGCATCCCGCGCCAGTTTTGCAATCCGCGCCTGATCTTTTCCAAACCACGCGCCGTGCAGGTCTGATAGGTGAAGAACGCAAATCCCCTGCGAAATGTCCGCGCGAATCTCAATCTGCGACACTGCAAGGCAATGATTTTCGCACCAAAGAAACACGCCCAGCAACACCGCCGCCAAAGTCAGCAGCAGGCAGCGCCGGGCTGTCTTCTTTCCGCCTTTCACTCAGGGATCCTCCCTCTGAATGATTCATTCCAAAAAATACGGTTGTATTGTTTCAGCCATTCTTTTTTGAGCCGCGCCCTCTGCTTCTCATTCAGCATCGGACTCTCAGGGAAAATCCTCGCAAAGGCCGCAAGCGCGCGTCCGTAGATGTCATATTCATCATCCCACGGCTGCTCTTCAAGCCGCTTCATGCATGCTTTGATCCTGTCTGGCGGAATCGCCGTGCCGTGCATGAGCGTCGACGTATGGGGATAATCATGAAGGCGCGCGCAGAACTCCTCCGGCACGCGGCCCCATTCCGGGCCTTTCTCCTTCTGAACGGACGGAACCGCCGCCTGATCAGAGCCGGGCGTCGTCCACAGACAGCGCACCCGCGAAATCATCTGAAGAGACCCGTCGCACAGATATGCCGGCTCTCTCCGGTCAATGATTTCATCCTTTTCATAATCCCAGCGGCTGTGGCAGAACTCAAATTTCGTTCCCTTTTCCAGCGCCCGCTTAACCGCGGCCTCTTCCTCCATCGGGAAGATCACCAGCGTCCGCACACGCCGTCCCAGCGCCGCCGCAGCAGCAGCCTTGTGATGGCCGTCCAGCAGCAGCGTCACGCAGCCGTTCAAATACAGCGCGACCGCCCGGTGCGCCTGATGCTCCGGCCGCTTCTCAAACTCGTCCATGTAATACCGGATTCTCTCCGGGTTCAGAAGCGCCGCGCGCTGCGTCGGCAGGATATACAGCGGCGCGTCAAACCGCTCGCCGCACATGCCTGTGGAGAACTTCGCCTCCGCGTCATAGTATCTGCGGGCGTCCAGCGCATGCATGCCCGGCTCCCGCACCGGCTGGAGCTCAAAATCAGCCGCCAGATACAATCCCGGCCCCATGAGCCCCATCAGGGGCGCAATCCTCATCACCGCGTCCTCCAGCCCGTCATAGGGCCGGTTGACCCGCTCCGCCGCTTCCAGGCAGGCTTCGTCATCCATGATTCCCTCGCCGTAGCCCGTTCTCAGCGCAGCTCCGCACGTTGAAATCGACGAAATCATGCCGTCCAGCAGCAGCCTTCCGTTGATATACAGGTCGAAGTAATTCCTGTCGTATTCTTTTGCACGGCGGCATTCCAGCCTGCTCTCCGGGCCGGAAATCCTTACCAGCGCCGCCTCCCGGCAAAAATGAACGCGGCTGTGAACCGGAGATACAATCTCTGCCTTCACCGGATGAGTCTTTTTCATGCGCCGCGCTCCTCCCTGTTCTGCTCACTTCATTTCCGGCCAGACCATCCTGAATTCCTCAAAGATGATCTCCATCTCCTCCGAGAATTCATATCCTTCCCTGCGCCCCTCTTCGGTGAAGAAGCGGATATGCCCTCCGCGCCATGTATCGAAGCATTCGTCCTCGCCCTCTTTCCGGGCCAGTTCCCACGTTACGTCCGAAAACCTCATTCTCCGGGCGCGTACGGTCTCAATCACCGCGCCGGCCTCGCCCTCCCAGTCGGTCACGACCGTGAGACACCCGGGTTCAGGCGGCTCCTCATTCAGGCAGGCCCAGCAGGTAGCCTGTTTTCTGCCGCTCACAATGAGCGCAAGCAGCTCGCGCGCCATTTCCGGAGAATCGCCGAACGGCCCGGTTTCAACCGGCTCCGCCGGATGCGGCAGTCCCTTTGCCTGAAGATACTCCTTAAGAAGCGCTTCGCCTTTCATTCTCACTTGCCTTCGCCGCACAGCTTCAGAACCTCGGCAAGGAAAATCTCCTCAAGGTTTCCTCTCACCGTCTCCGGCGCCTGACCCTTTCTGAACAGCATGCCGCCGTTTTTGCCGCCCGCCATGCCGATGTCGGCCTCGCGCGCCTCGCCCGGGCCGTTGACCACGCAGCCCATGACGGCCACAGTCAGATTGGTCCTGATATGCTTGGTCGCCTGCTGCACGCGCTGCGCAATGCCGGAAACATCGATGCAGGTGCGCCCGCAGGTCGGGCAGGAGATGACGTTCACGCCCCCGCGCAGCTCAAGCGCGCGGAGAATCTCGATTCCTGCCGCTGCCTCGGGCTCGGGGTCGCCGGTCAGCGACACTCGAATCGTATCTCCAATGCCGTCGTACAGCAGCGCGCCGATGCCGATGGCCGATTTCACATTGCCCATACCCGGCGTTCCCGCTTCGGTCACGCCCACATGCAGCGGATAATCGCACACCCGGCTGGCCAGACGGTATGCCTCGATCGTCCTCTTCACGTCCGACGCCTTCATCGACAGCACAATGTCGTCAAAGCCGCACTTTTCCAGCATCTTCGCGTGGTTCAGCGCGCTTTCCACCATGCCCTCGGCCGTGACGCCGCCGTATTTTGCCAGAATATCCTTCTCGATCGATCCGGAATTCACGCCGATGCGCACCGGAATCCTATGCGCCTTCAGGCAGTCGGACAGCGCGCGCACATTGGCCTCGCCGCCGATGTTTCCCGGATTGATGCGCAGCTTGGAGATGCCGTTTTCAACCGACCGGATGGCCAGCTTATGATCAAAATGAATGTCCGCAACCAGCGGAACGGAGCTGGCGTCCACCAGCGCGCGCACATTGTCCGCGCAGGCGTCGTCATAGACCGACACGCGCACGATGTCGCAGCCCGCTTTGGCCAGCCGCTCAATCTGCGCGGAGGTCGCCGCAAAATCCCTCGTATCCGTATTCGTCATCGACTGAACCGATACCGGCGCGCCGCCGCCGATCAGTACGCTGCCCGCCTTTACCTGCTTCGTCATCTGTTTATCCTCCGTTTATTCCGTCTGTCAGCCGCGGATCATCTTCATGATATCGCTGTAGGTCACCAGAATCATCAATCCGATCAGCAGAATCATGCCGATCGCGTGAACCATGCCTTCCTTCTCCCTCGGAACGGGCTTTCTGAAAATACCCTCGATCGCGAGGAACACCAGCCGTCCGCCGTCCAGCGCGGGCAGCGGCAGCAGGTTCATGATGCCCAGGTTCATGGAAATGACCGCCATCAGGTTCAGCACCATGTCAAAGCCCTGCTGAATGAACTTGCTGGTCTGGCCGATGGTGCCCACCATGCCGGACACCTGATCGGCGCCCTCGCCGCGGAAGATGAGGTTTTTCAGCACGTCGATCATCATCGTGCTCATCTCGGCAAAGGTCCGTCCGCTTTCTCTGAGCGCTTCGCCGAAGCCGATCCGCCGGAGCATGCCGACCGTTACGCCCATCATCCATTTTCCGTTTTCCTGCTGTTCCTTGACGACCGTCACGTCGAACACCTCTTCGCCCCGCTGAACGGTCAGCTCAATCGGCGTCGCGTCCTGCCGCGAATCGAACATGGCAAACATTTCCTCATGGCCTTGCTCGTCGTAGCTGATATTCACGCCGTCCACCGTCAGCACTCGGTCGCCCGGCATCAGCCCGGCCTCCTCAGCAGGTGACCCGGCCTCGACCTCTGCAATCGCCGGCAGCAGATCATAGGTATAGCCGTAAATGCCGAACAGAAGCAGAATCGCGACAAACGCCAATACGAAATTCATCGATGCGCCGGCTGCCACCGTCAGAAACCGCTTCCAGACCGGATGATTGTTGAACGCGTTTTCGCTCGGGTTGTCCTCGTCCTCGCCGGTGAAATGCACATAGCCGCCCAGCGGAATCGCCCGGACGGAATAATCGATCTCGTTTTTCCGCCAGCCCAGCAATTTCGGGCCGAAGCCGATCGAAAACTCCTCGATGCCCATTCCGCACAGCCGGCCCACCGCATAATGGCCCAGCTCGTGCACCAGCACAATCACGCCCAGAAGCAGAATCGCCAGAATAACATATACTACCGACACGTAAGTCTCCCTCCCGCCGGCCAGACCCATCGGTCACCCGGCGCAAAACAAAAATTTCCTCCCGCCTCAGCCGATCAGCAGCCGGGCGATTTCCCTTTCGGCCAGCTCGCGCGCCGCGCGGTCGGCTTCATACACATCCCCGACGCAGGAAACCGGCTTCATCGCCGTTCTCTCCAGCACGCGCGCATTGATCTCGGCAATGCCTCCGAAGGGAATCTTTTCCTTCAGAAACGCGGCGACCGCCGCCTCATTGCCTCCGTTGAGGGCAACCGGCATCACGCCGCCCATCCTCTGCGCCTCATAGGCCATCTTCAGGCACGGGAAGCGCCCGGTATCCGGCTCCTCGAAGGTCAGCCGGCCCAGCTTTTTCAGATTCAGCCGTTCGCCGCCGAAGGGGACGCGGTTGGGATAGCCCATCGCATAGCCGATCGGGACGCGCATGTCCGGAAGGCCCAGCTGCGCGATCACAGCGCCGTCCTCGAATTCCACCATCGAATGAATGATGCTCTCCGGATGCACGGCGACGTCGATCTTCTCAAGCGGCATATTGAACAGATGATGCGCCTCGATCACCTCAAGGCCCTTGTTCATCATCGACGCGCAGTCCACCGTGATCTTCGGGCCCATCTTCCAGGTCGGATGGCCGAGCGCGTCCGATACTTTGGCGGAAAATACGCGCTCCTTGTTCCATGTGCGGAACGGCCCGCCCGACGCGGTCAGGATGAGGCTCTGAACCGGATTGTCCGCCGCGCCCTGAAGACACTGGAAAATGGCCGAATGCTCGCTGTCCACCGGCAGAATCTGCCTGCCCAGCCGCTTTGCTTTCTCCATCACCAGATGGCCGCCGGTCACAAGGGATTCCTTGTTCGCCAGCAGCAGCCGCTCGCTGGTTTCAAGCGCCTTGAGCGCCGCCGGAAGCCCGGCAATGCCGACCACCGCGCTCAGCACGTCGTCCGCCTTCGCGGCCTCCAGCACGCGCGTCAGAAATCCTTCCCCGAAGAACCATTCTGTCGACTTCAGGTCCTCCGGAATGTGATCGGGTTCCACATACAGGCCCGCCACTTCCGGCTTAAACTCCCTAACCAGCGCAAACAGCGCATCCGCATTGGCGTGCGCTGTCATCGCTGTAATATGAAACTGATCCGGCGCGCTCCTTACAACATCCAGCGTCTGCCGCCCGATGGAACCGGTCGCGCCCAGAAGAGCGATTGTTCTCATGATCTGTCTCCTATAACACCATCAGGAAGAAAGTGAACACAACCACGCCGTTGAACAGCACGCTGTCCAGCCGGTCCATGATGCCGCCGTGTCCGGGCAGCAGGGTTCCGAAATCCTTGATCCCGCAGTACCGCTTGACCATCGAGGCCGCAAGATCGCCCATGATGGAGGCGAAGCCGGCCAGAATGCCCATCGGAATGAACTTCCACAGCGCGGGAATCGTGCCCGCAAACGGCTTGAATGCCTCCACCCATCTGCTCAGCAGCATGAAAACCAGCGGCAGCAGAATGGAGGTGAGCAATGCGCCGCCCATGCCGGCCAGCGCGCCCTCCATGGTCTTTTTCGGGCTCAGCTTGGGCGCCATCTTGTGCTTGCCCCAGCGGGAGCCCACTTCATACGCGCATACGTCCGCAACAGACGGCAGCAGGAAAGTAAGGCCCAGCGCCAGCGAGCTCAGAAGGGGATTGCCCAGATCCTGAATCGGATACAGCATGGTAAACATCAGGCCGGGATAGAAAATCGGAAACAGCGTTCCGACCGCCGCCTCGAAATCCGCCTCGCCGCGGAACAGTACGACCGCAAGGCCCAGCACGCAGAACACCGTCGTCAGCGGCGTCAGCAGCACCGCGCCGCCCATCAGATACACAGGCAGCGCCAGCACGGCATACGTCACGCCGACCCAGCGTCTCGGACGCATTCCCTTGACCGAGAGCGCGTTATACATCTCCCACACGGCCAGACAGGTGAACAGCATCAGCGCAATGCGCAGCGGCGCGCCCTGAACGCACCACAGCACCAGCATAACCGCCAGCATGATCAATCCCGTCGTCACGCGTCCCATTCTCATCTGCCCTGCCTCCTTACTTCTTGGCCGTAACGCCGCCAAAACGCCTGTCTCTTCCCTGATATTCACAAATC
>JAFQQU010000168.1 GCA_017410445.1 Clostridia bacterium | reverse complement strand
CGCTTCTGTCTCTCGCTCTGACTCTAATTCTATCTCTTTCTTTATCTCTATCTCTGGCGGATGAATGTCGGACAAATGTCCAGACATTTGTCCGCTTTGTGCTTTCAATGCCAGCCGGGCCTGCTTCTTGCGTTCGCCCTCGGTGGATGATTTGCCGATCATCAGTTCAATGTTGCTCATGTAGAAACCGCCGTCCGGTGCATGCTCCATCAGTCCCAGTTTGAGGAAAATATTGAGTGCGCGCTCCACGGTTCCGATCTGGTGATGCGTAATGGTGGCGATCATCTGCGCAGTGTAGGGGATGTTCTCATCCAACTGCAGTCTTCCGCCGTGCTTGAGTGATTTCAGATATAGCTTGAGCAGCAGGTTGGAATAGAGGATGCCATCCGGCATGCTTTCCAGCACCATAATGACGTCATCGTCAAAATAGTTCTCCTTCAGTTTCAGATAGTAGTACTTTCTGTTGTCCGCCACTGCGTCGCCTCCTCAGGCGGTTTTGTGCCCGTAATCCGGATCACCTGCTCCAGCAGAGCCCGGCACTCCAGAAGAAGGCCTCTGACCTCCTCTGGAACCTTTGCCGCCACCAGTGCATCCTTAAGCCGCCTTACTTCAAGGCTCAGTCGATCGCTGGCAAACTTGCCTGCACGGATTTCAATGCGTGATTCCAGCATGGAACGGATCATGAATTCATTCTTGGCCAGCCCTGTGATTCGAATTCTTTCCTGCAGCTGCCGGTATTCTTCCGGCGACATCCAGAAGCTGACAGTCTTGCTTCTCGCCCGGTTGTGATCCTCGTATCGATTCATTGGGCTGCCTCCCCGTTTTCACTCTTTTCCTGATAAAACCTGTCCAGACGGTCTGCCATGCGTTCCTGCTTGTTCGGATAGAGATGCGAATAGGTATTGAGCGTGGTTTCGATGTTCTCATGCCCGAGCCGCTCGGCAATTTCCTTGGGAGAGAACCCCAGCTCAATCAGAAGACTCACATGGCTGTGCCTCAGATCGTGTATCCTGATCTTCTTAACGCCGCTCAGCTTTACACCGCGCGCCATCTCCCTTTCCAGAAAGGATTTATTGACAGGAATCAGCCGGTCTTCCGGCTGCGGATCATAGAGGCTCTCCTTATAATCCAGGATATCCTCTGCCAGAAACGCCGGAATGTTGACCGTACGGACGCTCCGAGGCGTCTTGGGAGCAGTCACAACATATTTTCCCTTCAGCCGTTGGAATGATTTATTGATGCTGATGATTTTGCTTTCCAGATTCACGTCCTCAAACGTCAGAGCCATCAGTTCGCCAATGCGGATTCCCGTCCAGAAAAGAATCTGAAAGGCAATCCACGAAATATGCTTATCCATCAGACAGTCGGAGAATTTCTGATACTCTGCTTTGGTCCAGATCTGCATTTCGTCCGCCTTGCTCCTGCCCATGCTGCCGGCCTTGCGGCAGGGATTGCCGCTCAGATCGTAATAGCGGACAGCGTAGTTGAAGATGACGCTGAGCTGATTGTTGATGCTCTTGAGATAGGTGGGCGCATACCCTTTCTGAATCAGTTCATTCTGCCATGCACGAATTTCCGGCACGCCGATCTCATTCATCTTCTTTCCGCCGAAGTAGGGGATAAGCTTGTCCCGGACGACATATTCCTTATTGATGATCGTATGCTCCCGCAAACGATTTCTCATATCCGCAAAATACAGTTCAACGAAATCGGAGAACTTCATATCGAGGCTGTGCGTCTGCGTCATCAGGAAATTACGCACCCATTCTTCCGCTTCGCGTTTGGTCTTGAATCCGCGTTTTGTAGACTTTTTGTTTGCGCCCGTCCAGTCCTTATAGCGGTACTGTATGAGCCACTTTCCGGTTTTCGGATCCTTTTCCGCTTTCACTGTCTGCTTCCTCCTTCCGTCAGTCCGTAGCAGCGCTCCTCCAGATATTTTCTAGGAATTCTGCCCGAAAATGTCAGATAACCCTTCTCCGCCAGTTCCTCATTCAGCCGGTGAATGATCTTGTAGGCATGTCCGACCGATACTCCCAGCATCGCCGAAAGTTCCGCCGCCGTGATAAAACTGCTTTCTTTCACCTGTTTCACTTCTCCTCGCTTTCTTTATGTAGCGTTATCGCTACTTTCTGTATTTCATTATAGTGTAGCGCTCTCGCTATGTCAAGTGATTTTCTACCACTTTCACAAATATGTAGCTTTCACGCTCTCTTTGTGCTATAATCATCCTGTGTAACTGCAAATGGAGGAAATTTTATGCTGACCATCGGAGAAAAAATCAAATATTTCCGCAAGCAGCGCGGCATCACGCAGGCGCAGCTCGCTGAGCTTTCAGGTATTCATCCGGTATCCATCCGAAAATATGAAACCAACAAAATGCAGCCGCAAACTGCTCAGATTGAACGCATTGCAGCTGCTCTTGGCGTAAATGCCGGCGCGATCGACGGCATGAATGCAGCAAACATCCGCCTGGATTCACAAGGTGATCTGATGGGATTGCTGATTTCATGGCATAAGTCTGGCATTCTATGTCTGGAAGGACAGCGCGACGAAACAAATAAAATAATCGAATCGACGGCGCATTTTTCCGTCAATCCGATTCTCTCTCCGTTCATTCGCCTTACATGCTCGGAAGGGAAAAACAAAAAGGCCCTCCATCTGGATGACCTGTGCCTTGAACTGAGCAGCCGTTCCATGCTGGTAACCCT
>JAFQQU010000167.1 GCA_017410445.1 Clostridia bacterium | reverse complement strand
GCAGAGTACACATAGCCGCCGTTCATCGTCAGCACGCCCACGCCATCCTCGGATACGTTCAGCGGGTCGTCGCAGGAATTGATGTGGAAAACGCCGCCGTTGATGGTCATGTGGCCGAACT
The DNA here is from genome assembly GCA_017410445.1 of Clostridia bacterium. GTDB lineage: Bacteria > Bacillota > Clostridia > Christensenellales > Aristaeellaceae > RGIG2066. Next base: position 9,526 of record JAFQQU010000167.1, on the reverse strand, counting down.
TGACTTCGACGCCTTCGTTGTCCGCGTCCACGGTCAGGCTGCCGGTTCCCTCAAAGCCCAGAGAAACGAGGGAGTCGATTGCGCCGTCCAGCTTGACGTCGTCCTCGTGCAGCTTCTTGGTGTGGGAACCGACAACCAGATTATCGGAGCCCTCGGCCAGCTCGATGGTCAGGCCGTATTCGCCGGCGACGCGCGGGTCGTGTGCCGAATAGCCCACGATTGCGGGTGCGGTGCGGCAGGAAATCTCGATGCCGTCCAAAATGATGCGGACCTTGTCGGTTTCTTCCGCGCGTACGGCGATCTGAATATCGCTGGCGAAGCCGTTGAAGCGGTATGTGCCGGCGTCGGTGATCGTAACAACGCGGTTTTTGAGCTCTGCGAGCTCGGGGGGAACGTCCTCATGCGTCTCGGTCTGATAGATGAGATGCACTGCTTCGGAGGTGTCTTCGCTGATGGGACTGCCGTCAACGGTGATTGAATCCTCATCCAAAAGGATTTCGATCTCTTCTTCCTCGGCATATACCGGAAGACTCAGCGTGCAGCAGAGGCAGAGCAACAGGGCAAGAAGCTTTTTGAGCATTGGGATTCCTCTCTTTCTGTCTTGAATGTACTATATTATAGAAGGGATGTTTGGACGATTTGTGTCCAAAGTATGAATTCATCCCAGAAAAAACATCGCCGCACGGGAAGCCCATGAGGCGATGCGTTGCTATTTATGACGTTGCGCCCGCAGATGACGGGTCGATACGGCGATCATGCGGATGGCAAGCAGCAACACGAGCAGGCAGACGACAGCGCCGGTTGCCCCGGTCATGTACTTTCTGAACAGCAGCTCATCCGGCCCGGAGAACTGATCAAGCATAGCGGTCTCAAGCGACAGGAGAGAAACCAGCGCGCATACCATGTTCAATGTACGGATGGCGGAGGGGATGGGCTCGGCATTTTGACTGCCCCTGATCAGATTGCGGACGGCGACGAAGATGGCATAGAAGGTATAGGCGGCCATTGCGTAAATCAGAAAACCGGGATAGGTAAACGTGTTGTTTCTCCGGACGACCAGGAACACAACGGCAGACAGGGCTTGATTCATGATGAGAAGAATCAGACCGCACACCCGGTGCCGCCTCCATTCGGAAACGGGATTGCTTTCTGCTCGGCTTTTCAGCGTCTGATGCGCCAGCGCCGCGCGCAGCAGCGTGAGCAGCAGATAATACCAGGCCAGCGCACCAAACCACACCGACTGATAAACGATTCCGGAGATCAGCTTGATCAGCGCATACAGGAGGTTAGCGGCGAGCCCCGCATAGAGCACGGTATCTGCACGGTAGCTACGGTCCGAGCGGTATTTTCGGACGGGATCAAGCTGCAAAAAGCCTCTGACCAGCCGGTGATCTTCAAATCCGCTTCGGAATGCGCGGAGAACGCCGGGAATATGCATGCAGATATTGGCAAGAGAATACGCCGAGGCAAAGTAGCTCAGATAGGCAAGCGGCGTGTCGTCCTTCCCGGCTGCGAAAACGTAAACGAGCAGCGCGAACGAGGGAAGGACGATCAGGGCTGATAGCCAGTCGGGCGGCAGAAAAACCTTAAAAAGGATTCGTTTCAACCGGTTCACCTGCTCGCCTCCTCCCGTTAGAATTGATGGAATGATCATCAGAACCAGCTGAACGCCGCCTCGCGGACGATGCTGCGGTCGATATGCCGGATGTCCGGACAGCAGGTCATGGCCATGGTATAGGACAGGTCTCTTGTGATTTCCTCAAAGAGGCAGCGAACGCCCTCTGCGCCTTCTTCCTTAAGCCGGGGCATGAGCGGACGGCCCACGCAGCAGGCGGTTGCGCCGAGTGCGAGGGCCTTGAAAACGTCCAGCCCGGTCTGCAGACTGCAGTCCACAAACAGCGGAATCTGTCCCTTTGTTTCCTCGAGGATTTCCGGCAGAATCATCAGCGGAGGAACCGAGGTGTTGACCCGACCGTTGTGGTGAGAGACGACGATGCCCTGAACGCCTGCATCCAGACACTTCTTTGCATCCTGCCGGCTCAGTACGCCCTTGATGACGAAGGGCAGCGAAGTGAAGCGGACGAGATCAGCGATTTCCTTCTGCGTCATCGGATACATGGGCATGTCTTCAATGACGTCGTAGCCGTGGCGGCGGTCGAAGGCGTGGTCGATATCGATGCCGACGGCCAGCGCGCCGCACTGCTCGGCATGGCGGATTTTATCCCGGATGCTCTGGCGGTCCTCGTAGGGCTTGATGATTTTAACGACGGACGCGCCGGTTGCGGTCATGCCCTCCAATTCCTTCATCGAACCCATGCCGCTGAAGGTGACGGCTCCGGCCTGCGTAGCGCCCAGCGCCATTTTGGTCATGCCGTCCGGGCAGGTATTATGAAGATGAGACAGGGCTGCGGTCATGACAGGGGTTTTGAAGGTCTTTCCGTAGAGCGTGAGCTCGGTGGAGGGGAGCACGGCGTCCAGATGACGCACTTCAACCAGCAGGCTGTCCAGATAGGCGCGGGTAATCGCGTCAGAAGAAATTGATTTGCGGCGGCTGTCCAAGCTGTTCATCTCCTCGTCTGCCCGGAACGGGCGGTGGTGATGATAAAAAAACAGTTACTCTCCGCAGGCGGTGAGGAAGCACTGTTCGAACAGGATGCGGTGAGAGCGGTACACCTGTTCATGGTTATAGTGCGTGCCGGACTGATCGATGATGCACTGATTGCTCTCGAACACTGCGCTCACGCCGCCGCATACATGATGCAGCGCGCTGGTAAGGTTGAAGGACGGCGGAGTCTTGCCGCATTCCTTGCCGGGAATATCCTGAATATTGAAGCGAAGGTCATCGGTCGTCGCGCGGGCGGTTTCATCGCATCGCATGGCGAGGTTGTGGATAGCTTCCTGACATTCAAGCGTTACATAACGGGTCTGGAGCAGAACGTTGGTCGAGTTGCTGCCGCCGTGCAGATGGAGAATCCAGTCGGCGCTTTCTTCATCGCAGAGATCAATCAGGGCCTGCGTTTCGGCGGCCATCGGATGGAAGAAATTGTCATGCATCAGGTTGATGCCGTCGTCGTTGAAGTAGCCGCCGAGGAAATCGACCTTTTCCTTGATGGGATGAGTCTTTTTGCAGTCCGGCCAGCCGCAGAGCGATCCGTCTGTCCAGGTTCCCTGCATCCAGTAGCGCAGTTCGTCGCCCGTGCAGCCGATCATGGCGGCGGGCTGAACGCGTGCGCGGCCGTCCGGATTGCATACCGGAACGATGACCAGGCGGACCTTCCGGGCCGCTTCGATGAGGGAAGGATATTCGTTTCCGATCAGGTCTTTGCCGGTTTCAAGCAGCGAGATCAGGTTGATGGCGGCAGCCGTTCCTTCGGTTTCGCCGCCGTGTACCGCGCCCAGCAGCAGAACGACCGGCTTTTTTCCCTCTAGCGGCACATAGCAGCTCTTATCGTGTCCGCCGCAGGCAGAACTGTAGTTGGCCTGATGGGTGATGGGCTGCTTTTCGCCGTAGCTGAAGCACCACATGGGTCTTCCGCCCGCGCTGATTCCGATTTTACGGACTTCGGCTGCTTTGGCGGTGAGTGCAAGCTGTTCGATGGTGTCGAGATCGGTCTTCCAGAAAGCGGGAGTTTCCAGCATGATTGTTGCCTCCTTTAATGAGAGTGAGTGCGCAGGTAAACCGGGATTCTGAGTATGGGATGAACGTTTATGCTCCGTACAGCTGCCGGGCGGCGAGTACGAGGAACATATAGTGGGACGATCCGCCGCCGAGCACGTATTCGGTCTGCTGCCAGAGGAAGGGCCAGGCAAGCAGCTCCGGGAAGTCGGGCCGGATCAGGGCGGTTCCGGAAATGACGCCGCCGGGGATGTAGGAGAAATCCGCTCGGTTGAGACCGTATGCGGTGGTCGCGGAGTTTGCGCCTACGCCGGAAGCGAAGGAGACGGTGTTGGAGCCCGGATGGCAGCCCAGAATGAAATTGAGCGCGCTGCCGACCATGGCGGGATCGAAGATATCGGGGAATGCGCGGTTGAGGAAGTAATATTCGAAACCGAGCCGCTGGATATCCCAGCCTGCGCCCCAGATGTGCGGCCGATAGGGGATTCCGTAAGGCGTTTCTGCGCTGAGCGCGTCCATTTCGGCTTTTAGCGTCTGCATGGCGCTGCGGATCAACGTGGTGAACTGAGGATCATTGACCGCATGGACGACGCGGGCTGCAATCCATCCGAGGCGGCTGATATTCCGGGCGATTTCATCGGCTTCAGCCAGAAGATGCGCGCGGTATTCTTCTTTGCCGGTAGCCAGGAAAAGCTCGGCTGCTGCATGCACCTTGGCGCCGCGGGCGCGCTGATCGTTGACTTCTGTGATTTGATAGAGCTCTTCCGCTGCGGTCAGCGCCTGACTGGCGAGGTCATCGTTAAAGCCCTTCAGGGCGCGGCAGACGGCGGCCAGCTCAGCGGCGGTCGTCAGCTCGCGCGGCGGATTGTCCTCGGTGAATACCCAGCGGTCGTCCGCGTTTCCGGGGATGTTGTCGGTCATGGCGGCGGCGTCGCCGAGGAGAACATACTGACGAAGGTCGCTGCAGATGATGCCGCGGTAGAGCCTTCCGAGCGCCTTGTATGCGCCGAGGATGGACAGCGCGCCGTGTTCGATCTGCTGGAGAATATCGTTTTTGCCGTCCGGCTGATGGATTTCGGCGATTTTCTTTTCCTGATCGATGGAGGTGGCGTCGTAATCCACGCCGAACGACTCATAAGCCAGCGCGAGGATGTAGCATTCGCCGGCCTGTGATTCGATCCGCAGGTCAAAGTCGCCCGCGTCATGCCAGCCGCCGGCGTTCAGGCCGGGCACGCAGTCGCCGCTTTTATACTTTGTGAGCGTGGAAGGGCCCTGAACATAGCCGTCGATATGGTTGTAATTGACGGGCGCCATGCGGGCGTCATCGTTGTGGCAGAGATCATGCCAGACGCGGTATTTCTCGTTGACTCGCATGTGACACATCTGGACGGGCAGGAAGTATTCGAGCACCGGCTGCCAGACGCCGCGGTCATAAACGTCCGGGGCAATGCGAAAGATATGCGATTCGACGGAGCCGTATTTCAGCTGATACAGGCCTTCCTGGTCAACATCGGAAAAATCGAATGTCAGATAGCTATAGCGGAGGAAGCGGCCCCATTCGGCGGCAGGCTTTGACAGAAGCAGGCGCACCCCGTCCGGATCAATGCGGAAGAGGGAGACCTCCGGACGGGCGGAGTCCCGCTCGTCAAGCTCGATGAACGCGACCTTCGGCTGCGAAGGCAGATATCCCACCTGCGATACCTGAATGACCGGCGGATACAGCCAGTCCTCCACGACATTCGGCGTAATGACCCATTCGACGGCGGATTTGCAGACGCCCGCGGGAATCTCTGAGCTGACGATGAACCAGCCGTTGTTGTGATTCATGCGGCCGTCGTACAGCTTCAGATCGGAAACTCGGGATTCAATGGTCAGGCGGCTGTAAGGATCATCCGGACGCACGGTGAATCGCCTGCCAACGGCATAAGGCGCGGCGATGATATCGTCTGCGATGATTGGATTATAGCCGGTATGATTGCCGGAAATGTGTTCTTTGCTCGTCAGAGGACCGCCTTCAGGTTTCAGAGAGATGCTATTTTCATAATTCGCGGGCAGGGACAGGGTGGGACCGTTGGGCTGACGGGGGAATACGCCCTGCTTGCCGTCCATGATCCAGGGTTTTCCGAAGAGGTCTGCGGGGAAAAGCTCCATATTGAAGCAGGCTTTTCCGATGAATGCTTCGGGAACAGGCCTGTCCAGATCAACCGTAACGACGACCGATTTTCCTTCACCCTTCACGGTGACCGAATATCCGATTTCACAGTCCGGATAAATCATCGGGTTGAAGCCCTTCAGGTGATTGTCCATATCGGGATAGCGGAGCGCGGTGATGATGGCGTTTTTGGCTTCGTCGAGTCTGCGTTCGCCTTGTCTAGGCAACGGCTGCCACTGTCCGGGCGTCTGTTCAAAGCGAAGATCTCCGTTGGTTGCAACGCGGCGGCCGTGCATGAGGATGCTGACGCCGCTTTGATGACCTGCGGGATAGATATCGTCAAAGGCCATGACGTTGACGCCCAGATTCTGAAAATACCCCTTCTCGGCATTCAGGATAAACTTGCCGTGATTGTCGGCCATGATGATTCCTCACTTTCTGCTGAACCGTATTCCGGACGGGCCCCGCATCTGCGGGAGCGCGAGATTTATTGATCAAGGACAGGAAATGCGGATCAATATGTATGTTGATGCGGATTAACTCAATGATTACATTATACAATAAATGGCGGCGGCGGACAAGGGTTATGGTGCGGAAACAGCGGTTCCGGGCTGAGTTTTCTGCGTTGACAGACCTTTGGGTAAAGTTAATTTGTGCAAAAAGTAAAGAATAAGTTCGAAAATGGTTGCGCATTGCCGGGATATGTGATATAAAGAATCTGAACCAAGCGCGCCGGTCTGGGAGCGCAGGATATGATGGGAGGATGTTTTGCATGGAAGTTGTCAAGAAAATCGGTCAGCTCCAATTGCGCGAGAGAGGCGCCGGCATCACTCTGACGGACGAGCGTCAGCTCGACCGGATCATTGCCGGGCCGGAAACACCGCTGTTTGAGGGACTGGACGAAAACTACGAGTCCAAGTCCCTGTATAAGGATACAAAGGAATCGCTGCTGTCCCGCGTCAAGGCGGGCGCGGAGCGCAGCGCCACCAATATGTCCATTGCCTACGACTTCTTCTTCGGAGGCACGACGCGCCACAACTATCCCAGCGACGATATTACCATCAAGGCGTTCAAGGTAGTGCATGATACGGCCAAGAAATACGGCATGACTTTTGAGGCCTCCATTCTGTCTCCGCTGGATGTGGGCGGCGGCTGGATCAAGCAGAGCGATGAAACCGGCTTCTCCTGCCAGTATCTGGAGACCGAAATCGCGCCGGATGGCAGCTATTCTGTCGATATGGTTGGCCAGCGACAGTGGTGCAACAATAAGGGCCCCATCCGCCTGACGCCGCATCAGGTGCTGGTCTATGCGTTCAATGAGGAGCGTGTGGGCGACGGCCCGTATTTCTACGTGGATGAAAACGCCATTATCAATATTTCGGACACTGCTTCCTATATAATGGAAACGGATAAGGAGTTTATTACCGGCGCGGGTTACGGCACCTGTCCGCTGCATATCAGCGGAAAGTGGGAAAATCCGACTGCCAACCGCGCCCTGTGCGTCATGGTCTACCGCACGCCCGAGCTGGATTATTTCGCTGACAGCGCGCATACCTTCATGAAAAAGCTGCTGGACGATCATAATGCCGCCGGCATCAGCTACCATGCTTTCTATTCCGATGAAATGCACATCCAGTTCGACTGGGACCTGTCGGCTCATTTCGGAGAAACCGAGATCAACGTCCGCTATGTGACGCCTGCGCTGGCCAAAGTGTTCGCAGAGAAATACGGAGAGAAGTATCTGGATTTCACCAAGTATCTGGTATATATGTCCTATCATCAGCATGATTTCCTGCCCGGTGAAGCAGGTAAGGAGAATGCGCAGCATGTATTCGGCAAGACGCCGCTGGATATCTGCAATACCTGGCTGTTCCGCAACCGGTATTTCGAGCTGCTGCAGCGCACTGTGGTCGATCTTTCCAAGGAGGCCAAGGCGTATGCCGAAACGCTCTGGGGCGGCCCGATTCTGACGCAGGCGCATGCAACATGGCAGGAAAGCCCCACATGCGACCATGTTTCCACCGTCAATATCCGCAAGGAGCTGGGCGAGGAATATGAAGGAATCACCCGAGAATCGCCCATTGAGGACCGCGTCCGGCTGCGGGAAGCACTGGCTGCCAAGGAGGACGAACTGGGCGTATCCCACTATGATTATACCCCGCTGTACGACTGGTCCGCTTCTATCCGCGAGAATATTTCTGCCTGCTACGATTATTTTAAATGGAACGAATTCCTGACCGGCTCCGGCAGCGATCACGCCGAGAATCCGATCATGGACCGCACGTATTACAGCCAGGCGCTGGTGGCCAGCTTTGCCGAGCTCAATGATTTTGAAAAATCCTACTGCGCCTGCTGGGGAATGCCCGGCAAGCTGATGGACATGTTCGGCCGCGTCACCATTGCCTATGGCGTAGGGCAGGCGGGACCTGTTCCGCATCACAGCGAGGCCACCTTCGTCAATGGTCTGGGTACCCGCCGGACCGATGTGCTTGCGCTGTATCCGATCAAGCTGAACAACGTAGAGGAGCGCTTCGGCAGCTGGATGGTTCAGTACGGCTACTGCAATTATGTCACCGAGGAAAAGCTGCTCGAAAACGCGACTGTCACACAAAACGGCACTCTGTGCATCAAGGGGCAGGAGTTCAGGTGTCTGGTTGTCATGTTTGAGCCGTTCCTCGAGGACAAGACCTTTGCACTGCTTGAAGAATACCTCGCAGCAGGCGGCAAGGTAGTCTGGATGAGCATGCCCGCGCTGACAAATGCGGCGGGCGAGGATGCATCCGAACGATTCAGGAATATCTTCGGCCTCAAGGAAATCTGCTCTGCAAGCGAAGGCGAGAAGCGGCAGGGCGCAAAGGTATCCTTCACCGGGAAGCTGGCCGGAATTAAGGAAATGACGATTCCGACCGATTTCATCGTCGATATGGTTTATCCCTGCGTTCCCGACAACGGCGCGGAATCTGCCGCCGAGCTGGACGGAAAGACCGTAGCCGTGTACAAGCCATATGAAAAGGGCGGTCTGGCAGTTTATGCCGGTTTCCGCGTGCGCGACGATCAGTCCGGCTCGCTGGGCGAGGATATCGATACGCTGTACCGCATGCTGATGAAGATCGAAGCATACCGGCCCAATTCGCTGGAAGCCCGCGGCCGCGAGCCCGGTTCCCGCTATGTATATAACACCTTTGCCGATGGCTCCGTTGCCATCGCGCCGCACTTCCGTCAGATCCGCGAGGCGTGGGAAGGCCCGTTCTACCGCGATAAGGAATATGACGACGCCGTGCTGGCCCGCCGCCCGGATATCGGCGATCCTGTTGTTGAGATTGACGAGGAGATTGCGGGTCATGCCATCCGCTTCTCCGGCGAAGAAGTGCTTGCCTATCGTCTGGATGATGTCGGCGCGCCGGTTTCCTTTTTCAGTGTAGGCGCTGACGGCATCGAGGTGGACGGCAGAAAGTATACCTACGCAGACCGCAAGGCAAAATTTGAGTTTACGCCCGTGCCGGACCGCTTCCGCGCGGACGGGCTGAACAGCGTAACTCTGGTCACCTGCTGGACCGAAGGCGCAGTGCTCACCATTCCCGCGGCGGGCGAAGGCACACCGAAAGTGCTGGGCTGCAAGTGGGATATGTTTGATGCGTCCATTCCCGTGGAGCATCGGTGGGACGGCAGGAGCGTTTCCTTCACGGTCACGCCGGAGCTGGTCGGCACCCGCGTCGCCATCGTTTTCTGAAAACACTGAGAAGATATGTCATCATCCG
>JAFQQU010000166.1 GCA_017410445.1 Clostridia bacterium | reverse complement strand
TGATGCAGAAATTGCGGATTTTTTCCTGACTGTGGGCCATATTGCTGATTCCTCCCCGAAAAGGGCATTATTTCTTCATGATGGCGAAATTTGCCTACTTTATTCAGTATACCTTTTTTTTGCGAATTCGTCAATGAAAGTTATTGAGAAGCACTGAGAGATGCTTTCGACGGATGCTCCGCTCTCCGCATCCTTCGATACAGAAAACACACTTCGTTCTCAGTATAAGTACTGGTATCTGTTATTATTATATGGATGGCAGATTTGTCATGGGAGGGGCGACAGCTATGTCATGGGAGTGATGACAAAGCTGACATGAGGGGGACAGAGCAGACATCCCTGTTTTGCCGGCACACATGCATGAATAGAGGTTGACGGGAATGGGGGAATCAGGTAGAATGAAGGTGCAGGGAAGTACGAACAGGAACGGGAGGGGCTGTGTATGAAGCATTTGTCTGTGGACTTCAACCGGATTGTCGGGCCCATCAAGCCGGTTAACGGCGTAAACAACGGGCCTATGACCTGCAACTTCTCGCAGGACGCGCGTCCGTATTTCAAGGAAGCAGCGTTTCCTTTTGCACGGCTGCACGACAGCGAGTATCCCATGGGTTCGGGCGAGTTCGTGGATGTGGACTGTATCTTCAAGGTGTTCTCCTGCGACGAGGACGACCCGGCCAATTACAATTTCACCCTGACCGACGAGTATCTCAAGGCCATCGACGAGACCGGCGCGAAGATCATTTACCGCCTTGGCGCGACGATTGAGCATCAGCCGGTGAAGGTTCATGCGCATCCGCCGAAGGACTATATGAAGTGGGCGCGCATCTGCGAGCACATCATCCGCCATTATAATGAAGGCTGGGCGGACGGCCTGCATCTGAATATCGAATACTGGGAAATCTGGAATGAGCCGGAGCTTTCGGGCCACCAGTGCTGGACAGGCACGACCGAGGAATACTGCGAGTTCTACAAGACGGTGGTACCCTATCTGAAGGAAAAGTTCCCGCACCTTAAGTTTGGCGGCCCGGCTGTCAGCTCGCCGAAGAATGAATTTGCCCGACAGTTCCTCGAAGCGATTACTGCAGACGGACAGCGCGCGCCGCTGGATTTTTATTCCTGGCATATGTATCTGACCGATCCGAAGAAAGCGGGAGAGCTGGCGTGCCATACAAGGGCCATGCTTGATGAATTCGGCTACACCGAAGCTGAGAGCATATACGACGAGTGGAATTACGTGAACGACTGGTCGAATGTCCGTCCCTGCTACAAGGTCATCAGCGGCAGGAAGGGCGCGGCGTTCAATGCGGCCATGCTGTGCGTGCTGCAGCATTCGCCCTGCGATATCTCGACCTACTACGACGCGCAGGTGAAGCAGCATGAGAGCTGGTGCGGCCTGTTCGCTCCGACCAAAGAAACGGTTCACGGAGAAGCCGGACTGGTCGAGCTGAAAAAGGGCTATTATGCATTCAAGGCGTTTGCGGAGCTGGCAAGGCTGGGCATGGAGGCCGAGAGCGTCATTGAGGACGGAAACATCTTCGTCTGCGCGGCGGCGTCGGACGAAGGGAAGGCGGTCATGCTGGTCAACTATAGCGACGATGATTGCAAGGCTGAGCGCGTTCAGGTAAAGCTGACCGGCGCGGAGAATACGAAGATGAAGGTCCTGCGGCTGTGCGGAACGAAAAACCTTGACCGGGTGGGCGAACTTACGGGCGAGGGAACGATCACGCTGCTTCCGCATTCCGTGACTTTGCTGACCGATAAATAAAATAGGAAGAAATTGCATCAAAGGAGAATGAATCATGCTGGAGCGACGCGGTATTATCGTACACCCCGAGGAGCTGGACAACAAGTGGCTGGACGACATCGAGAAGGCGGGCATCAACGTGCTGGGTCTGCATCCGGTCGGCGGCTGGCGGGCAAATCTGACACTGAAAGAAGCTGTTGAGCGTCATCAGACGCCGGAATTCCAGGCGCTGCTGAAGCGGGCGAAGGAGATGGGCGTGACGGTCGAATACGAGGCGCACGCGCTGAGATATCTCATGCCCAAGGAGCTGTTTGAAGAGCATCCGGACTGGTTCCGCATGGACGACAAGGGTGAGCGCGTATCCGACCACAACATGTGCGCGATGAATGAGGAGGCGCTTGAGTATCTGGCGGACAGCACGGAGAAGCTGACCCGGACGCTGGATACCGGCAGCGACCGCTTCTTCTGGTGGGCGGACGACGTCGAGGGCGGCGCAGTCTGCCACTGCGATAAGTGCAGAGATCTGTCGCCCAGCGATCAGCTGATGAAAATCACCAACGCCATGCTGAAGGGCGTGAAGCGCGTGAAGCCCGAGGGCAAGATCGCTTTCCTCGCGTATCACGACGCGCTGGTACCGCCGACGAAGGTGGCGGCGGACGAAGGCGTGTTCCTCGAATATGCGCCAATCGGCCGCGATTCGCACAGGCCCATGAACGATGCCGGGTGCGAGAAAAACGTCAGCGAGGGCCATGCGCTGAAGGAGCTGATCGCGTTCTTCGGCAAAGAGAACTCTCAGGTGCTGGAATACTGGATGGACAATTCCCGTTTCTCGAACTGGACCAAGCCGCCCAAGGCCATGCCGCTGGACGAGGCGGTCATGAAGGAGGACGTGGCTTACTACCGCGGACTGGGCTTTGAATCGATCACCAGCTTCGGCTGCTATCTGGGGCCGGACTACCGGGAGCTGCACGGCCAGCCGCCGGTACAGCCCTACGGCGATATCCTCAAATCCGTCGAATAACAGAATATACAGGATATTGGCGCGAATCCGGGCAAACAGGTCCGGGTTCGCGCTGTTATTATATTTTCCTTGTGACATAAATGATGTATAAAGGCAGATGATCCTTCATTTTCTGCTGCTGCGGTGGAAATTGATGAAAAATATATGACGGGAGTGCGGGGGAAAGGAGCGGATAAATATTAACAGAAGGGCGTAAACTGAGGAAAGAAAGGCTGATATCCGGATGAATATGCATGACTGACGCATTGTTATGTAAACCGGGGGTTGAAGCCCGTAAACCGACGGTTGAATTGTTAGAACTTATTAACTTGACAGCGCTTTTATATGTAAACTATAATAGATGTGTATGATCTTGGACAGTCATACAAAATCTTTAAGAAGGGTGATCTGGACTATGAAGAAGATCCTTTCGATCCTGCTCGTAGCGTGCATGCTGTTCTCCGGCTTCGCAATGGCCGAAGATACTGCTGATACCTACACCTACGATCTGGGCACCACCTCTTTCCCCACCGTTTGGGATCCGCTGCGCTATCAGACCGCTACCGACGGCATCATCACTGATTACGTCACCAGCTCCTTCTACGGCATGGATTACAATGAGTCCATGGACGGTTATGAGTACAAGCCTCTGGCCGCCAAGGAGTTCCCGATCGATGTAACTGCCGAGTACGTCGGCCAGTTCGGCATCGAAGAGGGCGACACCGCCAAGGCCTGGAAGATCGTCATGCGTGAAGATCTGGCCTGGGAAGACGGCACCCCCATCAAGGCTGCCGACTTCGTTGAGACTGCCAAGCTGCTGCTCAACCCCAAGGCTGCCAACTACCGCGCTGACTCCTACTACAACGGCAATGCCGTTATCGTAGGCGCCGAGGCTTATGCCAAGGCCGGCGTTGAGTCTGACACCACCTTCGGCTCCTACATGGCCATCACCGGCGACGCCGACATCGAGGCGCTGCTGGCCAACCATGGCGACGAAGCCGGCTACATCAACTGGAACTACTCCTTCGGCGACACCTACGACTTCGAAGCGAAGGCGTGGACCGGCGCTGCCGAGGACGCTGTTGTTGATTCCGGCCTGACCGTTAAGGAACTGTACGAGTTCTACACCGGCGAAACCGTTCAGGCTTACGCTACCTGGGCGACCGCTGAGCAGCTGGTTGACTGGGCTCTGGACGAGCTGTACGTCAAGTACGTTTATCCGGAATATGCCTGGGAGAACGTCGGCATGATCGCTACCGGCGATTACGAGCTGGTTGTCGTTCTGGAGCAGTCTCTGGAAGGCTTCTACCTGCTGTACTCCTCCGCTGTTAACCCCATGCTGGTCAAGATCGACCTGTACAACGAGTGCATCACCGAGACCGACGGCGTTTACAACTGCACCTACGGCTCCTCCGTTGAGACCACTCCCTCCTGGGGTCCCTACAAGCTCGTTGACTTCCAGTCTGACAAGATCTTCACCCTGGAGCGCAACGACGAGTATTTCCTGATCAAGGAAAATGCTGACCTGTATCAGACCACCCACATCAACTACCACATGGTCAAGGAGACCGCTACCCGTCACGAGATGTTCCTGAACGGCCAGCTGGACAGCTTCGGCCTGGACAAGGACTACATCGCCGAGTACGGCGCTTCCGACTACACCTACTACTCTGAGGGCGACTCCGTATTCGCCATGGTCTTCAACCCGGACAAGGCCGCTCTGGAAACCAACCAGGCCGCTGCCGGCGAGAACATCAACAAGACCATCCTGACCGTTAAGGACTTCCGTATCGCGATGTCCCTGGCCATGAACCGCTCCGAGTTCGTTCTGGCCTGCGATCCGACCAGCTCTCCTGCGTTCGCCCTGTATGGCGGCCAGATCGTTGCTGATCCGGACAACGGTATCTTCTACCGCACCACCGACGTTGCCAAGAACGTTGTTGTTGACTTCTGGGGCCTGACCGACGAAATCGGCGAAGGCAAGACCTATGCCACCATCGACGACGCCATCGATTCCATCTCCGGCTACAACCTCGAGATGGCCAAGCAGTACTTCGACGCCGCCTACGATCAGGCGATCGCCGAGGGCCTGATGGACGAGGATGACACCGTTCAGCTGATCATCGGTACCCCCAACAACACCTCTGCCTTCTACAACAACGGTTATGACTTCATCGTCAACAACTACACCGAGGCTGTTAAGGGCACCAAGCTGGAAGGCAAGCTGACCTTCACCCGCGACGCTACTCTGGGCAACGGCTTCTCCGATGCTCTGAAGAGCAACCAGGTTGACATGCTGTTCGGCGTAGGCTGGACCGGTTCCACCTTCGATCCCTACGGCCTGATGGAAGCCTACACCTCCACCAACTATCAGTATGACCCGGCTTGGGACACCACCACCGACATGCTGACCATCGAGTTCGAAGACGGCGCGTTCACCGCTTCCGTTTGGGATTGGACCACCTGCGTCAGCGGCACCGAGATCAAGGTTACCGACGCCAACGGCGTTGAGTCTACCCTGGCTCTGCCCTACAGCACCGATGAGGCTGCCACTGCCAAGCGTCTGGCTGCTCTGGGCGCCCTGGAGAACGCTGTTCTGCAGAACTACGACTTCATCCCGCTGATGGGCGACGCTTCCGCCTCCCTGAAGGGCATGCAGGTTGAGTTCTACACCGAGGACGAGGTATTCCCGATGGGCCGCGGCGGCGTTAAGTACATGACCTACAACTACACCGACGCTGAGTGGGAAGCCTACGTTGCTGAGCAGGGCGGCACCCTGAACTACAAGTAATTCGGGCGAAGAATGTAGTTGAAGGCAGTATTGCCTGAGAACCTACAATGCAGGAGAGGGATGCGCGTTTTGTGCGCATCCCCCTCTTGGTACTTTCGGATTTTGTACCGGGATGGTATAAAGATTACGCGGCGGAGTCATTCGCTGCGCCTGCACCTGCATCGGCTCGGATGCAGGCGCAGCGAATGAGAAGGGAGTCAGAGCATGGTAAAGTATGTATTGAAGCGAGTTCTGCTCATGCTGATGGTGTTCATGATCATCATCTCCATGTGCTTTGTATTGGTCAAGCTGCTGCCCAACAAGCCTGCGCAGCAGTTCGGCAAGGATATGCAGCTGATCGAAATGAGGCGCGAGCAGCTGGGCTACAACAAACCGATCCCCGAGCAGTATCTCATCTTCCTGAAGAGAACGCTGCTGGGCGGCGACTGGGGCATCAGCGAATCGCTGTATCTTGGCCAGAATGTATGGGACGTCTTTATGATGAAGATGCCCGCGACCGTTTACGTTAACGTCCTGACGATGCTGTTCGCCGTTCCGCTGGGCTTGATGTTTGGCATCTATGCGGCGCTGAAGAAGAACACATGGCAGGATCACTTTATTTCCACGGCGACCATGGTGTTCGTTTCGGTTCCGAGCTATGTCTATGCGTTCCTCGTTCAGTATATTCTGTGCTTCCTTCTTCAGTGGTTCCCCTTCCAGATGAACGCAGGCTATGATTATTTCAGCTGGCCGATGTTTAAGTCGGTCATTCCGGCGGTTCTCTCCCTGGGCTTCGGTACAATTGCGGGACTTACCCGTTACACCCGTGCGGAGCTGACCGAGGTACTGACCAGCGACTATCTGCTGCTGGCAAGAACCAAGGGCCTCTCCCGCGCGCAGACTACCGTGCGTCATGCGCTGCGCAATTCCATGGTTCCGATTTTCCCGATGATTCTGGGCGAGTTCATTGGCATCATGTC
>JAFQQU010000165.1 GCA_017410445.1 Clostridia bacterium | reverse complement strand
TCGGCCATTTTTTTCTGCTTTCCGGGAGGATTGCTACATGGCGCGCTCTGCGGTTTGCGCCGCTCTTTTTTCAGCCTCGTCGTACGGAAAACAGCCGTCGGCTGAATGGGCGGAAAGGCCGGAGGAGCCGTTCAGAATCAGCCGGTCAATGGTGCGCTGGTCAAGGAAAGGCGCAAGAGAGCAGATGCGGTCGAAATCACATTCTTCCTAGCAGAGATTGACCAGGTGACTGAGGGTATTTCGGGAGGCGAAGGGAGCGAGGGCGATAATCTGATCCCAACTGTATTCGTTGGCGGCAGAGCAACGTTTCTCTGAGGTTTCGCGGATAGTTGATTCAGCAGATGCATCAGTCTCGGGTTTACAAGGGGGCTGATTCCTGTGCTGATGGGACGGTACCGGCGTTGCCGTCGTCGGCTGTGGGAATGCTGGATTGCATGTTTTCTTCAGCGGCATCCGGGGCGCCGGTCAGGAGCGCTTCCATGGTTACGCCGAACAGGCGCGAGAGCTCGTAGAGAATGGTGATATCCGGGTCTGGATCTACGGCATCGCGTTTTGGGATAAAGAGTGCCGCGTGGTCGTCAAGGAAGTAAAATAACAATGAATGCCAGAGAAGGATTGCCTCCTCTCTGGCATTTGAGTTAGTATCGAACTGTCCGTGCAAGCACAGTTCGAAGATTCCGGATCTTACGGCTGACTGCAGATTGCGTGAAACCGAATATGCTGCTATTCTTTCTGACGAAAATACTGTACCCGTGTGGATGATCTCAAACGCATCGTGGATTACCCGCAAGAATGAAAGCACCCATTACTGCGATAGCTGTAATGCTGCCGAATCCAGTATGCCTACCCAGGGATTCCGGACCAATGACTATGCCACCCAACCGGCGAGAATAGTAGTCACCACAGCAAGGATGGTTTTGAATACAGTCTTCTAGACATGCCGAATGGGTGATTATTATTTCTCTTTATCCAGGGGCCTTTTTCTGCAAACGCCAGCTTTCTTCCTTAAAACCTCCCAATTATTGTGGACGTTTACAGTAATCGTCCGCAATAGGCCGGTTATCGGCCACGATAGAAAAAAATTCGTAAGTTAGATTAACCTAACCGAATTGTGGGTATTAAATAGGTGATAAAGAAAGTAAGTTCAAAATGCTTGGTGATTTGATCACTGAAGCAAATGTGGTACTAAGATATACTATTTACAGGCTTCAGCCTGAGAAATATATACTCTCGTAGCAGCGGATTCACCATTTATGGGTGACCGCAGACACATTTGAAAGGAGTGCATCGAATGCAATATATCATAGCTTTTCTGGAAGGTATCATCACCTTTATTTCTCCGTGTCTTTTGCCAATGCTGCCTATCTACATTTCTTACTTTGCTGGCGGCGGAGAGCGCAGCGTGCGCAAAACGCTGGCCGGAGCACTTGGCTTCGTTACCGGCTTCAGCATCATCTTTGTGATTCTCGGTGCGCTGGCAGGAACCGTCGGCAGTTTCCTGAGATCCCACCAGACTGCCGTAAACATCGTTTCCGGTCTGATCGTTATCTTCTTCGGACTGAATTTCCTTGAAGTATTTCACATCAACCTGTTTAGGGGAAACAAGCGGAATGTGATCAAGGAAGATATGAATTTCTTTTCCGCGCTGGTATTTGGCGTAATCTTCTCCCTAGGCTGGACGCCTTGCGTCGGCGCATTCCTCGGCTCTGCGCTGATGCTGGCCTCCCAGCAAGGTCATGCGCTCAAAGGTATGCTGATGTTGCTGGCCTATTCTCTGGGACTTGGTATTCCGTTCATCCTGAGTGCGGTGCTCATCGACTATCTTAAATCCGCATTCAATTGGATCAAACGAAACTATAAGGTGATTAATATCGTAAGCGGCTGCCTGCTGGTGCTGATCGGCATCCTGATGGCAACCGGAACTCTTGGACGACTGCTGAGTCTGCTCAGCTGATGAGGTGATACTATGAAGAATAAGAATACATTGCTCGTTATTGTTCTGGTTTTCGTACTTCTGCTCGGCGGTGCGTATGTGCTGTACGACAGGCTGGGTAAAGAAGTTACCGCTGAACAAATGATTGTCCACTCTACGCCTGTGTCTACTGCGGAACCCACAGAGGAAGAAGCGCTCCCGGAAAATGGACCGACTGTAGAACCTGAATCTGCTGAACATGAAGAACCCGAAGACATCCTTGCTCTGGACTTCCACGTTTACGACAAAGCAGGCAATACTGTACATCTCAGTGATTTCTTCGGCAAGCCCATCGTACTGAACTTCTGGGCAAGCTGGTGTGGACCGTGCCAGAGTGAGATGCCCGATTTCAATGAAAAGTACGCCGAGCTTGGCGGCGATGTTCACTTCGTAATGGTCAATATGACTGACGGCAGACGTGAGACTGTTGAAACAGCTTCCGCCTTTATCGAGAAGAACAGCTACGATTTCCCTGTTTTCTATGATACAAGCGGAGAAGCTGCCGCAACCTATGGCGCATACTCGCTGCCTACATCTTTCTTCATTAACTCAGAAGGTCATGTCATCGCACAGGCCGTGGGCGCAATCGATGCTGCTACTCTTCAGCGAGGTATTGATATGATCGAGAATTAAGAAAGCTGATGCGACGACGTCTCAAGGGAAGGAGATGAATTGAATGAATAAGAACAAGAAAAGTGTACAAAACGGGATTATCCTGGTGCTCGTCGTCATGCTGGGCGTAGGCGGAGCAGCGGTTTTCAACAGAAACGATGAACCGCAGCCTGCAATAACTCATGCGCTAGCTGAAACTACAGACAATGAATCGGAGGCCTTTGTCATGGATTTTTCAAACGAAACTGACAACGTCATCTACCTCGCAGGTGGATGCTTCTGGGGCATTGAACACCTGATGGCATCTATACCCGGCGTAATCGATGCAGAAAGCGGCTACGCCAACGGCAGGAATCCAGAGGACGCCAACTATCAGACGATCTGCTCCGAGGATACCGGATTCCGTGAGACTGTTCGCGTAGAATATGACCCTGAACAGGTCAGTCTGGACGCGCTGCTGATGGCCTACTTTTATGTGATTGACCCCACTGTGCAGAACCGTCAAGGCAATGATATCGGCACTCAGTATCAGACCGGCGTGTATTACGCAAACGATTTGACAAAGGAAACCGTGGAACGGATCGCCGCCATTGAACGCAGTCGCAGTCCTGAATTCCATGTGGAGATAGGACCGCTACTGAACTATTATCCGGCAGAGGAATACCATCAGAATTACCTTGCCAATAATCCATTCGGCTACTGCCACATCCCAATGGAGGAAATCAGGCTGTTCTCCAGCCTGCGCATCGATCCGGGCGACTATCAGAAGCCCGCTGAGGAAGCCATCCGTGACAAGCTGACTGCCGAGCAATATTATGTCACGCAGGAGAGCGGCACGGAATACGCCTTCCATAACGAATTCTGGAATCGGTTTGAAAAGGGGATCTACGTCGATATCGTCACCGGCGAGCCGCTGTTTTCCTCAACCGACAAGTTTGAAAGCAGCTGCGGCTGGCCAGCGTTCTCCAAGCCCATCGAAGAACCTGCTGTTGTGGAGCTGATCGACACCAGCCACGGCATGATTCGCACCGAGGTGCGCAGCCGCGCAGGAAATTCTCATCTCGGCCATGTCTTCGAAAACGATCCGGAATCGCCCAATGGCGTGCGCTACTGCATCAACAGCGCGTCGCTGCGCTTTGTCCCATATGCGCACATGGAGGCGGAGGGATATGGATATCTGATGGATTTGCTCGAATAAATAAATGGGAGCATTACACTGATGGTAATGCTCAGGATGGAATGTATGTTCTGTCTATGTATGGTGTTGCTGTCTGCATTCTTTGTCTGTGTATACCTTCAAACGATTGGGCGTAATCCGGATAGCAAAATCTGCCTGATTATCAATCAGATGTGCCAGTTGTCTCGCCTTTCTATAGGCGCGATCAGCCAAATGCAGACTCCGCGCCTCGATAGGAAGAAAGCTGATGTTCTCCGCAGTATGGTTGTCCGTAATTCTCATCCGAACTCCAGCGTGGTTGTTCAGCGATAGCTGAGTGTGTATGCGCATGAGGATGTTTTGACTGCTTTCCTGTGAAACACCTGTCGCATCGGCTGCATAGACTTTCTAATAGTTTAGCAGCGTTTGCTGCGTTATTGACGAAGATTCAGTCAAACATTTCTGCATATGTTGCGTCACTACATCCTGAAAGATACCGGCGATTTTTCGTAATTGTTTCTTCCATGCTGTATCGGCCATGCGAATTCCGTATCTGCAAGCCATTTCATCCGATAATCGCCGCTAGGACAGCTTCCTGATGATGTACAGATAAGCTGCCTCTACCAATACAGCCGCTTCCTGTATGATTCGTTTTCTTTAGAATATTCTTCGGTCCCTGATTACACGGATGATTGCATTGCGGATCTTTGAGAATTCTCTCTTGATCTCTTGTGCCGTTATGCCCTTTATGGTATAATTCTTCTTGTCCATAATCAGACTTCTTGTGATGTGTTTTGTGTGCAAGCTTACTCTATCACATGTTGTCGGATTATGGTACTTTTTCTTATTCCCTTAAGTTCCTATGTATGGGTTAAAGGGGATCGGAGCTGATGAAATCGTCAGAATCATCGGTTATACCGGACTCGGCGTCGCACAGTTCTGCGTATTCCTCAAGCCACTCAGGGCCGATGATCCGGTCGAGAAGAGGGGCAAATTCATTCAGAGCGGCATAATCCTGAGCGAGAAGCGCGATTCTGATCTCATAGATCCGCTCAAAGAGGGGATCAGCTGCGTCGCAGGCTCCGTACAGTATGGAGACGATGTGCTCGGCATATTCGGCAAGCGCTGCAGAAGGCGCAGCGTCGACGATTTCGGTGCGGCGGTCGGAGACGGAGGGAGAAGCGGAGTCATTTTCCGTGGAGTTCTCTGGCTGTTCGGCGACAGGGCGATTGTTGGATTGTGATGTGGAATCATGCGCAGCTTCGGAAGCGGATGAGATCTCTTGAAAGATGAATTCCTCAATCTGTGCGGCGATTGTGTCGCCGATATCTTCCATCCCGTTGATATACCGCTCGGCTCGGCGTGAGGCGCGTTCGGCGATTCGCTCCGCTTTGCGGGAAGCGCGTTCGGCCATCTCTTCCGCTTTGCGCGCAGCCTTTTCAGCCATTCTTTCTGCTTTTCGGAAGGAGTACTGCATGGCGCGCTCTGCGGCTTGCTCCGCTCTTTTTTCGGCTTCATCGTACGGAAAACGGCCGCCGGTTGAATAGGCGGAAAGGCCGGATTGTCCATTCAGAATCAGCCGGTCGATGACGTCCTGACCGAGGAAAGGGGCGAGGGAGCAGATATGGTTAAAATCACACTCTTCCTGACAGAGATCGAGCAGATGCCTGAGGGTGTCTCGGGAAGCGAAGGGGGCGAGGGAGAGGATTTCATCCCAGCTCCAGGCATCCTTTGCCAGGCTGTCCCTGATGAGACGGTCGATGACGTCCTGACGGAGGAAAGGGGCGAGGGAGCAGATATGGTTAAAATCACACTCTTCCTGACAGAGATCGACCAGATGCCTGAGGGTATCTCGGGAAGCGAACGGGGCGAGGGAGAGGATTTCATCCCAGCTCCAGGCGTCCTTTGCCAGGCTGTCCCTGATGAGACGGTCGATGATGTCCTGACCGAGGAAAGGGGCGAGGGAGCAGATACGGTTAAAATCACACTCTTCCTGACAGAGATCGACCAGATGCCTGAGGGTATCTCGGGAAGCGAACGGGGCGAGGGACATGATCTGATCCCAGCTGTATTCGGAGATGGAAGAGCGCCGTTCCTCTGAGGTTTCGTGGATAGCGGAATCTGAGGATTTCTCAGCTGCATCAGTCTCGGGTTCGCAAGGGTGTTTGTCTGATTCCTGTGCTGATGGGACAGTACCGGCGTTGCCGTCGTCGGCTGCGGGAATGCTGGATTGCATGTTTTCTTCAGCGGCATCCGGATCGCCGGTCAGGAGCGCTTCCATGGTTACGCCGAACAGGCGCGAGAGCTCGTAGAGAATGGTGATATCCGGGAAAGCGTTGCCGTTTTCCCATTTGGATACGGCCTGATGCGTCACATTCAGGCGGCCGGCCAGCTCGCCTTGCGTCCATCCGAGCTTCTGTCGGTGAAAGATGATATTCTGTCCGGTACGTACGTTGTCGATCATGTTTGTCATCCTTTCGGATTGGCGTCAGCGGCCGCTGCAGATTCAGCATAGCAGAAGGCGGGGGAAAAATCAATAGAAGGATGGTTGCATAGGGCAGCGATTGGACTGTCAGTCGTTATGCAACCACCGGTTGCAAAGGAGAAAACGATGAATAAAGCATTCTGGGAGGCACTGGACAGGCTGGTTGAGGAGTGCGAGGTGGTCATTGACCGCCCTAAGGGCAGCAGGCACCCGCGGTTCAGCGATGTTGTGTATGAGATTGACTACGGATATCTCAAGGGAACCGAAGCCATGGACGGCGGCGGAATCGACGTCTGGCGCGGGTCGGAGAAGGATGCTGCAGTGAACGGCGTCGTCTGCACCGTAGACCTGATGAAGAAGGATTCGGAAATCAAGGTTCTGATCGGCTGCAGCGAAGAGGAAATGCGTGTCATCGAGCGATTTCACAATGATTCGGAGTATATGAAGGGACTGCTGATCTGCC
>JAFQQU010000164.1 GCA_017410445.1 Clostridia bacterium | reverse complement strand
TTTGCGACGTTCTGAGCGGAAAGCACGATCATAGAATTATAGCTCCAATCTATTTCATCAGCAGAGTATCTACCTGCTGTATACGGATTTTTTTTTAAACCGATTATACTCATTATATACGGGAATGATCTTACGTGCAAGGCACATTTCTGCGAAGCTCTCCGGATGATGAAAACCTTTGACTGCCACTTGCAAGACTGTGAATCATGATGTATAATAAAGGTCAAAGATAGTTAAATGAAGAGGTGCATCCTTATGAGGCTTCTCAGCGATTCCATCGAAAGCTTTATCAAATCTCTTTTGGACAGCGAGAATATGGAAATCGAGCTCCGCAGAAATGAACTGGCGCAGCATTTCCAGTGCGCGCCGTCACAGATCAACTATGTACTCGCAACGCGCTTTACGCCGGATCATGGATATGTGATTGAATCCAGGCGCGGAGGCGGCGGGTTCATCCGTATCGTGCGCATGGCTTCAACCAACAGGGAAGAGCTTCTCCAGGCCCACTATCAGCGCATCGGTACGTCAATCAGCACCGCCGAGGCTGCCCGTATAATCGATAACCTTAAAACAGAGGAGATCATTACGCCCGATGAAGCGTCGCTGATGCTTGCTGCGCTCTCGCCGCAGGCTGTTCCGCTCCCGCTGGCTATGAAGGATGCTTTGTGTGCCGGAACGCTTCGAAGTATGATCCTTTCAATTGCGAAGCGGCGCATATGATCTGTAC
The DNA here is from genome assembly GCA_017410445.1 of Clostridia bacterium. Classification (GTDB taxonomy): domain Bacteria; phylum Bacillota; class Clostridia; order Christensenellales; family Aristaeellaceae; genus RGIG2066. The sequence goes on along the minus strand of JAFQQU010000164.1, from coordinate 2,082 downwards.
AGAACGACATGCAAAACGGAGGTGAAAGCATGCAGACTCTGTTCAACCGTTTCTCTTCTTCGGCCAAAAAGGCACTTATGCAGGCGCGTATTTATGCCGCAGGCTCCGGACACAGGGAAATCCGTACCGGTCATTTGCTGGTCGGTCTTATCCGTGCTGCCGATCCGCTGACCAGGTCCATAACGGATGGTCTTGATCAGGAAGCGCTCGAGAAGGCTGTCGCAGCGCGCTACACCGACGCAGAAGAGGGCTTTGTCAATGCCAATCAGCTTAGCGGCAATCTGCGTTCCATTCTGGATGAAGCCATCCGTCTTGCATCTGACAGCGACGTCAGGAACCCCGATGAAATGCATATCTGGGCGGCGATCGTCAAGACGGAGTCCGCTTCCGCGGCAGAGCTCCTTTCTTCCTTTGGGAAGACGATGCCGCAGATTCAGGATGTGCTCGATCAGTATGTCAAAGAGCAGGCTGAGAAGGCAAAAATGGAGCAGGACACGCAGGAGTCTCCCGAGCATGCAGAGGAGAAAAAGAAGCCCCAGGCTCAGCCCGGCAGCCAGACTCCGAAGCCCCCCGTGGCGTCCAAGCCCGAACCTCACCGGCAGACTGTGCTGGATATGTATGCGAGAGACCTGACAAAGGCCGCTGCGGACGGCGAACTGGAACCGCTTATCGGGCGTGATTCTGAGGTTTCTTCCATCATCCAGATTCTCTGCAAGAAGATCAAGAACAACCCGATGCTGCTCGGCGATCCCGGAGTCGGCAAATCCTCGCTGGCTGAGGGTCTTGCCCAGCGTATCCATGAAGGATCGGTACCTGACATCCTGAAGAATGCGAGAATCCTTTCGCTCGATCTGACTCGTCTTGTTGCCGGCAGCAGATTCCGCGGTGATTTCGAGGAGCGCATCACCGGCGTTCTGAAAGAAGTTGAAAAGGAAAGCAATATCATCCTTTTCATCGACGAGATTCATACGCTTATCGGTTCCGGCGGCAATGAGGGCGCGCTGGACGCTGCGAACATCCTTAAGCCGGCGCTTGCGCGCGGACAGATTCGTGTCATCGGTGCAACCACCTACAAGGAGTATCGCAAGTATATCGAAAAGGATGCTGCGCTGACCCGCCGTTTCCAGCGCATCGACGTGCGTGAACCCAACCCGGAGGATACGCTGATTATCCTTAACGGCCTGCGTAAGCGTTATGAGGACTTCCATCATGTGAAGATCTCCGACAGTGCGCTTAAGTCCGCCGTGTCTCTGTCTGCCCGCTATGTTACCGAGCGCTTTATGCCTGACAAGGCGATCGATCTGCTCGACGAAACCGCCGCCATGGCAAAGCTCTATCGCCCCGCCTCTGACGAGAATATGATCACGATTGACGAGGCCGATGTAGCCCGGGTTATCTCTCAGTGGACCGGCGTGCCTGTCACGCAGATTACCAAACACAATCAGGGCGATGTCATCGATCTGGAAAACCGCCTTTCCCAGCGTATCTTCGGGCAGAGCGATGCGGTTTCCACTGTCAGCCGCGCGCTTCGCCGCGCGCATGCCGGCCTGACCGATCCGGACAGACCGCTTGGCGTCTTTATGATGCTGGGTCCTTCCGGTGTGGGCAAGACGGAATTGTGCAAGGCGCTGAGCACCTGCCTGTTCGGCAGCCGCGATGCGCTGGTTCGCATTGACATGTCCGAATACAGCGAAAAGTCTTCTGTTGCAAAGCTGATCGGTTCTCCGCCCGGCTATGTCGGACATGGTGACGGAGGCCAGCTTACCGACGCTGTGATGAAGCGCCCGTACAGCATCATTCTTTTCGATGAGATTGAAAAAGCGCATCCTGTGGTTTTCAATCTTCTGCTTCAGCTGCTCGATGACGGTATCCTCACCGACAGCATGGGCCGAAAGGTGAACTTCAAAAACACCATTATCTTCATGACCTCAAACGCCGGCGTAACTTTCGACATGGATAAGCGCGTGGGCTTCTCCAAATCCTCTGAATCCAATGTGAACGAAAACCGCCGCAAGATGATCTTGGATAAGACAAAGCAGGTCTTCCGCCCCGAATTCCTCGGCCGTATTGACGAGCTCATCG
>JAFQQU010000163.1 GCA_017410445.1 Clostridia bacterium | reverse complement strand
GCATAATGGGAGGCTGGAAGGGCGTTGAGGTAGGTGACCAGCCGCCTGTCAGAACGGGTGATGAGCACACCGCCATCCATGCGAAGCGCGGGGTTGTCAGGCGCGACCTGAAGATCAGTCAGGGCGAAGCAGCCGTAGAAGGGATTTGCGCCGATGGATGTGACGCTGTCGGGGATGGTAATGGCCGACAGCGCTTCGCAGAATGTGAAGGCACGGTCGCTGATCGCCACAACGCTGTCGGGAATCGTGACAGTGGTCAGATGGCTGTTCCCGGAAAAAGCATATGCACCAATGATGCGGATTCCCTGCGGAATGCTGTATGCTTCAGCAGTCAGTGCCATGGGGTAGCAGATCAGCTTCTTCTCTGCCTTGTTGAAGAGGACGCCGTCGATGGTGGCCAGGAGTGGGTGATCCGCGGAGATGTGGATGTTCCGCAGTACTGTGCAGCCCTCGAAGGGATTGCTGCCGATGGAGGCGAGGCTGTCGGGAAGGGTGACGTCGGTCAGGGCGCGGCACACGGAGAAGGCCTGTGCTGCAATGGATGTGACGCCCTCGGGAATGGTGACGGAGATCAGGCTGTCGCTGAAATCAAAGGCGTTGTATCCGATGGAGGAGACCGGAATGCCATCAAGCTCTGCCGGGATGACCAGCGCAGCTGCGAAGCCGAGGTAGTCATGGATCTCCGCTGTTCCGTCCGACAGAATGATGTACTGAAAATCGCCGCTGGTGTGCACCTGCTGGAAATTACAGATTGGATAGACGCTCATCCCCTGGCTTTCGAAGTACTCCTCCGCATAGCTGCCGCTGGGCACGGCAATCATCATCGTGTCGGGGCAGAAGGCGAAGGCACGGTCGCCGATGAACGTCACGCTTCCAGGCAGGGAGGCCTCGGTCAGCGAATCGCAGAAGAAGAAGGCCTCTGCGCCGATGGAGACGACGCCAGTGGGGACGAAGATCCGGGTCAGCCCCTCGCAGGCGTAGAACGCGCCGTCGCCGATGGAAACGACGCCATCGGGGATCGTGACGCTGGTCAGGGACTTGCAGCCGTAGAACGTGCTGTCGCCGATGGCCGTGAGCCCCTGGGGCAGGGTGATGGCGGACAGGGACTTGCAGTCCGAAAACGCGCCGTCGCCGATGGTAACGACGCTGTCGGGCAGAGCGATGGCCATCAGCCCGTAGCAGTAGGTGAACGCGCCGTCGCCGATGGAGGTGACGCCTGCGGGCAGCGTGACACGGGTCAGAAAATCGCACTGGGAGAAGGCGTCATTGCCGATGGCTGTGACGGCGAGGCCATCCAGCGTGGCCGGGATGGTCAGCTGCGGCGACGTGCCGCCGTAGGCGACGATCTCCGCCGAGCCGTCGGGCAGTACGCGGTAGCGATAGTCCCCGCTGGTGTGGACGGCGGCGCTCTGCGCCAGCGCGCAGGTCACCCCCAGCGCCAGCAGCAGGCACAATGCCAGGAATATCCGCTTTTTCATAGGTAGGCTCCTTCGGTTTTTCTACATTATAGCATGTTCCCATGGACGATGCAAGGCGGACTTTTTCGCAGGAAATTATCTGGCGCGTGACGAAACTCTCTTTCAATGCGCTTAATGGATGTAACGTTACAGAACAGAGCCGGGCAAGAGCCCGGCCAGGGAGATGAGCCAATGGACAAGGATTTCTTCGTGCAGGAGCTGGAAGCCCGCAGCGGTATGCTCTACCGCGTGGCCTATACCATCCTGCATGACGACGATGCGTGCCGCGATGCGCTGCAGGACGCAGCCCTCAAGGCATGTCAATAGCGGCGATCCGTTCCGGATCAGGAATAGCACTCTGCAAAGCGCATACCAACAGGTACAGCATGTCATCCCCTGTTTGCTTTTTTGTGTTTTCCATAAACGAACAGCCTTTTCAAAAATGCTTTTCCGCGCAAAATGAATGCCCGGATCCAGAAAAAATCACACCAGAGATGCACGTAGATCCGATAGCCCGGCGAGGTAACCGGCACTTCCTTCCCATCCCGGATAACGCAGGTCAGGACGCCGATAATGTGCCGGTCGGTGATGCCGGATTCCCGGCGCCACTGGTTGTCGCCGCAGAGGACATAATCGTCTTTGCGAACTTTTAAAACCCGGTGCAGAACATACTGCCCGCTGTCCCTTTTGTATAGCGGCACATCATACCTTTTCAGTCTCTCCGGCGCTTTTTCGATGATCAGAAGATCCCGCCCCTGTCGGATCAGCGGATTCATGCTGTTTCCCACATTGCGGTAGATCAGCTTGCCATGCTGGGCAATGACTTCCTCATATGTGGACTTATTCTTCCAGGGCTCCAATGCGGCGAAGCGTATCCAGAATCTTTTTCACATCTTCACGGATTATCTCTTCCGGCGCATCATATTTTGCCAGCATTTTCTGAACGATTTCTTCTTCCGTGGTATCGCCGGCGAGGCAGTCCACGATAAAGGCCGCCGTTTTGTTGCTGCGCACCAGGCCGCTGAATTTGCCAGATGCGGAGATCATGATCTGCTGATCGTCTATTTCGCGGGTGATGAATTCGTGATTGAGCTTCATATTGCTGAGTTCCTTTCGTAATTGATATATTGAAAAAAACGCTGAAGGTGAGCGCTATTTCTCATAATTGCAAGAAACGGCGAAGCAGTCCGCCCCGCCGTTTCTATTGGTGATTAGTCTACGAGGCAGGAGTCATCCGAATCGGGAGCATATCCTACGAGGGTGCAATCATTATAGCCCGACGTTGTAATGACATCCTCGCATTCGAATTCCACGACTTCCATCTCGGCGCGAACGTACTGTTCCATTTTTGCGCCTCCTTTCTAAACATATTTATGATAATCGACAGCGTCGATTTCACCTGATTCTGCGCCATAGCCGCATAGGCGACCTGCGCTGCCTCCGGATTCATTGTGCAGTGCAGGCAGGATGGCGCTGCTTGTGACCGGCTCGATGGTATCCTGCTCTGCGCGATCAGGAATGCAGATCGCTCTGAGCGGTACAGAAGGATTCTGTCATCAGCATAGCGGGTCAACCTCATCTTCCTCATGCTGCCGGTTCTGCTGCCAGCGATGGTATGTCTGAACCATTGCCTGTTTTTTATCCCAGAGCTTTGATTCCCTGAACTGAAGAAAACATTTGTCAGACACCGGGCACTTTTTCAGTTTCAGACATTCCGGATAGTAAAAGCAATCAGAACATTCCGGGATTTCCGAAGTGAGTTCTTGCCATTTTCCTAACGTATCAGTGTCAAATTCTTCTCGGTCGATATGTCCGATAAACTCGCTATCACTGTAATGCTCACACAAACCGATTTCCCCGGTGGGAGCAATGAGAACAGCGTTTCCACTTGCGGCCATACAGGGGGAAATCTTTATTTGATTCCTGACCCCTCTGCGGATATCCAAT
>JAFQQU010000162.1 GCA_017410445.1 Clostridia bacterium | reverse complement strand
GGTTGGCGAATCGATGGGGCAGCACAATCTTCACTGGGCGCCCTTCATCGGCACCATTTTCGTAAGCTCCATCTGCGGAACCTTTATCGGCCTGACCGGCTTCCTGCGTTCCGTAACGGCGGACCTGAGCTGCACGATGGTCTGGTCGGTCACGGTATCGGTCATCATCTGGTATAACAGCATCAAGAATAACGGCTTCGTCAACTGGCTCAAGGGCTTTACCGAGCCGATCGTCGTCATGACCCCGATGAACATCATCTCCGAAATTGCGCAGCCCGCTTCGATGGCGTTCCGTCATTTCGGCAATGTGGCCGGCGGCGGCGTCATCACGAGCATTATCTACACGGCGTTTTCCATGGTATCCGCGCTGGTGCTGAATGCGATTTCCGCCAGCGGCGTGGCGGTGGGCATCGTACTGACGGTTATCGGCGCGGCGCTTCTGGTTCTGTGGAAGGTGAGGACGCATAAGGCGCTTCATATGATTCTGGGCGCGGTGAGCGGTGTTCTGGGCGTGTTCGGCATTCTGCAGGCGGCTGGCGTTCTTTCGGGCGTTCCGGTTCTGGCGCTGGGTATTCCGGCGGTGCTGAGCTGCTATTTCGACCTGTTCTCCGGTTTTGTTCAGGCGTATGTATTTACGCTTCTGACCATGACCTATATTGCCGGCGCATGCCCGCCTCCCGAGGAAGAGGCAGCTGCTGCGCAGTAAGGAATAGATTTGCAATTGTAATGAAAAACTTAGGAGGGTGTATTTATGGATTACACGGCACTGGCGGAGGCAATCAAGGTAGTCGGTAAAGCAATCGGCGCGGGTCTGTGCATGGGCGTAGGCGCGATCGGCCCTGCGATCGGTGAAGGTAACGCGGTAAGCAAGGCGCTGGAAGGCATGGCGCGTCAGCCGGAAGCGGCGGGCAACCTGCGCACGACGATGATTCTGGGCTGCGCGATTACCGAGACTACCGGTATTTATGCTCTGCTGATTGCGTTCCTGATTCTGTTCACCCTGTAATAGAACGAATCGAAGTTCGATTGGTAAGTATAGCACACAAGAGAGTTTAAGGAGGAAGTATTCATGGATTACACGGCTCTGGCAGAAGCGATCAAGGTAGTAGGTAAGGCAATCGGCGCGGGTCTGTGCATGGGCGTAGGCGCGATCGGTCCTGCTATTGGTGAAGGTAATGCGGTAAGCAAGGCGCTGGAAGGCATGGCGCGTCAGCCGGAAGCGGCGGGCAACCTGCGCACGACGATGATTCTGGGCTGCGCGATCACCGAGACCACCGGTATTTATGCGCTGCTGATCGCCTTCCTGATTCTGTTCACTCTGTAATGACCGCGCGTTGCTTTTGAGAATGCGTAAGGAGTGAGCAAAGTGGGATATTTTGAGAGTTTTATCGGCGTTAATTTCTGGACGGCGCTGTTTGTGCTGCTCAATACGCTGGTGATCTTCTTCGTGGCGAAGAAGTACCTGATTGTGCCGGTTCACAAGATCATCACCGATCGCCAGAAGGAAATTGACGATATGTATGAAAACGCCGGCAAGGCCAAGGCCGACGCGCAGGAGATGAAGGCTGAATATCAGCAGAAGCTCTCCGAAGCGCAGGCGACGGCTGAGCGTCTGGTGAAGGAAGCTGCCGTACGCGGCGCAAACCGCGAGGAAGAGATCGTCCGTCAGGCCAATGAAGAGGCCTCGCAGATTCTCGCCAAGGCAGCGGCCGATGCGCAGCAGGAGAAGAAGAAGGCGGTCAACGACGCCAAGGACGAAATCTCCGGCATGGCAATGGCGATTGCCGAGAAGGTTGTCGGCCGCGAGCTGACGAATGCCGATCAGTCGGCGCTGGTGGATCATTTCATTAATGAATTGGGTGATAAGGCATGACACAGGTAGGAAGTGTTTATGCTCAGGCGCTGTATGATCTGGCCAAGGACGAGGGACTGAGCAGGAAGATCCTTTCCGAGCTCAAAGCGCTGAACGAGGCCTTTTCGCAGAACGCCGATTTCCTTCGCCTTCTGTCCACGCCGAATCTCGGCAAGGACGAGCGCTGCGGAATTCTGGATGAGAGCTTCCGGGGAAAGATTCAGCCTTATGTGCTGAATTTCCTGAAGATCCTGACCGAAAAGGGATATATCCGCCAGTTTTCCGATTGCTGCGAGGCCTATCGCATGCTGTATAACGAGGACAACGGCATCCTGCCGGTCAAGGCGGTAACCGCTGTTCCGCTGACGGCCGAGCAGACGAAGAAGCTGTGCGATAAGCTTCATAAGAACACGGGAAAGACCATTGAGCTGATCAATGTGGTTGATCCCGCGTGCATCGGCGGCGTCCGCCTGGATTACGACGGAAAGCGAATGGACGATACGGTTCAGCACCGGCTGGATGCGGTGCGCGGCTTGCTGAAAAATACCATGCTCTGATTGGAGAAAGCAGGGATAGTATGGAATTGAGACCTGAAGAGATTACGAAAATTATCCGCAATCAAATCAAGAATTATGAGAATAAGCTGGAGACCAGCGAGACCGGCGTGGTCATTCTGGTCGGCGACGGCATTGCGCGCGCGTCCGGTCTGGACAAGTGCATGGCGGGCGAGCTGATCGAGTTCCCGAACGGCTCTTACGGCATGGCGCAGAATCTGGAAGAGGACACTGTTTCCATCGTTATCCTGGGTACCGACAATGGCATCAAGGAAGGCGATATCGTCAAGCGCACCGGCCGCGTTGTATCCGTTCCGGTCGGCGAAGCGCTGATCGGCCGCGTTGTCAACGCGCTGGGCGAGCCGATCGACGGCAAGGGCCCGATCACGGCGGCCGGATTCGAGCCGATCGAGAAAAATGCGCCCGGCATCATCGACCGCCAGCATGTTGACACGCCCCTTCAGACCGGCATCAAGGCGATCGACTCCATGATTCCGATCGGCCGCGGACAGCGCGAGCTGATCATCGGCGACCGCCAGACCGGCAAGACCACCATTGCGACCGATACGATCCTTAACCAGAAGGGCAAGGACGTCATCTGCATTTACGTCGCGATCGGCCAGAAGAGATCGACCGTTGCGCAGGTTGTTGAGAACCTGTCCCGCGGCGGCGCGATGAATTACACCATCGTCGTATCGGCAACGGCCTCCGAGCTGGCTCCCATGCAGTACATTGCTCCGTACGCCGGCTGCACGATGGGCGAATACTTCATGCATCAGGGCAAGAGCGTTCTGGTCATTTACGACGATCTGAGCAAGCACGCGGTTGCTTACCGCGCGATTTCGCTGCTGATCCGCCGTCCTCCGGGACGTGAAGCCTACCCCGGCGACGTTTTCTATCTGCATTCCCGTCTGCTCGAGCGTGCTGCGCGCATGTCCGACAAGAAAGGCGGCGGCAGCCTGACCGCGCTGCCCATCATCGAGACGCAGGCCGGCGACGTTTCCGCGTATATCCCGACCAACGTCATCTCCATTACCGACGGCCAGATCTTCCTTGAATCCGAGCTGTTCAACTCGGGCATCATGCCCGCGGTCAACCCCGGCATCTCGGTTTCCCGAGTCGGCGGCGACGCGCAAATCAAGGCGATGAAGAAGGTTGCGGGCTCCCTGAAGCTGCTGTATTCCCAGTATCGCGAGCTGCAGAGCTTTGCGCAGTTCGGCTCCGACCTGGACGCCGACACCAAGGCGAGACTCGCGCTGGGCGCGCGCATCGTAGAGGTGCTCAAGCAGAAGAACGAGGCGCCGGTAGACGTCGCGCATCAGGTGTGCATCATCTACGCGGTTGTTCACGGCCATCTGAACGACATCGCGGTTGAGAAGATCGCCGAGTTCGAGAAGAGACTGTATGAGCATATGGACAACCGTCACGGCGATGTGCTCAAAGCCATCCGCACCACCGGCAAGCTGGAGAAGGAGACCGAGGACGGACTCAAGGCGGCGATTGCCGAGCTCAAAACCGAATTCACGGTAGCGGAATAAGGGGGGAACGACATGGCTGGCGTTTCCACGAAGGAGATCAAAAACCGGATCCGAAGCATGGAAAGCACCAAGCAGATCACCAAGGCCATGGAAATGGTCGCCGCTTCCAAGCTTCGCCGCGCTCAGGCGCAGGTTGCCAATTCCCGCCCCTATTTTGAGATTATGTATTCCGTCATCCGGGATATCGTAAAGCATAATACCGATGCGTCGCTTCCGTATCTTTCTTCCGCGCGCAAGGGGGAGAAGAGGATTGCGTATATCGTCATCGCGGGCGACAGAGGCCTCGCGGGCGGATACAACAGCAATATCCTGAAGCAGTGCTATTCTGAAATGGCCGGTACCGACGTATCGGTTCTGCCCGTCGGCAAGAAGGCGCTCGACTTCTTCCGGGCAAGGAAGATGCCTTTGTTCAGCGAAGAATACCCCGAGGCGGAAGACGTTTCCGTGGGCGACTGCTTCTCCATCGCCAAGAGCCTGTGCAAGGCGTTCAAGGCCGGAGAGTTTGATGAAATCCGCATCGGCTATACCAAATTCGTTTCCGTACTCTCTCAGACGCCGATGACGATGAAGCTGCTGCCGCTGGAGGCGAAGGAAGAGGAGCGGGAAGGCATGCCTTCCGATATCCTCTATGAGCCGGGCAGCGAAGAGGTATTCGAGGCGATCATCCCCGAATATCTGGGCGGCATCCTGTACGGCGCGCTGTGCGAATGCCGTGCGGCCGAGCAGGCGGCGAGACGGACTGCGATGGATTCTGCGACGCAGAATGCGGACGATATGATTGCCGATCTGAGCCTGAAGTTCAATCAGGCGCGCCAGGCGGCCATCACGCAGGAGATCACGGAAATCGTTGCCGGTGTTTAATGATGATAAGGAGTTGAAGCCATATGGCTAAGAATATTGGAACTGTGATTCAGGTCATGGGCCCGGTTCTGGACATTCGGTTTGCCGACGATCAGCTGCCGGATCTGCTGAACGCCATCGAAGTAATGAACGGCGGGCAGAAGATCATTGCTGAGGTCGCGCAGCACATCGGCGACAATGTGGTTCGCTGCATCGCCATGAGCTCGACCGACGGTCTGCAGCGCGGCGCCGAGGCGGTTGACACCGGCGCGGCGATCAGCGTTCCGGTCGGCGAGAAATGTCTGGGCCGCGTGTTCAACCTGCTGGGCGATACCATCGATGAACAGGGACAGATCGACGCTTCCAACGAGCGCTGGCCCATTCATCGCCCTGCGCCCTCCTATGAAGAGCAGCAGACCTCGACTGAGATTCTGGAAACCGGCATTAAGGTCGTCGACCTGATCTGTCCCTATGCCAAGGGCGGCAAGATCGGTCTGTTCGGCGGCGCGGGCGTCGGCAAGACGGTTCTGATCATGGAGCTGATCAACAACGTCGCCAAGGCGCACGGCGGCATTTCCGTATTTACGGGCGTCGGCGAGCGCACCCGTGAGGGTAACGACCTGTACAACGAAATGATCGAATCCGGCGTTATCAACAAGACCGCCATGGTATACGGTCAGATGAACGAGCCGCCGGGAGCCCGTATGCGCGTCGGTCTTTCCGGCCTGACGATGGCGGAGTATTTCCGCGACGTCAAGCATCAGGACGTTCTTTTGTTCATCGATAACAT
>JAFQQU010000161.1 GCA_017410445.1 Clostridia bacterium | reverse complement strand
TGGCCATTGCGGGGGTCCTTGCAATGAAGCCGCGCGTGATCGTGTTCGATGAATCGACGGCCATGCTCGACCCGGTGGGCCGAAGCGAAGTGCTGAAGGTGGTCAGAAGGCTCAATCATGAGGAGGGCATTACCATCCTCTGGATTACGCATTTCATGGAGGAGGCCGCGCAGGCGGACCGCATCCTTGTCATCGGGGACGGCGAGCTGAGAAGAAGCGGAACGCCGAAGGAGGTTTTCCGCGATATCGAGGGCGTGCGCGCCTGCGGGCTGGACGTGCCCGAGATGACCGAGCTGGCGCGCGGACTGAACGGGTGCGGGCTGAATCTTCCCGAGGACATACTTTCCGTTGAAGAAATGGTGGTGGAACTGTGTCGATTGAAATCAGGAATCTGATCCATACCTACATGGCGGGCGGTCCCTTTGAGCGCACGGCGATCGAGGACGTCAGCCTGACCATCGAAGACGGCGAATTCGTCGGCCTGATCGGCCACACCGGCAGCGGCAAGTCCACGCTGATCATGCATCTCAACGGCCTCATCAAGCCGACCTCCGGCTCCATCCTTGTCGACGGACTCGACCTGATGGACAAAAAGACCAGCCTGAAGGACGTCCGCAAAAAGGTCGGTCTGGTGTTTCAGTATCCGGAGTATCAGCTCTTCGAGGAGACCATCTTAAAAGACGTCATGTTCGGGCCGAAGAATCTGGGCCTGAGCGATCAGGAGGCCGAAGAGCGGGCGCGGCATGCGCTCCGGCAGGTCGGCCTTGCGGACGAGAGCATGTATGAAAAATCGCCCTTCGAGCTGTCCGGCGGACAGAAAAGGCGCGTGGCGATTGCTGGCGTGCTGGCGATGAAGCCGACCACGCTCATCCTCGACGAGCCGACGGCGGGCCTCGATCCGCGCGGCCGGGAGGAGATTCTCTCCCTCATCAAGCGGTATCACGAGGAGGAGAAGGTCACGCTGATCATGGTTTCGCACAGCATGACCGACGTATCCCGCCTCTGCAGCCGGATTCTGGTGATGGATCACAGCCGGCTGGTGATGAACGGCACGCCGGACGAGGTGTTCATGAACGGCGACCGGCTGATGCAGGCTGGGCTTGCGCTGCCGCCCTGCGCCGAGCTGGCCGAGCGGCTGAGGGGCGCGGGCTTCGACATCCCGGCGGACGCGTATCGTCCCGGGGAGCTGAAGCAGGCCATCCTGAGAAGCCTTGGAAGGGGGAAGAGCCATGCTTGACAATATCACCCTGGGCCAGTATCTGCCGGGCAATTCCTTCCTGCACCGGATGGATCCGCGCGCGAAAATCCTCCTGACGGTTGTGATGATCGTCGCGGTATTCACGGCGAACACGTGGATCGGCTATGCCGGGCTGTTCCTCTTCATCGGGGGAACGGCGCTGCTTTCGCGGATCAATCTCAAATTCATCATCAAGGGCGTCAAGCCCATCTTCTACATCATCCTTCTGACCTTCTTCATCAACCTCTTCTTCAACAGCGGCGAGACCGTGCTGGTCGAGTGGGGCGTTGTGAGGATCACGAAAGAGGGCCTTGTGAACGCGACGTTTATGGCGCTCAGGCTTCTGCTTCTGGTGTTCTGCACGCAGCTGCTGACGCTGACCACCTCGCCCATCGCCCTGACGGACGGCCTTGAGCGGCTCTTAAAGCCCCTCTCGAAGATCGGCTTCCCGTCGCATGAGCTGGCGATGATGATGTCCATCGCGCTCAGATTCATCCCTACCCTCATGGAGGAAACCGACAAGATCATGAAGGCGCAGATGGCGCGCGGCGCGGATTTCGAGAGCGGGAATCTCATCAACCGCGCAAAGGCCATGCTGCCGCTGCTGGTTCCGCTGTTTGTGAGCGCGTTCCGCCGGGCCGACGAGCTGGCCATGGCGATGGAAGCCCGCTGCTACCGCGGCGGCGACAACCGGACGCGGATGAAGGTGCTGAAGTTCACGAAGGTGGACGCGATCGCGGCGGCCGCCGTTCTCGCGATGACGGCGTTTGCGATTATTTTCTGATAAAACGGAGGAACTGGTATGGCGGTAACCCGGCGGGTCAAGCTGATTGTTGAATATGACGGCACGAATTACGCCGGATGGCAGCGGCAGATCAACGCGATGAGCGTTCAGCAGAAGCTGGAGGAAGCGATCTCGAAGCTGACCAAAACGAATGTGACCGTGACCGGGTCGAGCCGCACGGACGCGGGCGTTCACGCCATGGGCCAGACCGTGCATTTCGATACGGCGTCCGGCATTCCGGACGAAAAGTTCTCCTATGCGCTCAACACCATGCTGCCGGTGGACATCCGGGTGAGAAGATCAATGCCGGCGGAGGCCGATTTTCACGCGCGCTTTCAGGCGAAGGGCAAGATATACCGCTATCTCATCCACAACACGCCCCATGCCAGCGCCATCTGGCGCAATCACCGGGCGCATGTGATGTATGAGCTGGATGTGGAGAAGATGAACCGCGAGGTGCAGGCGATGACTGGCACGCACGACTTCGCGCCTTTTGCCGCCAGCGGATCGATCGTCAAGGACACGGTGCGCACCATTTATGATGCGCGCGTCGTCCGGCGGGGCGATATGGTGATGCTGCTGGTGCATGGAAACGGCTTCCTTTATAACATGGTCCGCATTCTGGCCGGAACGCTGATTTCGGTGGGCACGGGCAAGCTGGAGGAGGGCGCGATTGCCCGCGCGCTTGCCAGTCTCAGTCGGCTGGATCTGGGCGTGACCGCGCCTGCGCACGGGCTGACGCTGATGCGCGTTTTCTACGCGTATGACGAGCATGAGGCCGGGGAATACTTTGAAAAACTCATCCGGGACGGAGAATAATGCGCTCCGGCCAACCGAATTTACCCGAAAGGAATCCGAATGGAAAACAAAATCGAATCGTATCTCAGAGAACATGAAAAACCGATGACGGCCATCGACCTGGTCGACGCCATGAACGGGCCCGCTGAGGAAGTCAGCGCGGCGCTCATGCGCATGACCCGGGATGGCCGTCTCGTTATGACCAAGAAGGGAAAATATGCCCTGCCCGATATCGTCGGCCTCATTCCGGCACGGGCCGTCGTGCTCCGAAGCGGCGTGCCAATCGCAAAGCCGCTGGACGGCAGCGACGACATCCGCATCTCCCGACACGGGGACCTGCGCGCCATGCACGGAGACCTGATTCTGGTCAGGCGCGAGAAGCAGAAGCGGGGATACAACGACCGGTGCGAGCTGGTCGCCGTAACCGAGCGCGCGCATCCGGTGTTCACCGCGGTGCTGAGGATGGCCGAGCGGAAGATCGAGCAGGAGCCCATCGTCGTCAAAAAGGGCAGGCGAACCAAGATCCGCTACCGCGAGCCGGAAATCGTGCGGGTGCTGTCGGCCGAGCCGTTCGACATGCGCATTCTGTGCAATATCGACGTCGAGGGCGACCTCATGGGCGCGAAAATCGGCGATGCGGTGGTGCTCAAGGTCATCGACTGGCCGAGGCATAAGGTGCCCATGCGCGCGGAGGTTCAGCAGGTGCTGGGCGCGGGCTGGGACATCCGGGTGCAGCTGAAGGCGCTCACGGAGACGCACGGGCTGAGCCGGGGATTTCCGGAGGAGGCGCTGAAGGAGGCGGAGGCGCTGCCCGAATCCGTGCGGGAAGAGGACATGGAGGGCCGGACAGACGCGCGCGACGTCGAACTGTTCACCATTGACGGCGCGGACGCGAAGGACTTCGACGACGCGGTGTCGCTCGACAAAACCGGGGACGGCGTATGGCGGCTGGGCGTTCACATTGCGGATGTTTCGCATTATGTGAAGGAAGGCTCGCCCATCGACCGGGAGGCGGTGAAGCGCGGAACGTCTGTGTATCTTCCGGGCATGGTGCTTCCCATGCTGCCCGAGGCGCTCAGCAACAACCTCTGTTCGCTGATGCCGGACGTCGACCGGCTGGCGCTGTCGCTGTTCATGACGATGCGCGGCGGCGAGGTGACGGACGTGAAGCTTCAGCGCACGGTGATCCATTCCCGGGCGCGGCTGACCTATGAGCAGGTGAACCGCCTGTTTGCCGGGGAAGAAAACAATGTGCCCGAACCGCTTCACGAGACGCTCCGGAATATGCTTTCCCTGAGCCGCGAACTCCGGGAGAAGCGCAAGGCACGGGGCAGCATCGACTTTGATCTGGCCGAGCCGCAGTTCACGCTGGATGAAAACGGCATGCCGCTGGACGTCTGCGCGAGGGTGCGCGGCGAGGCGGAAAAGCTGATCGAGGACTTCATGCTGCTGGCCAATGAAACGGTGGCGAAGATGACGCGGGAGAAGCGCATTCCGAGCCTGTACCGCATTCACGAATCGCCCGACCCAGAGCGGCTTCAGTCGCTGGAGCTGTTCCTCAACAACATGAACCGCCCGGTCCGGCTGGGCATCGACCCGCAGCCGATTGCGATTCAGCGCCTGCTGGCCGAAACCGCGGATACGCCCGAGGCCGACGTCATCAAGCATATGACGCTGCGCTCGCTCAAGCGGGCCTGCTATTCGGAGTCTCCCGCCGGACATTACGGCCTGGCTGCGAAGGACTACTGCCATTTCACCTCGCCCATCCGCCGCTATCCGGACCTGACGGTGCACCGGCAGCTCAAGGCGCTCATCACCGGTCATGCGGACGACGCGCGGAAGGCGCAGGGGAAGATGCCCGAGCTGGCAGCGCAGTGCTCGAGCTGTGAATTCGCCGCCGCGGCCGCCGAGCGCGATGCGGACGACCTCATCAAGGCGCATTACATGAAGAAGTATGTGGGCGAGGAGTTCGAGGGCGTGGTGAGCGGAGTCGCAAGCTGGGGATTCTATGTGACGCTGCCCAACACCGTCGAGGGCCTGGTGCACGTCCGCTCGCTGGACGACTACTATGAGTTTGACGAGGCGCATCAGATTCTGAGGGCGGAGATGTCGAGAAGAACCGTCCGCCTGGGCGACAAGGTGCGCGTGAAGCTGGAGGCGGTCAACGTCATGGCCTGCGAGATCGATTTCAGCGCGGTATGGGAGCAGAAAACGCACAGAAAGCGCCGCTGACGCCTGTTCATATGAAAAGAAAACGCTTGCAATTGCCTGTCAAAAGGTATATAATGCATGTACAAATAAAAACAGGGGAGCTTGTTCTGACAGGCTGAGAGGAAGGATACACCTTCGACCCTTTAACCTGATGCGGGTAATGCCGCCGTAGGAAGTCATTTTGCAAGGATTTTTTACCGGAGGCATCAGGAAAAGGTGTCTCCGGTTTTTATTTTGACAACCGAATAAACAGGGGAGCTTGTTCTGACAGGCTGAGAGGAAGGATGCACCTTCGACCCTTTAACCTGATGTGGGTAATGCCGCCGTAGGAAGTTATGTCTGTTCATGTGCAGGAGGAATCCACAATTGGGTTTCTCCTGTTTTTTCATATACAGAGGAGGTGATGATCCGCACATGCGCGGCGGGCTGAGGGGGAGCGCCCTGAGCTTTGTAGTTCAGCGATGGGAACCCGTGTTTCGGGGTGAGAGGAGAAAAGTGATTCTCGACCGGGCGAAGCAGACGACTTCGTATTATTTATCAAAAGAGGGATTCATTATGAAGAAGACTGATTCCATCCTGAAGCTCGTGGTTCTTGCTATGCTGATTGCGCTGGGCGTGGTCATTTCCCCGATTCTCCGCGTGGAGGGCATGTGCCCGATGGCGCATCTGATCAACATTGTCTGTTCTGTCCTGCTGGGCCCGTGGTATTCGCTGCTCTGCGCGACGTTGATCGGAATCATCCGGATGGTCACCATGGGAATCCCGCCGATTGCGCTGACGGGCGCGGTATTCGGCGCGTTCCTGTCCGGCGTGTTTTACCGGCTGGCCAAGGGAAGGATCATCTGCGCGGTGCTGGGCGAGATTTTCGGAACTGGCATCATCGGCGCGATCGCTTCCTATCCTGTGATGACGCTGCTCTGGGGCAAGGAAGGGCTGAGCTGGCTGTTTTATGTGCCCTCGTTTATCTGCGGAACGCTCATCGGCGGCAGCATAGCCTATGTCTTCCTGCGCAAGCTGGCGGCAAACGGCATGCTGGCCAAAATGCAGCAGCGGCTCGGCTCCCTGAGCTACCATGACCAAAACAGCGTTCTTTCCGATTCGCTGACGATTGCGGCGCTGGGCGCGATCCTCTGGGTGGTTGTCAAGGTGGCTTCCGGCGTGTTCGGGCTGACTGCTCCGGTATGGGACGCGCTTTCCTATATCGCTCCGGCTGCAGCAGCGGCCGCCGGCCTGATTTACTATATTGTGATGAAAGCGAAGAAAGTCAATGAATAAACTGAATGAAATCCGGGCGGCCGTCCGGAAGAAGCAGCCGCTGATTCACTGCATCACCAATCCCATTTCCATCAATCAGTGCGCCAATGCAATCCTCGCCATAGGCGCAAGGCCCATCATGGCGGAGCATCCGGCGGAGGTCAGGGAAATCACTGAAACGGCGGATGCGCTGATGCTGAACCTCGGAAATATCACCGATGTGAGAATGAAGTCCATGGAGATTTCTCTTAGGACGGCGAAGGAGAAGAACATCCCTGTGATTCTGGACGCCGTGGGCGTCGCCTGCTCGGGACTTCGGCGCGATTATCTGGCAGGGCTGCTTGAAACCGGCGTTCCCACGGTCATCAAGGGCAATTATTCCGAGATTTATGCGATGCATCACGCGGCCTATCGCTCGTCCGGCGTGGACGCCGATGCGGCGATTGACGGAGAGACGATCGGTCATGCCGCGGCGGAATTGGCGCGGAAATACGGAACCATCATTCTGGCCAGCGGAAAGACGGACGTCGCCGCCGACGGGGAGCGGATTATGTATGTCAGAAACGGCACGCCGCAGCTTTCCTCCGTGACCGGAACGGGCTGCATGCTGGGCGCGCTGTGCGGAGGATACCTGTCCGTCTGCCGTGATATTCACGCGGCGGCGACAGCCTGCGCGGTGCTGGGCGTGTGCGGACAGCTCGCCGGAACAGAGAAAGGCAGCGGCAGCTTCATGGTGAACCTGATGGACGCGCTGTCCACCTTGACCGATGCTCAGCTCGGGCAATACATGAAGATCGAGGAGATGACGTATGAAAAACCTTGACACGAGCCTGTATTTCATTACCGACAGCACCGGATATGAGGAACCTGAGTTCCTTCGGCGCGTGGAATGTGCGCTTCAGGGCGGCGTTACGCTGCTTCAGCTCCGCGAGAAGAACAAGGGGACGCGCGAACTGATTGACCTTGCCGGAAAGGTGCATGCGCTGACAGAGAAATACCATGTGCCGCTGATCATCGACGACCGGGTGGACGTGGTTCTGGCCGTGGGTGCGGAAGGAGTGCATCTTGGGGCGGAGGACATGACGGTTGCCATGGCGCGGAGGATTCTTGGAAAGGACAAGATCATCGGCGCGACCGCCAAAACCGTGCCTTGGGCCATGGACGTTGCGGCGCAAGGCGCGGATTATCTGGGCGTCGGCGCAATTTATCCCACGACAACGAAGGTGAAAACCGTGCTGACCTCCGTCGAAACCCTGAGAGACATCTGCAAAGCGGTGCCGATTCCCGTCAATGCCATCGGCGGGCTGAATAAGGACAATATCGATGTGCTCTCGGGCGTTCCGGTTTCCGGCGTCTGCGCGGTATCGGCCATCATGAAGGCGGATGATCCCCGGGCGGCCGCTGCCGGGCTGAAGGCGCGGGCGAAGGAGCTGAAGCTGATCTGATTAAGCGGGCGGCATGCCGGCAAACCATACCAAACATGAGAGAAGGAATAAAAATGAAAACGGCACTGACCATTGCGGGAAGCGACTGCAGCGGCGGCGCGGGCATTCAGGCGGATATCAAGACCATGACCATGAACGGCGTTTATGCCATGAGCGCAATCACCGCCATGACGGCCCAGAATACAACGGGCGTATTCGCCGTTCAGGAAGCCGCTCCGGAGTTTCTGAAAATGCAGATTGACGCGGTATTTAAGGACATCCGTCCCGACGCGGTCAAAATCGGCATGGTAGCGTCTGCAGAACTGATATCGGTGATTTCCGAAAGGCTTAAATTTTACCGGGCGGAGAATGTGGTGGTCGATCCCGTCATGGTGGCGACCTCCGGCTCTGAACTGATGAAACGGAGCGCGCTCAGGACGCTGATCAATGAGCTCCTGCCGCTGGCGAGCGTTGTAACCCCGAACATCCCCGAGGCGGAGGTGCTTTCGGGCATGCGCATCGGCAGCCGGGAGGAGATGATCGCCGCCGCCGGGAGGATCAGCGATCTCTGCCGCTGCGCAGTGCTCCTCAAGGGCGGCCACAGCGTCAATGATGCGAACGACCTTCTCTATGCGGACGGCAGGACGGTATGGTTTGAGGGAAAGCGGATTGACAACCCGAACACCCACGGAACGGGCTGCACGCTCTCCAGCGCGATTGCCGCCAATCTGGCGAAGGGATTGACGCTGCATGAGTCTGTCCGGCGGGCGAAGGAATATATCTCAGGAGCGCTCGGGGCCATGCTGGATCTGGGAAAGGGGTCCGGGCCGATGGATCATGCTTTTTGTCTTCGGGAGCAATCCTGTGAAAGGAACAATGGATAATATACAATACCGACCGGGCGCTGCAGCATGGAACTGCGGCGTCCGGCCGGTGTTTTTGGAGGAACGGATCAATAGGGCATGGAAGAACGCAGCTTCTCATACAGCGCGCGTCCGTCCTCGACGGAGGAGACGTAGGACTGGATGATGATGTTGCGCTTTTTCGGCCAGTCTCCGGCGAGCAGGCGCTTTCTGATATCGCCGGTCGCGTAGACCAGCAGCGTGACGTTTTCCGGCGTGCGCTCGGCCATTTCCCACAGATCGTGATATTTTCCGTCGAAGTCCAGGCCGGTCATGTTCGGCATTTCGAAGAAGCTGTCGGTCAGGCCGTTGTCGTGGGTTCCGCAGTAGTGCATGCGGCCCATGCCCATGGCGTCGATCACCTTCTGATCGAATTCGCGGATGAATTCCCGGTAGAATTCGGTGCTGAGCATATGCAGCGAGCAGTTGGAAATGCGGATGCCGCCCTTCCACAGACAGCCCCAGTCGCAGAAGAAGCCGTCCGGCTCGGGCGTGCACAGGCTGTGCGTCCATCTGGTCAGCTCGATCAGGTGATCAGTCATGCGGGCAAAGAGGAGCTTGAGGAGATCGGGGTCGTCGTAGAAATCGTAGAGGATGTCGTTTCCGCGAACGAGATGAGCGTTGTTGAAGGTGCCCTGAATGTCGGGCATCTGCAGCGCGACGCCCTCGGGGAGATGCTTCCGGAAAAACTCGGAATACTCCTCCAGACGGCCGAACCAGCCGTCCCGAAGGCCGGGCAGCTTCAGCGTTTCGGCCTCCTCGATGGACTGCATGATGTGGTCCTTTGCGCAGGGCAGGCTGTCCTCGGGCTCGTACATGCCGCAGCCGTACGCATGCGCGACCTGACCGGTGCCGAACTCGACGCGAACGGCGGGCACATAATCGTCGCCCACCTGAAGATGCGCATGGACGGTGTTGAGGCCGTGAACGAGCATCTTTTCCTTGTCATGGACGCGCTCCTTCACGCTCCATTCGGAGGGAACCGGCGGCTGAATGAGGATGGCGGGGCGGGCCTTGGACGGATTCTCATAAAAGAGGCGGTAGTTTTTTCTGGTTTCCTCAACGGCCCTGAGCTGTGCGTCGCTCAGCCGGTATCTGGTATAATCCATGAGCGAACCTCCTTGTGTGTTGTCGGATGAAAAAAGCGGGGCAGCCGGTGTGTTGAGGCTGCTCCGCTCAGATCGGTCTTACGTAGAGCGTCAACCGGCGGGATTTACTTTTTCTTGAAGACCAGCTTGTTCTGAACGCGGTAGCTGACGACGAACAGCAGCGCGTCCATGATGATCTTGGCCAGAATTTCCGGAATGAACAGCTTGGTCAGCAGCATGATGCCCAGATAGTTGAGCAGCATGATGGCGGCGACCAGCATGTAGTAGCGGATGAAGGAGCCATGGTCCGCCTTGGCCTTGAACACGACTTCGCGGTTGACGAAGTAGTTGAACAGGGAGCTTACGATGCGGGAACCGGCGACGGCCACCAGCATGATGCCGGGAACCAGCCAGCGCAGCAGCAGGAACATGACATAGTCCACGATGGCGGAAACCATCGAGGAGCCCATGAACGCGCCCACCTGACGGAAGAGCAGCTTGTAGATGCGCAGGCCGTCCTTCACGGCGTTGAAGTGGGAGGATGCGTTATCGTCGATGTAGATGGTATCGATTTTGATCTCGGAAACCGGCACCTTCCGCTTGGCGGCGTCGATCAGTACATTCATTTCGTACTCATAGCGGTCGCCCTCCAGAACAGACTGCGGAGCCAGCTCACAGGCGGGCAGGCCGCGCAGGCCGGTCTGGGTATCGGAAATCCACAGGCCGGTGGTCAGGCCGAACACGCCGCAGGTGAGGGTGTTG
This sequence comes from Clostridia bacterium, assembly GCA_017410445.1. GTDB lineage: Bacteria > Bacillota > Clostridia > Christensenellales > Aristaeellaceae > RGIG2066. The sequence continues at coordinate 3,000 of JAFQQU010000161.1, read as the reverse complement.
CCGAACTTGGAGCGGGGCGGCATCTGGCTCTTGTCGCGCACGCCCAGCACCAGATGAGAGGGCTTTGCGATCAGCTCGTCCGCGATCTTCTTGACGTCGGCGGGCGTATGCTGGCCGTCCGCATCGGCGGTGACGACGGCGACGCCGGGCGTCTTGGAGATATGCGCAAGGCCGGTTTTGAGCGCCGCGCCCTTGCCGCGGTTGACCGGGTGAACGAGCACTTCCGCCTTGCCGGTGAGATCGTCGAAGATGGCGCGGAAGGGCTCTCCGCCGCCGTCGTCTACGACGACGATCCGGCTGAAGCCTGCCGCGAGAAGATCGTCCACCAGCTGATTCAGCCGCCGGTCCGGCTTGTAGGCCGGAATCAGAACGGCGATGTTATCGTAATTCATGTGATTTCACTCCGCACAATGATTATTCTTCCATATCCTGAACAATTATAAAGGATGTAAAGGGAATTTGCAAGCACGGCTCTGTAGGAAAACCGAGCTTTGCGTGAATTTTGAGGGAAAGATTGGCAATTTATAGGCGCAGCGCGCAGAAACACATCCTGAAGAAGCGAATCTGCGCGGATACGGAAATCAGCTGATGAACCGCACGAGATCAGCGAGGGATTCGATTCTCTGCCCGCCGTCCCGCCCGACGCCGAAAAAGGGCAGACGGCAGGCCCGGGCGATTCCTTCGTCGGCGGCGGAATCTCCGGCAAAGAAGGATTCTGTCATGTCGATACCCGGATACTTTTTAAGAGCCGCCTGAATCATTCCCGGACGTGGTTTACAGCAGGCGCAGCCCTCGTCGCGCCGGTGCGGGCAGAAGAACACGTCAAGCACATCGACGCCGGCCGCTCTGAGCTTTGCGAGCAGCTTTTCGGTGAACCGGTCGTAGAAGTCCTGCGTAATCCCGCCCTCGCCGATGGGATACTGATTGGTGATGATGATGATTCTGTATCCGCAGTCGATCAGGCGCCGCATGCCCTCCGCCGCGCCGGGCAGCAGCTCGGGTTCGTCGCTTCCCGCCCAGTATTCCGGGCCGCCTTCGTGCTCATGCGTCCAGAAGCTTCGGTTGATGGTGCCGTCGCGGTCCAGAAAGGCAACTTTCATGCGCGTTCCTCCGTCTGTGAATGATCGGGATCATTGTATCACGCGGCCGGAAATAATGTCAACGGCGGCCGGGGTATTCAGACCCGGTAAAACCTTCCTTCGCGGCGTTTACGGGCGGGGAGGCCTGTGATATAATGGTAGCGATTTTCCTTTGGAGGTAGTTGTATGGTCTTCAGCAGCCTGTTGTTTCTGTTTATCTATCTGCCGGCTGTGCTGGCGGCGTATTATGTAACGCCGCTGAAGTGGCGCAATCTGGTGCTGCTCATATTCAACCTCATCTTCTACGGATGGGGCGAACCGGTGTATATCGTCATCATGTTCCTGTCGACGATCATCGACTATACGCACGGCATGCTCATTGAGAAGCACCGCGCAAACGACAGAAAGGCGCGGATGTTCGTCGTCTCGTCGATGGTGTTCAATCTGGCGCTGCTGTTCTTCTTCAAATACTATGATTTCCTCGCCGACAGCCTGCGGGGCATTTCCGTGTTCTCAGGCCTTCCCCGGCTGGATGTGCCGCTGCCCATCGGCATCTCCTTCTATACCTTCCAGACCATGTCCTATTCGGTGGACGTATACCGGGGCGAGGCAAAGGTTCAGAAGAACATCGTAAATTTTGGTACCTTCGTAACGCTCTTTCCGCAGCTGATCGCCGGCCCCATTCTTCAGTACCGGGACCTCGACGAGCAGCTGGAGGAACGCGAGCACTCGGTCGACAAATTCGCATCGGGCGTTCGGGTGTTCATGGCGGGTCTTGGCAAGAAGGTGCTGCTGGCCAACAGCATCGGCATGCTGTGGGACGTCTATCTGGCCATGCCGGCCGCGTCCCTCACGACGCTGGGCGCGTGGCTGGGCGTGATTGCGTTCACCTTCCAGATTTACTTCGATTTCTCGGGCTATTCGGATATGGCGGTGGGTCTCGGGCGGATGCTGGGCTTTGAGTTCATGCAGAACTTCAACTACCCCTATATCTCCCGCAGCATCACCGAGTTCTGGCGCAGATGGCATATCTCGCTGGGTTCGTGGTTCAGAAATTATCTCTACATCCCGCTGGGCGGCAACCGGCGCGGGAAGGCGAGGCAGTATCTCAATCTGCTGATCGTCTGGGCGGCGACCGGCATCTGGCACGGCGCGAGCTGGAATTTCCTTCTGTGGGGGCTTTATTTCTGCGCGCTGCTGGTGATTGAGAAGGCGTTCCTTCTGAAAAAGCTCGAAAAAGCGCCGCGGCCGGTGAGTCATGCGTATGCGCTGTTTTTCATCGTGGTCGGCTGGGCGATCTTCGGCGTCGAGGATCTGGGCAGTTTGGGCATGTATCTGGGCGCGATGTTCGGCGGGGCGCAGGGCGGCGCATGGTGCGCGGCGGACGGATATCATCTGATGAATTATGCATGGCTTCTGCCGGTGCTGGCCGTTTCGTCCACGCCGCTGGGCGCGCGGCTGTATGGGAAGATCCCCGCACGCGCGGCACAGTGGATTACGCCGGTTCTGATTCTGGCAGGGCTTGCCGTGTGCACGGCGTATCTGGTGGACGCGACCTACAATCCGTTTTTGTATTTCCGGTTCTGAGGAGGGAATGAGAGATGAAAAAAGCAAACCTTGTACAGATTTCTCTGTTCCTTCTGTTTATCTTCGGCCTGCTGGCGGTCAATCTGTTCACGCCGGATAAGGACTTCTCACCCATTGAGAACCGCACGCTTGCGCAGAAGCCGGTATTCTCATGGAAAAACCTCTTTTCGGGCGAGTACATGCAGGATTTTGAGGCGTATATCACCGATCAGTTCGCCGGGCGCGACGGCTGGACCGGCCTGAAGGCCTATTCCGAAAAGGCGCTGGGCAAGAAGGAAAACAACGGCGTGTACATCTGCGGCGATACCCTGATCGAGCGGTTCGACGCGATCGA
>JAFQQU010000160.1 GCA_017410445.1 Clostridia bacterium | reverse complement strand
GTTCAGTCTCTCATTGGCACGGAAGGCAATTCTCGTCATGTATTCGGAGTTGTCCACAACAACGTCGCACCATTCCGCATCAATCGAATCAATGACATCCGCTAAGTAAGCTGTAATCGGCGGCTGGCCCATGAAGCGGACATAATTCAGATTTACCCAGCCTGCGCCGGACTTCAGTTCGCCCCAGACATTGCCAAGCTCGTCCTGTACTTCAGCGATGATCGTATAGACGCCGTCCTCACCGACAATCCCAATGCAAGCGCCATCCATTTCGTCCGGCTCGTTGTAGATCGGCACCCATGCGTCAAGCGTGACTTGGTACTCAGAATAAACATATTCCTGCGTGTTGCGTCTGATCATAACCCAGCCCGCGCCGGATTTCAGTCTTCCGCACAGGTTGCCTGCTTGGTCAAATGCTTCTTCAACGATGGTATACACGCCGTCTTCGCCGACATCCCTGATGTAGCCGCTGTTGGGCCTTTCACAGATCACTTCGTCTGCCTTGAGAGAAATCGTATACGGAACTTCGTTGTAGGTGTAGGCAGCCTCTGCGGCCTCAAGAAGAACCCAGCCTGCGCCGGACTTCAGCTTGCCCCACAGATTGTCGTATTCATCGTATGCTTCTTCTACGATTGTATAAACGCCGTCCTCTCCAACGCTTTTTACATAGCCGTAGTGCACGCTATTTCCCTGATAGATCGCTACCGACGCCTTCAGCTTAATGGTGTAAGGCACGGACTGCGCCAGAGCCGGAGAACAGAACAGCAGACACAGCAGAACTAGTATCATGCTCTGAATAAAGCGCTTCATACAAGGACCTCCTTCGTATTTGCCTTTCCACTTTACTTCAGATCGTTCTCATCAAAGGGATCGCCGCACTCGGGGCAGAAACGCGGAGCCTTCGTGGGATCAGCAGGCTTCCAGCCACACTTGTCGCACTGGTAGACCGGCGCGCCTGCGGGACGCTTTGCGCCGCACTCCGCGCAGAACTTACCCTTGTTCACCGCGCCGCAGGAACAGGTCCAGCCATCCTCTGCAGGCTTCGGGGAGCCGCATTCGGGGCAGAACTTACCGGTAGCGGTTGCACCGCATGCACACTTCCAGCCATTGGCCGCCTGAATTTCAGGCTTCTTCGATCCGCACTCAGGGCAGAACTTGCCGGTAGCCGTCGCGCCGCAGGAACACTTCCAGCCATTGGCCGCCTGAATTTCAGGCTTCTTCGATCCGCAGATGGGACAGAAATTACCGCTGGCATTTGCACCGCAGGAGCACTTCCAGGTGTTGGTCTTGATATCGTCCATCGCCTGCTGCTGGGCCTGGAAAAGCTGTTGCTGGCCCAGCTGGAACAGCTCCTGTGCATTCATGCCGCCGGCCATGGAAGCCATGTTCATGCCCATGAAGCCGTTTATCGCACCACCCTGATTCTTCGCAGCGTCCTGCACCGCCTGTGCCTGGGCGCCCACCATGTGCGCCGCGGCCATATTGGCATTGCGGAACACGGCGTTGCGCTGTAGCTCCTTGACCATGGCTTCGTCTTCCGGATTGGGGGTGACGGAGCTTACGCCGAAGGAGACGATCTCGATGCCGCGCAGCTCAGTCCACTTGGCGGACAGCACTTCGTTCAGCGCGTCTGCGATTTCCAGCGCATGACCCGGCAGTGCACTGTAGCGAACGCCGGTTGCGCCGATCTTTGCAAATGCGGGCTGCAGAGCGGTCAGCAGCTCGGTTCTCATCTGGCCTTCCAGCTGATCGCGGGTGTAATCGCCGGTCACATTGCCGCAGACGTTTACATAGAACGCCATGGGGTTCACGATGCGATAGCTGTATTCGCCGAAGCAGCGGATACCTACGTCGATGTCCAGACCGATGTTCTGATCCACCACACGGAACGGAATGGCCGTGGGCGTGCCGTACTTGGTGCCGGTCAGTTCCTTCATATTGAAGTAGTACAAGCGCTGATCCTTACCTGCCTGTCCTCCAAAGGAGAAGCGGTCAAAGGTCTGCTTCAGCATGTTCATGAGCTTGTCGGTATTCAGTTCGCCATAGAACAGGCTGGGTTCGCCGTTCAGTTCGAACTTGTATTCACCGGGCTCAGCACAGAAATCAACGATCTTGCCCTGATCGACAATGACCATCGCCTGACCGTCGTTGACCACGATGATAGAGCCTTCGGAGATGACATTATCATCCTCGGTCTTGCTGCCGCCGAAACGACCGTTGATGCGCTTCATCGCCTTGGTCGCCAGCACGTTGGCAGGCATGGAATCACAGTAAAAATATTCCTTCCACTGGCTGGCAAGAGTGCCGCCCAACGCGTTCAGACCCGCAGAAATCAGTCCCATAACTCATATCCTCCCGTTGTAAAAATCATTCATTTAAGAAAACTTGTATTCCCGAAAGCGAACGTCATTTCTTCCTCGGAACAATGGAAAGCAGCTTGAAGCTCTTCGCCCGAAGCCCCCAGTCCTTGATTGAAGCATTCAGCTCGTCGAAAAGCAGTTCTTCATACTCTTCCATATCGCCATCGAGAATCTCAGCGGTAATCGAATTGTGTTCCGAGATGACCACGTAGAACACTTCGTTCAGGGCAATATCCACCGGATCTTCCTGAATACCTTCTGCCAGAAGCGCTTCATCAAGAATTACATATTCCACTTCGGCTTCGTATTCAGCGTCAAGCTCGGCAGGAGCATATTCTTCCAGTTCTTCGTCATCGAAGCTTCTTGTAAGATCGGGATTGCGCTGCTTACGCAGGCGATCCAGCTCTCGTTCCTCCTCGGGATCTTCGAGATCAAAAAATGCCGAACCCTTCAGAATCTGCTTTTTGACCGGAAGCTCTGCTGCGGGATCAGGCTTTGCCTCTTTATTTCCGCCAAACAGCTTACTGAAAAATCCCATTCTGTTCCTCCCCTTTTGTGTTTACCTTTGCTTGCGTCAGCGATCATTCCTGTTCGTACATGGTGAGATCACAATATGCTGCGCCCTCTACCTGCGGATGAAATATTCTGCCTGTAGGAAGCACATCCGGATACCAGCCGTATTCGTCACCGTCGGTTTCCACAATCCAGATCTCGCTGTCCATTGCGAAATCATACACATTGCAGCGCAGCAGGAAGGGTTCGCCGGTCATGCTTTCATAGAGTACCTCCTCCACGTTACCAGTGAATCCGTCCGCGCCCAGCTGCAGCCTGCCCACTGTGACAGAAGCGTACTCATCAGAGGGAATGATCAGAAAGAGGTGATTGCCGCCGATGATCTCAATGATCTGTTCGTCCGAAAGGGTCATCGTCAGCGGCCACCATTCTTCCGGCATGCCTCTCAGTACGTTCTCCAGATGATGTTTCTCCTGTAGAATCGACCAGTCGCCGCCCATAGTATCGGAAACCAGGTATACGCCGAAGCCAACATCCAGGGAATTGAGCGTCGTGCGGGTATTGCTCAGGATATGGTCCGAATCGGAATAGGGACCTTCGATCGGCTCGAGGAAGTCCCCGTCGATGAAACCGTACATATCGCCATGGCAGCAGAAGAAGAACTCGTCTGTCCGTTCGCATTCGGTCACAATCCCGCCGAGCGGGACGCGGTGAACCTCAAACGATTCATCATCAGGCGCCGAAAACATCGGGACATACGCATCGCAGTTGACCACTCTCATGCTCTCATAAGATTCGGTCTGCGAATCAGCCTGTCCTCCGATGACGTATTCAGCCGGAATGAAACCACCCTGACCTTCGTACTCGGCATAGATGAAGTCATCGCTGTAGCGATAGCAGTTGCGCACCGCAGATCCCGCAGGCACTTCCTTAAGCACCGCAGAATACCAATCCGGCTGCGCCCGAAGCGCAAACCATTCTTCGTCTTCACATACCTGCTTGGTTCCGAGGTACTCCATGTCCTCCGAAAGGAGGTTGTCAAAGTACACCTCCAGATGATCGCCATAGATGTACCCATAAAGATCGCCGTAAACAGCATAATAGTAGCCGTCATGCGCTTCATAGCAGCTCTCGAGTACCGTTCCCTCAGGAATGAACTCAAGCCATCCGAATCCCGGGGCGGGTTCCGCCAGCAGAGGCGTGCCCAGCTTGCAGTTTACGGTAACCATATCCCCGATATAGTCTCCGGTATATCCGATATACGCCAGATAGTCGCCGGAAATATAGCCGTATGTTCCTTCATAACACACATAGAAATAGCCGTTTTCTGCGTCAAGCGCCTGAACAGCGGTATTCTTGGGCACCCATGCAAGACGTTCAGAGGACGAACCGGGAGCGGCTCTGAGCGATACTTCCTCATTGCAATTGGTCACATACTTAACGGACAGATCAGGAGCGGAATCATTTTCGGAGCCAAGGGTGATGTACTCGGTGAGCACATACCCCTCCATCCCATTGTATTCCACATATGTGAAATCATCCGCGTAGTATGTGCAATTATAGACAACCGCTCCGTTCGGCAGCTTCGCGAGCTGTTTGGCATTCACATCCGCCATCTCGCGAAGCGGCGTCCACTCAGGCGCACCTACAATCTGCATGACTTCATAATACTCGCCATAGTAGTAATCATAGGGGCCGTCATAGACCTCCAGATAGTCCTTGTGTACATATCCAGGTGTTCCGTAATACTCCACATAGTAATAATCGCCGTATCCGGACCAGCAGTTTTCCAGTATCGTATGATAATCGATCGTGTCGATTCGCTCATATCCGGTCCCCGGTCCGGCACGGAACGAAACATTCTTCTTACAGTTGACGACCATCATTCTGCCGACATACTCATGCTCCTCAGCAAATGCTGCGGCCGGAATCAGAAGGCAGATCATCAAAAGAAAGCATACAATCCGCTTCATAATCTGCTCCTTACTTGTTGCTCGATTCGATCTTTCTGCGGTTTGTCGTCGTATAGAGATACTTGTCATAGCGGATGGTCAGATTAAAGGAGCCGTTCTTTACATAGTTGGCTGCAGAGTTCTGCTTTACTGCCTGCTTGAGTTGTCCCAGCAGCGCGCCATATACGCCGAGTGCCGCAACCAACGCTATAATCGCCGCACCCAGCAATGTACCGCTACCCAGCTTACCCATCAAGTGCAGAATCAACGTACCGATACCCATCACACCCGCGAATACTCCGCCGCCCCACAGCCAGGACTTCTTGTTGTCTGCCGGGACGTCGCATGTGAGCTTACCGGTCTGACCATTGATGGCGAAGGTATAGATCTTTCCGTCCTTCTCGGTCGTGATCAGCCAAACAGGCATCAGCACCGGCGTGACCTTGCCGCCCTCCGCAAAGATATTCTTGCTGCGTTCACGCACAGTGCTGTATCCCTTTACGGTATCGCGCAGCTCAGACGCCATGCTGTTTTCCACGCGCTCCACCGCACGTCCTTCGCATGCAGCGGCGTCAACGTCGGCATGATCCGCCATCGCGCCCGCCAGAACCGCAGGCTGGAACGGAACGGCCGCCGAAAGATCGTAAGGCTCAAGAGATTCGGTGATCTTGTTGTCCAGCTTTTCGCTTCCGTCAACCGGAATGTTCTCAAAGCTCATGGAACCTGCGCGGCGAACAATGTAATGCTCGATGTTCTCGATCTCATAGTCGCCCTGCCTGCTGGTCGATTTCTTCTCAGCATCATAGACGATGTTGCCCTGTGCGTCGCAATCGAACAGCCAGTACGGCACATACAGCTTGCGCATTTCGGTAATGCGGTTTCTGCTGTTCTTGAAGATATTGGGCAGCAGGATCTTGCCGTGGAAATACTCCTCAAACTGCTTCTGAGCCT
>JAFQQU010000159.1 GCA_017410445.1 Clostridia bacterium | reverse complement strand
TTCTTCCATCAGCTGTACCGCCGCGAAATCTACCGCGGGCCTGTCGAAACCTTTGAGGACTGGAAGAGGATCAGCGGCTCAGACTATGCCACCCCCGAGGAGCGCGAAATCGGCAATACCGGAAAGACGGTTATGATTCCGCTGGTTCCGGGCCGCGCGAGAATGAAGGACGACTACATCGACGAGCTCACATCCGCCGGATTCATCGTGGACGAATTCATGGAGATGGGCGAAAACCGCAAGGCCCCCTTCTCCTGCTCCTTCCTCGTTCACAAGCCCGGCCGATGAAGACCGACTCCCCACGACCAAAGAGTGACGCAAATATGAAAACAAAAACCCTTATCATCAACGGTTCCCCGAAGAAAAACGGCGATACCACCGCCATGATCGAATGCCTTTCCCGCCATCTGACCGGCGAGGTGCGCGTCGTCTCCTGCCGGGACGATATCTCCCCCTGTATCGACTGCCGCTTCTGCTGGACCCACGAGGGCTGCGCGCTGCAGGACGATATGCAGGAAATCTACAAATACCTTGCTGACTGCGACAACGTCGTTCTGGCGTCTCCCGTATGGTTCTCCTCTCTCAGCGGACCCGCGCTGAACCTGACCAGCCGCTTCCAGACCTATTTTGCATCGCGCCGGTTCAGAAATGCGCCGGTTGAGAGAAAACCCAAGAAAGGGCTGATCATCCTCGTCGGCGGCAATGCGGGAACGGAAATCCATCCCCTTGAAACCGCGCGGATGATCCTGCGGACGGCGGGATGCGTCAAAGAGGAGATCGCCTCCGTCGTCTCCATGAATACCGACAATCTGCCCGCAAAGGACGATTCCGCGGCGCTTGAACAGATCCGCGGCGAAGCCATGCGGCTGAATCTGCCGCTGGAATCCTGAAAAAGACCGGCCGGGCTGCCGGACGGACGACCTCCCCGAATCCGACCGTCAGCTCATCCGGGGCCGGACTTTCGCTAAAATTGCATGGCGCTCCCAAGCCGGAGCCCTGCCGTCCATCGGACCCAAAGCCGTTTCCGTTACGGAAAGGAGCAAATTAAATGCACATCGACGAAGCCACCAGAAGCCTCCGCCGGTCAATCATCGAATCTCTTTCAAAGGATTCGTCGCCCCTGTATCATATTGGTACCTTGGTCCTTGAAGAAGCGCGCCGCGCCTTTCCCGACACCGGCCTTAATTGTGACTGGGCGTGCATCCAGCTCAGTCTGACCACAGGCAAGCTGTGGGCCGAGCTGTCCGAGTATCCGAGTCATTACGGCCCCACCAGATCGGGCTCCGTCATGCTGTCGGCGGCCTCGTTCGCCCGCATCGCAGAAGACCTCGGCTTCGGCGAAATGATCCTGGCATTCAAGACCGAGGCAGACTGGGATAAGCTGTTCGACGCCGAGCTGGTAGAATCGCTTTACACAGCAGGCATAGAATATCTGCCCGCCAAACTGGTATACGAACGGGTGACAGTCAGAGAGGCCGGCCTTTGGGATGGCAGCTTTTTCACGTACAGCTTCCTCCGAGGCTTAACCGATCTGCATCCCGAGGGCATTTTTCAGGGGTCTGAATGCCAATCAATGCGCGGAGGGCTGCGTATCATTGCAAATCTTGCCAAGCACATTCTCGACATTGGCGGCAAAATCCACAGCATTGTCCTCAGCCAGGAAGGGGATGATGATCCATACGACTACAAGCCATTCCGTTTCGATGAGTATGATTCATTTGAGTCCTTCCTCGACTCCTATTCCAACAGGCTCTACGACAATTATATCGCGTTCGCCACCTTCAATGATGCAGAACTCCGAGTAGAGTTCAACTGTACAGAAGTCAACGTACGCTTCCCCATGAAGCAGGCGGCCGCGGGAATCGCATATATTCATGAGCTTGTGAAGGCATTCGGTTCGGATTCCTTCCATGAAGAGCCCGGCTCCGACGAGCTTCAGTGGGATGCACAGACGCAGACCGTCCTCCGGACGTTCCGGCTGGACAAGGCGGGCGAATGCTTCCTGCGCACGGTCATGAATACCGACGGCCGCATCACCGGATACCGGCTGATCTCCAATGCGAAGGTCGCCGCGCAGTACGAGCTCCCGCCGGAGAATGCGGACGCATTCAAGCAGATTCTGTACAAAGAGACGCATAAGAACGCCGCGGGCCACATCGCCGAGTGCTGCGCGATGTATCTTCAGCATCATACGCCGCAGCAGCTGATTGCTCTGGCCGAAAAGCACAGCCTGATCGAAAAACATACTGCGGAAACAGACTGAGAAAAGGTCTGCCCGCCCAATCGCATCCAAAAAAAATGAGCGCAGAACCCGCCACGGGCCTGCGCTCGCTGTTTTTCTGTTTATGATGTGAACCCCGGCCGCTCCTTCATTCCTCCAGCAGCCGGATGATTCTCTCCGCCTTCTCCCGCCATTTCCCGTTCTCCTCCGCCCCGGACAGCACGTTCAGATGAAGCCAGAGCGCCCACTTGATGGGTTCGAGCGCGCCCCTTGAGACCTCCGCCCGCTCTTCTCCCTCAAGGAAATAGACAAGCGTGTTCTCCCGGGCCTTGTAGAGATTGGGGAGCTTCTTTGCCTGTTCAATGGCCTTTTCCCTCTCACCCAGCCTCCAGTAGGAATGGCAGATGTTGGACATCACCGCGCCGCGCACCTCGCAGTCTGCGCCGTACCTCAAAATCTGCTCCTGCACGGCGACGGATTCCTTTAGATGCGCCCGCTTCTCCGTTTCTGTGCCGTCCATCCGTTCAAGGGAGGCGGACAGCTGCACCAGGAGCAGCGCGTCGTTCGGGAAGGTCTTAAGCGCGTCCATCATGAGGCGTACATTTTCCGCGTGCCGTCCTGCCTGCCGGTTTTCCTTCCACTCGCGATTAACCGCGTCATACTTCTCCCGCGCCGCGATTTCATCAACGCCCAGCAGTTCATCGGTCGTCACGCCGAAATAATTCGCCAGCGCCGGCAGCAGCGTGATGTCCGGATACCCGTCGCCCCGCTCCCATTTGCTGACCGACTGAAACGATATGCCCAGATGCAGGGCGACCTCCTCCTGCGTAAGGTTTCTGTCTCTTCTGAGTTTTCTGATCTTGTCCCCGATGGCAAGGTTCATATTTCTTCTCCTTTATCACGTTCTTTCCGGCCGGTTGATTTCATTATATCAGACCGAGTCAAAGAAGCAATAACGGGATGATGGACCGGATTCTACCGTTTGTTGAATAATTCTCCTCCATCTCCCTCTCCCCGCAGGCTACCTTTATGTTTCTTTACATTGCCATGATTGAAGGGCATGCCCTTACAGTGATATTCTGATACATAATCTAAAATAGGAATTGTGAGGTTGATTTCAAATGGCTGAACTGACCATGGATAAGCTGGTTGCGCTTTGTAAAAACCGCGGCTTTATCTTTGCGGGCTCCGAAATTTACGGCGGCCTGTCCAATACCTGGGACTACGGCCCTCTGGGCGTAGAGTTCAAGAACAACATCAAGAAGGCCTGGTGGCGCAAGTTCGTGCAGGAGAGCCCGTACAACACCGGTCTGGACTGCGCGATTCTGATGAACCGCGAAGTTTGGGTTGCGTCCGGTCACGTCGGCGGCTTCAACGATCCGCTGATGGACTGCAAGGCCTGCAAGGCCCGCTTCCGCGCTGACAAGCTCATCGAGGACTTCACGCAGGGCGCCGAGACCGGCGACGGCTGGACCAATGCGGAGCTCGAAGGCTACATCGCCGAGCATGACATCGTCTGCCCCGTCTGCGGCAAGAAGGATTTCACCGGCATCCGCCAGTTCAACCTGATGTTCAAGACCCATGCGGGCGTGACCGAGAACTCCACCAACGAGATCTATCTGCGCCCGGAGACCGCGCAGGGCATCTTCGTCAACT
>JAFQQU010000016.1 GCA_017410445.1 Clostridia bacterium | reverse complement strand
GAAAGCACTTTTTTCAGATCTGCTCCCACAGCAAGTAGTACGAAAAGGCCTGCTGCGGACAATTCACAGCAGGCCTCGGTCTAATCAGTAGTGTTTGAGCAGGCAGGACAGAGGATTAATAACCGAGCTCAGCAGCCTTCTGATTAACCTCTGTGATCATTTCTTCCAGACCCTTTTCATTGTAGCCATTCAGCAGGTCTTCAACCATCTTTTCCACAGGTTCGCTGCCCATCATTACGGAGATGAGGTCGTCGGCAGGATAGATGATGAATTGATCCTTCAGAGGAGTGCTCATGTAGGTAATGCGCATATCGAAGGCAGGCAGTTCGCCGGTAGCCTTTGCCTGTTCGGCAATGTTCAGATCGTAATTGCGGTAGGCTTCATCGGGCTGACCAGCAGGATAATCCAGATTGAAGAAGTTCTCGCCCCAGCTGGCCAGGCTGCCCAGCAGACCGATGACGGGATACTTGGCGGAGAGGGCAACGCCTTCCAGCTTGGAAACGGGCTTGCCATCGACCACGTCGTAGTCTTCGCCTTCAAGGCCGAAGTAGATCAGAGTCTGGCCTTCAGGAGATACCAGGAAGTCATACAGCGCAAGGATCTTGTGCAGTTTCTCCTCATCCACATTGGAGGAGATATAGCTCTCGGACCAGGAAGTGCGGAAGATGGGGAACGCCTTCACGCCGTCCTTGCCTTCAAGGATATTCAGGAACTTTACATCGTCAAAGAAATCCGCGCCATCGTTGGCCAGGCCCCAGTCTTTGCCGAAGCGGCCGTAAGCAGCCTGCACGCCTCCGCCACCCAGAATGGCAGCAGATTGACCGGTCAGGAACTTCTCAGAAGCGGTGGAGGAGGTGGTCAGAGCATAGTCGCGTTCGATGGTGCCTTCGGTATACATATCACGGGCGAGCTGGAAAGTGGAGAGCATATCAGTGGTAAAGTAGGTGGGACGGTAGGTGCCGTCTTCCTGCTTGGCCCACTTGTAGTCGCTTCCGCTGCCGTCGGACATGGCGGCGGGCATGCTGTAGGCGAAAAGGAAGCCGTCCAGCTGCTTGGCCTGCAGAGAGGTCAGACCCTGCACCTGCTTGCCTTCGGGATCAGCCTTGATGATGGCCTGAATCATGGCGCGGAACTCATCAAAGGTTTCGGGTTCCTTGGTGATGCCGGCAGCCTGAGCCAGATCCCAGCGATAGGCGATCACGCGGTCACAGGCGTTCCAGTAGTTGTCGGGATAGGTTTTGCGAGGGATGCAGTACAGCTGCCCATCAATCTTGAGAGCCTGAATATCTTCCACATCCAGATAGGAGGCCAGGTTGGGATAGGCGCTCAAATCTTCAGGCAGACCACGAACCATTTCTTCCTCAATCCAGGCGTAGTAGTTGGGGGTGCAGATAGCATCAATGGCGAAGACGTCCGGCAGAGAGTCGGCAGCGGCCCAGGCCTGAATTTTCTGTACATAGTCGTCCCATGTCACATTCATGGAATCCAGACGGATGCCCAGTTTGTTTTCCACATAGGTGCGCACGGCGTCGTTTTCACCGGCAAGTGCTGCCTCCACATCCCATGCAGCAATGGTAATGGTTACAGGTTCTTCTGCCAGAGCAAAGGAGCTCATGGACAGCAGCATGACAGCGGCCAGAAGCATGGACAGGATCTTTTTCATGGATTTTCCTCCTTTTATTTTGTGTCCGCTCATGGGCGGAACATTTGGTACGGGGTTATTCTTTGATGGAACCAATCATCACGCCCTTGACAAAGTACTTCTGCACAAAGGGATAAACACACAAGATTGGAAGAGCTGTGATAATGATGGTGGCCATTTGGACGGATTCCGCAGGGATCTTTTTGCCAGATTTGATCTGTGCCATCAGCGAGAGCTGGTTGTTCATGTTGATCAGCACCTCGCGCAGGTAAATCTGCAGAGGATAGAGCCTTCGTTCGCTGATGTAAAGGTAGGCATTCCACCATTCGTTCCAGCGTTCTACGGCATAGAACAGGAAGAATGTCATGGTGAAAGGCAACGAGATCGGCAGGATGACTTTGAGAAGCACCGTGATATCATTGGCACCGTCAATCACAGCGGCTTCTTCCAGGCTGGGGGAAATCGAGCGAAAGTAGTTTTTCATGATGATGACATAGTATGAGCTGACCGCGTAGGGCAGGATCATTGACCAGATGGAATCGATCAGCTTGTAGTCCTTCATCACCAGATAAGTGGGGATCATGCCGCCGGAAAAGAGCATCGGGATCACCACGAGCGTCAGCAGGAAGCCGCGGCCAGGGAGGCGTTTTTTGGAAAGCACATATGCGCCCGCCACTGAAAGCAGCATGTTCACGGTTGTACCCACAACGGTAACAAACAGCGTGTTGCCAAGAGAAGAGAAGAAGTACGGGTCATTTACGATGGTGCGGTAGCCTTCCAGATCCCATGCCCAAAACCACATGTAGGGCGTATGCTTGGAAATAGCGGTGATATTGGAAAAAGAAAGGATAAGTACATTGTAAAAGGGATAGAGGGTGATCAAAGCCAAAGCGCCCAGCAGCAGATTGATGACCAGATCGAAGGGCCGGATACGTTTTTGAGTCGTCATAGTCCGTCCCTCCTTTTAAAATAGACCGTCTTCACCGCAGGCGGTGACCAGTTTGTTGGCGCCCAACATCATCAAAACGCCGAGAACCGATTTGAACAGGCCAACAGCCGTGGTGTAACCAAAGTCCTTGGTGCCGTTAAAGGAGGTGCGGTAAATGTAGGTATCAATCGTATCGGACACCTCGTAGATCGGCGGAGAGTAGAGATTGAACACCTGATCAAAGCTTGCGCCGGTGGTCATCACTCGACCGATTTCCAGAATCAGCATGATCAGGATCGTAGACCGGATGCCAGGCAGCGTTATGTGCCAGATCTTGCGCCAGCGGTTGGCGCCATCAATCTCTGCTGCCTCGTACAGGCCCGGATCAATGCCGGCCAGCGCCGCCATATAGATGATGGTATCCCAGCCCACTTCCTTCCAGATGTTGGACAGCCAGATAAACGGCCGGAACCCTGACATGCTTAGCAGCGGTGAAACCGTTTCCATTCCTGCTACGGTCAGCAACTGATTGATCACGCCGTTGGAAGCAAACATGTTCTTGAGAATGCCGGCCATGACGACCCAACTGATGAAGTGCGGAAAGGTGAAAACCGTCTGATAGATCTTTTTAAGCCTGGGCTGTCGGATCTCGTTCAGTGCCAGTGCCAGGATAATCGCTGCCGGGAACTGCAGAAGCAGCTTGCCGAAGCTGAAGATGAGCGTATTGCGGAAGGCCCGCAGAAACTCGCTGTCCGTCAGTATGGCTTCAAAGTTGGCAAGGCCCACCCATTTGCTGCCCCAGATGCCTCCTTTATAGCTGAAATCTTCAAAAGCCAGATATAACCCTGCCATAGGGACATAACAGAACATCACGTACCACACGATCAGGGGAATGATCATCAGGTACAGCAGGCGGCAGTTCCAAACCTGGCGCAGCCATGCCGGGCGTGATGTTCGTGGCTTTAAGGCTCTTGCTTCCATAGCGCTCCTCCTTTCCGTTTCTGTGATGTCATTGTATCCTTTGCTGGATGGTTTGGGTATGGAGATTCGTTGAAAAATCTATGTTCATTTTTTATGAAAAAGGGTATCCAGAAGATGTCTTTTTTTAAGGGGAAAATAGTTTTTTTCCATAACCCGCCATTTCTTTTTTATGGTATACTAAAGAAAAAGCAAAGGTGACCGATATATGCATAAGTTCAGCGTGAAAACACAGTTTATGAGCATTGTCATCGTTCTGCTATGCTGTCTTATTGCGCTCAGCATTGCGGCCTACAACAGTTTTAAAAACCTTCTGCAGGAAAAAAACCATAGTTATGCCCAAAACAGCAGCCTTACCTATACCTACAGCATGAACGATCTGCTTTTGCGAATCACCAATATTTCAGGCGTTCTCCTGCAAAGCGAGGAGGTCACCACCTTTATTACAGAATCCATGGGGGCCGATACCTATCGCCGCGTGAATGCGCTGTCCTCCCTTTTCACCACCTATCAGGTTACCCATTCCGATTTGGCGGATCTTTCAATCATCAGCAACGAAAT
Source organism: Clostridia bacterium (assembly GCA_017410445.1). Classification (GTDB taxonomy): domain Bacteria; phylum Bacillota; class Clostridia; order Christensenellales; family Aristaeellaceae; genus RGIG2066. The sequence continues at coordinate 3,338 of JAFQQU010000016.1, read as the reverse complement.
GCGGTATTCCCTGCGTTACAGCGAGGCCACTCTCAATGAACTATGGCGGCAAACCGGCACAGGTCGCGGCGTGCGCTGCCTTGGTATGGTGGACAAGCAGTTATGGAATGCCAACGAGATTGCCAAGCCTTATCTGGTTTTCGGTTGCAATGTCTATACAAATGGTTCTGAACCGGCTGGCTGTCTGTTTTTATCTGTTGATCTGCTTGGTTCTCCTATCAGCAATGCCATCAATGCCGGGGCAGAACACAGAAGCGTATCCTATTTTCTGAGTGATCCTTCCTTTTCCCTATACCCGCTGAATACGGACGGCGAAACGGTTTCGCTTATCACACAGGATATTCAGGCACATGCTGAACTGTTTGAGGGGATCGGCACACTGTCGCAAAACGTGAGAACAGAAGCTTACGATTATACTTGCATGTTTGTGCCCGGATCGAATTTTCGCATTATCAGCGCAATCGACCTTTCTGCCATGACGGAGGATATGGATGGTACACGCGGGTATCTGATGCTGATCATTGCGCTTTTTTGCGCTTTGCTGATTCTTGCCGTGTATCTTTTGCTGCGCAATATAGTCCTTCCGCTTCGTACCTTTCATGCTCATATGCACAGCATCCATCAGGGTCAGCGCCGCGAAATGCGCAAACCCCTTACTCTGACCGGCTGCCGCGAGCTGCATGAACTGGGCAATGAATTCAACGGCATGCTGGAGGAGATTCTGCGTTTGGAAGAACAGCTGGTGCAAACCATCCGCAACCTGTACGAAGCGGACATTGAGCGACAGAAGGCCGAGATCGCTCACTTGCGCAGTCAGATCAATCCGCATTTCCTGTACAATACGCTGGAATCCATCAAGGGACTGGCCTGCGAGCACAATGCGCCGGAAATTGCCGATGCTGCATCTGCCATGGGCAAAATCTTCCGTTACAGCATTAAGGGCGCGTCTACGGTACCACTTTCGCAGGAAATGGAAATTGCTCAGGCATATATTCAGATTCAGAAAATGCGTTTTGGCTCAAGGCTGGAAGCCTTCTTCAGCATTCCCGAAGCCTGCCGCAAACTGCAGGTACCCAAGATGCTTTTGCAGCCTCTAACGGAAAACGCGGTCGTGCATGGCCTGGAAAACCGACTGGAAGGCGGTACGGTTTACATCAGCGCACGTCAGGAAGGAGAAACGCTTCTGATTTCCGTGATGGATGACGGAAAGGGCATTGTACCAGAGCAGCTTGCCGAGGTGCAGCGTATACTGACTTCTCCGGATCCTGCTACACAAAAGCTGGGACTGGCGAATATTCATCACCGGATTCGCCTTTCCTGCGGAAGCGAGTATGGTTTGAGCATTGAAAGTTCACCTGGCAAAGGGACAAAAATAACCGTGCGTCTGCCTGTGCAGTTGGAACACCCCGGAGAGGAGGAAGCGTATGTACAGGGTTCTCATTGTGGATGATGAAGCCAACATCATTACTTCGTTAACTGAAAACATTCCCTGGCAATCCATGGGGCTTGAAATCGCCGCTTCCGCCGGAAGCATGGGTGAGGCGCTTTTATTGGCACGTGCATCCCATTTTGATATTCTGGTGACAGACATCAAAATGCCGGGCGGGAGCGGGTTGGAACTTTACCGTGAACTGGCCAAGTTCTCTCAGGATACGAAGTGCATCCTGATCAGCGGTCATGCAGATTTCGCCTATGCCCAAAAAGCAATCCAGTGCGGCGTACTGGGCTATTGCCTGAAACCCGTGGAAGCTTCGGACCTGTGCCTGTATTTAAAAAAAGCCATCAGCTTGCTGGATGAAGCACAGAAACCGATGCTGGAAAAGGAATCTTTAGCAGATGCCATTGCAGAAGGCGACACGAGCCGAATCGCTGCCGCGCTCAGAGATGCTGATCTGAATCCGGATTGCTTCTACATTGCTGTCAGTTATGGCGACAGTGGTTCGGACATAGACCATCAAATCAGCATCCGTGTTCGTCGCGGTCAGTATTGCTACTTTGCGCAGCATCCTTTTACAGTTGCCGAAGCAGCCTCGCTGCTGAGAAAACAACGCATGAAGGGATTGGGGTATCTCACAACTCCGTGCCGGGCAGATGACTTTGCAAATGCGATGCGGCAGGCCAATGCAATGGCGCTTCATTCCTTCATTTCAGGGCGCAGCGAAGCGCTCTGCATCCATCCGGGAGCGGATCAGCAGGTGCTTGCACGTCTGCAGGAGGTGCTTCGCTCACAGTCCGTCAATCAGCTGGAGCAGTTCCTGATCGAGCTTCGAACTACGCTGCCTGACATCAGCGTGAATGCAGCTTTTCGTTTAAGCAATCAGGTTCACGCCTTTTGTTCTGATCCATTGTATGAGGATCAGGACAGCGGTTATTCTTTTGATTTGCATCACCTGTTTTCACGCTACAGCAGCGTGTATGAGATGCTGGATGATCTGATTCGCCTTGTGCGCAAGCCTGCTTCTCAGCCGGACGTCAGCTTTGAAAGTGATAATCTTCATTTTTTGCAAATCATACGCTATATCCACAGTCATTACCGCGAAGATCTCTCACTCGGTTCGCTGGCGGAAGTCATGCATTTGAATGCCAGTTATGTAAGTCAGCTCTTCAGTCGCGAATCCGGCACCACTTACCGCAAATATCTGACCGAACTGCGCATTGAGAAGGCCAAGGAACTTTTAACAACCACCAACCTGTCGCTTTCAGAGGTCAGCGAGCAGGTCGGTTTCAATGATTACTTCTATTTTCTGAAAACATTCAAAAAACTTACGGGTATCAGTCCTGGAAAGTATCCTGGATAACAGCGCATACACACAGGAGAGGTACAGCCTGAATAACGTGCCGGGTCATACGATCTTCCATTTCAGCGACCAGCCAACCAATGGCAGTATAAAAAGTTACTTTTTCTTTCATCTTGAGGATTGGACTGGCTTATCTTTTGGCTTTTATTCGTTCTGACAGCAGCATGAGATCTTGTATTATAACCAACTCTTTTTCCACGAGGAGCTAATACATTTCGTATTTTTTCAGCACCGAATCGTTGTTTGCCGTCATCAAAAATCTGCTTAACTTACCTTGCAAGCTCCTCTCTTTCTTTTAATCTTTTTGTTGGATCCGCTTTTTCGAAAGATACCACTTAAAAAGGCGTTCAAACCCGAACGCCTATGGTAAAATGCTGTTGTCCGCCGCCCAAAACCCTTGATTTATAAGGTTTTCCATCAACATCCTATAAGAACACTCGCACCACAAAGAAAACGCTTGATCTATAAGGGATTGAGCGTTTTTCTTATGCTAAAGAAACGGACCCTCAACCCAAAATCAGGCGAAAGTGCATTGAAAAG
>JAFQQU010000158.1 GCA_017410445.1 Clostridia bacterium | reverse complement strand
GGCTTCATCGATCCTAGAATTAGAATGGGGAGTAAGAAGTAATGAACAAGAAGCCTGTATACGAAAATATCCCGAAGGAGCTTTTCTCCTTTGTTGACCGCAGCGGCGATATCCATGACGAGAAGTTTGATACCAAACCGATCGGCTACTTCAAGGACGTCTGGATGCGGTTCTGCAAGAACAAGGGCTCGGTCGTGGCGGCGATCATCATCCTGCTGCTGGTGCTGTATGCCATCTTTGTTCCGATGTTCTGCGAGACGAGCTACTCGCTCGCGTTGACCGATACCAACTACCTGAACTACACCAAGCTGCCGCCTAAGGCCGAGTGGCTGGGCATTGACGGCTGCAGCAAAAAGACCATCAATGCGAACACCTACCATCAGCTGAAGGCGATCGGCGTTGAAACCGGTCTGGACCCGGTCGTAGAGGTCTACAAGGCCGATTACGTCGATCCGACGGCCAGCAAGAAGTCCACCTTCTACGATATCAAGCTGGACAACTACTACAACATGGGCATGCTGTATCTGACGCTGACGACCGAGCAGTATGAGTCCATTCAGGCATGGCAGGATGAGACCGGCATTCAGGTTATCTTCCCGGCCATCACCGACGCCAAGCAGACCGACGCCAACATCTGGTACAAGGCCAACAAGAAGGGTGTTCCGACGCTCGATAAGGAAGGCAACTACCAGTCCATCTACCGCACCACCACCAAGGAAGATACCTCCTACCACAGCCTCCGCATTGCTGCGGACAACGATCCTGAGAAGCCGCTGGCCTATGCCCGCGTAACCGGTACTTCCACTGCCAAGGGCTATATCGTCCGCGTCAGCAAGTACAACTACTTCCAGTATCGCTACGGCTTCGAGCCGACGTTCCTCTTCGGCACCAATGCCCGCGGACAGGACATCTTCACCCGCCTTGCTGCCGGCGCGCGCTTCAGCTTCATGCTGGCGATCGGTATTTCTGTGATCAACCTGTTCATCGGCGCGATCTACGGCGCGATCGAAGGCTACTACGGCGGCTGGGTTGACATGGTCATGGAGCGAATCAGCGACGTTCTGGGCGGCATTCCGTTCATGATCGTAACCACGCTGTTCCAGCTGCATCTGGCGAAGAGGGTCGGTCCGATAACTGCGCTGCTGTTTGCGTTCGTCCTGACCGGATGGATCGGCATGGCGTCGCGCGTCAGAATGCAGTTCTACCGCTTCAAGGGTCAGGAATACATCCTGGCTGCGAGAACGCTGGGCGCCAACGACATGCGCCTGATGTTCAAGCACATCTTCCCGAACTCGCTGGGTACCCTGATCACCGGCTCCATTCTGGTCATCCCGGGCGTCATCTTCAGCGAATCCTCCCTGACCTACCTCGGCATCGTAAACCTTGAATCCTCCACGATGACCAGCGTCGGTACAATGCTGGCCAACGGCAAGGACTTCCTGGCAACCGATCCTTATATCATCTTCTTCCCGGCGCTGTTCATTGCGCTCCTGGAAATCTGCTTCAACCTGTTCGGCAACGGCCTGCGGGATGCGTTCAACCCGTCTCTGAGAGGAGTGGAATAAATGGAAAAGAAACTGCAGGTACGCAATCTGCGCATTTCCTTCCGCACCGTCTCGGGCAAGCTGCAGGCGGTACGCGATATCAGCTTCGACCTTCATAAGGGCGAAACGCTGGCCATTGTCGGCGAGTCCGGTTCGGGCAAGTCGGTTACCTCCAAGGCCATTCTGGGCATTCTGGCGGGCAACTCGATCGTCGAGGGCGGCGAAATTCTGTATGACGGACAGGATCTTCTCAAGATCTCCGAGGACGATTTCTACCGCCTGCGCGGCGATAAGATCTCCATGATCTTCCAGGATCCGCTGTCCAGCCTGAACCCCATCATGCGCATCGGCAAGCAGCTGACGGAAGCCATGCTGCTCAAGGGCAAGGCCCGCCAGCGCGCGAGCCGCGCCAACTTCAACGAAAAGCTGAAGCTGCTCGAATCGGCCATGATCGCCGCCGACCCGTCCAACGCTGCAACGGCGAAGGAAAAGTGCGAACTGTTCGATAAGTTCGAGCATCATCATATCCGTCTGGAGCGCGATTACAACGAAGCCTACGAAGCGGCGCAGGAAGCGCTGATTGAAATCGAGCACATGCTGTTCCTCATCGAGAAGAATGCGGTGAAGGACGCCAAGGGCGCGCTCGGCGAGATCAAGGATTTCGCGCTGCATGCGATCAACCCGGACGTTGTATCCGACGTTCAGGCGACCCGACTGAAGTCTGAAGCGGAATCCCTGCTGAACGGCATTTCCGCGCAGATCAAGACCAACAACTTCACCGAAACCGCCGGCCGCCTGAAGAGCATTCAGGCCATCCTGACCGAAGCGGTTGCCAAGGTTCATCCGGACTATTTCGCCATCGGCTACGCCATGCAGATGAACGCGCTGAACGCGACGGGCACGCAGGAGGAGCAGAACGCTTACTACGCCAAGTACATGGACGAGCAGTACATGAACGAATTCAGAAAGATGGCGGAGCAGGCGATTGCGAAGAATGATGCGAAGTACGCCGAGGCCTGCGAAAAGGCTGCGGCTGCTGTCCGTGAAGCGAGAGCCGAGATTGAAGCGGGCTATCCCGCTGAGGACAAGGCGCTTGAAAGCATGGTCAGCAAGCTGACCGCGCTGGTCAATGCGTCCATCAACCCGCTGAACACCGTCAAGGACAGCGTACTCTACACCTTCGGCGGCAGCCTGAAGGGCTTCGTAGAGACCTACATGATGGGCAAGAAGACCAACGGCGCGAAGATCCGCGAGTATGAGAAGCAGATGGCGCGTTATAACCGTCTGCAGGCCCGCGGCAAGAAGCTCGACTGGAAGGTCGCGGCGCCGTCCGTTGTAGACCTGGAGCTGGTCCGCGAGAACATCCTGCTGCTGATGAGCCGCCTGCTGGAGCACTACAATGAACTGGCCGAGGCCGAGAAGACCAGCGACAAGGCCGAAAAGGCGCAGAAGCTGATCAACATGCTCAAGGAGAGCGCTTCGGGCATGGTCGATAAGGTCACCAAGCGCCGCGCGAAGAACAAGGCGCTGAAGCTGATGGAGGAAGTTGGTATTCCCGAGCCGCGCAAGCGCTACAAGGATTATCCCTTCCAGTTCTCCGGCGGCATGCGTCAGAGAATCGTTATCGCCATTGCTCTGGCGGCCAACCCGGACATTCTGATCTGCGACGAGCCGACCACCGCGCTGGACGTTACCATTCAGGCGCAGATTCTGGAGCTGATCAACAAGCTCAAGAGGGAGAGAAACCTCTCCGTTATCTTCATCACGCATGACCTCGGCGTCGTCGCCAACATGGCCGACCGCATCGCCGTCATGTATGCGGGCAAGATCGTCGAATACGGCACGTCCGAAGAGGTCTTCTATGCGCCCGCGCATCCCTATACCTGGGCGCTTCTGAGCTCCATGCCGGACCTTGATACCAAGGAAAAGCTGGAAGCCATCCCCGGAACGCCTCCGAACATGATCTATCCGCCGAAGGGCGACGCGTTTGCCGCGCGTAACCGCTATGCGCTGAAGGTCGATTTCGAGATGCAGCCTCCGGCATTCCCGATTACGGATACCCACTGGGCGGCGACCTGGCTGCTCCATCCGGACGCACCGAAGACCGAGATGCCCAAGATGGTTTCCGATCGAATCAAGAAAATGAAGGCTAGAGTGGGAGGCGAAGCAAATGCCTAATCATCAGAATGAAGAAGTATTGCTGAGAGTCGAACATCTCTGCCAGTATTTTAAGTCCGTCAAGGCGGTTGACGACGTTACCTTTGATGTAAAGCGCGGCGAGGTCTTCGGCCTGGTCGGCGAATCCGGCTGCGGCAAGACCACGACCGGCCGCTCGATCATCAAGCTGTACGACATCACCTCCGGCGACATTTACTTCGAGGGCCGCCGCATTGCCGCCGGCACCAAGTCCTACCGCGATGCGATCAATCAGGCGCGCGAGGAGATGAAGCAGGCTGACCCGGCCCGCAAGGCGGAGCTCAAGCAGTTCATCGCCGAGCAGAAGAACGCCATGGCCAGCGCGAAGGCCAATCACAAGGCTCAGAGCTGCGTGACCGATATTCAGATGATCTTCCAGGACCCGATCGCTTCTCTGGATCCCCGAATGACGGTCTATGAGACCATCGCCGAGGGCCTGCGCATCCGCGGCGAGAAGAACAAGGAAGTCATCGACAAGAAGGTTTTCGACGTTCTGGAGATGGTCGGTCTGGTTCGCGAGCATGCGGGCCGCTATCCGCATGAGTTCTCCGGCGGTCAGCGTCAGCGCATCGGCGTTGCGCGCGCAGTCGTCATGAATCCTCAGATGATCATTGCCGACGAGCCGGTCAGCGCGCTGGACGTTTCCATTCAGGCGCAGGTCATCAACCTTCTGAACGACCTCCGTCATCAGATGGGTCTGACCATCCTGTTCATTGCGCACGACCTGTCTGTCGTCAAGTACTTCTCCGACCGCATCGGCGTTATGTACTTCGGCAAGATGGTAGAGCTGGCTGATTCCGACGAGCTGTTTGATCATCCGCTTCATCCGTACACCAAGTCTCTGCTGTCGGCCATTCCGCTGCCGGACCCGGTATACGAGAAGCAGCGTAAGCGCATCACGTATGATCCGCTGGCGGTTCATGATTACAAGACGGACAAGCCCACCCTGCGCGAGGTATCGCCCGGACACTTCGTTCACTGCAACGAAGCCGAATTCCAGGAATACCGCCGTCAGCTGGGTCTGTAAACGCCATAGAAAACGGGGCCGGCAAAGCGTCGGTCCCGTTTTTGATAGGAGAATAAATCAGAGGATATGAATATGAAACGGGAAAAAGGGAAGAGGAACTGGATGATCTGGGCTGCGCTGATCATTGCCGAGGCAGCGGTCTCTCTGCTCATTGCGCGTTCGCAAGGCATGGCGATGGGGAACACGCTCAGCCTGAATTCCAGATATCTGTGCGACGGATGCTTCGTGGTCGGCCTGATGACGACGGGAATCGGTCTGCTGACCTGGGTGTCGACCACCGGGTTCTTTGACATGATGGGCTACGGTATTCAATACGGTGTGCGCGCGTTCGTCGGCCTGTTCGGCGGAAACCGGAAGCCGAACGGCAAGAGCTTTTATGAATACAAGCTGGAGAAGGATGAGAAGAGGGGAAAGCCGCAGCTTGCGCTGATGCTGACCGGCGTGCTGTTCATTCTTCTTTCGATGATGTTTCTGGCGATGTACTATAATCTGTGATGATAAAAGGAGGGCGAAAGCTCTCCTTTTGCTGTTTTGCGGGGTTGTATGTGCATATTCCGTATGATAGAATGAAGAAATAATGTGGATATAATATAGAGATACAGATAGAGAGGCCCGGCAAAGGGATTCCGATCCGACAGGCCGCCGGACGGCAGTGACTGATGATGATTTGATATATCATTTATGTGAGACGGAACGAAAAAAACTATGGGAGGGCATATGGCGAAGCGGAGAAGTAGGGTATCGATCTTCATTACGGTTCTTTTCTGTCTCGCTGAGGCAGGCGTATTCATGCTGATTTGTGCGTCGGATGCGCGAGGAAATATGTGTGCCGTGGCGTTTCTGGCAGTATTGCTTTTCGCTGCAATGATTTTGTATTTGAGTTTCAGAATTGTTTTTGTGCATCACAAACTGGACGAGAGAGGAGTAAGCATATGCTGCGGGCGTATTGAGTGGTTCAATATACCATATGATTCGATCAAGGGGCTTGCAGTCATGGGGGCGGCGTCACGAGGGCGTTTTTCTGAACCGATCAGGGATTCACAGGGGAAACAAAAGGCCGCGATTGGACTGTATAACACCGATACGGCGTTTTTGCAGAGTATGCATCCAAACAATTTCATACGTGTTGATTGCGAAGATGCTGTACAATCGGGCTGTGAATGGGGATGTCTGCTGGAGGAAATGGACATGATGAAGCTTCTGGAGAAAACAAAACTCCCGCTTCACATAACGGAAGAAATGCTGCTGCTCCATAAGGAAGAAATGAGCCTTTTGATTCGGCGGCATCCGGGGCGGATTGTTGTTGCATCGGTCGCTGATGAGGGCGGCAGAATGAGCGTTGTTCATAGAGATTATGACGACTGGATGATGAGCTGAAGGGGAAGGGCTTTGACAAAGCGTTTGAAGAAAAGCCATACAGTTGTATTGTGCGGCTCATTCTGATAGCGAAGCTGATTCCTACAGGCTGGCTTATTTGTCGAATGACTGATTATTTTGCGGAGAGATTGCGGCGGAGCTGCTCTTAAGGGGGAGTTTCACCGGCTGCTGAAGATTTGGCAGTTCCATTCAAGGGAGGAGAATGAAGATGGCGCGCTGCTGTCAGGATATGGATCAGATATTTGATGGCATAGACTTTGCCGAGGCAGAAGGCGTGATGAGGTTCGCAAAGCGAGTGCGTCAATTGCGCGATTCGGTGGAGTGGCCGGAAGTGTTTGCGGAAATCGACGATGAAATCTGTCCGGAGAAGCGGAGATACAGCAAAGGGGAAAGGACGCTCGCGCCTTATGGTTACTATAATCCCTCTGAGGCGATGGTTCTTGCCACAACGAACGTAAGCCGCGGCAGGCTGCTGAAAAAGGCAGACGATCCAAGCTATATATATGATTATGATTGTGAAGGACGAGTAATACGCATTTCGCATATGCATAGCTATGAACATCTGCGCGACAAGGCGTCTGAACTGACTTACTGTCTGTACAGTGGAGTCAATGAAGTGATTGTTTCATGGCATCCTGATTACAAGGATGAATCTGCACCTGCACGATTTCGTTATCTGTATTCAATGACATTCCATATTAAAGATGCCGGTGGAAATACTCTGTATATTTGTCATTCTACGGTGATGCCTTTGCGGCCGGAGATTGTATCTGATATTGAAGTGTATGGGCCGATTATGGATGATGTGCAGAAGATGGATCGATTCTGGAACTGCGCAAATCCTGAGGCTGATGTAAGCGGAATCAGTGTGCAGCATTTTCGGATTGAATATGATGAGAATGGCAGAATGAAGAAATGTGGATGCGGCGGCACGGAGAGAATAGCCGATTATCCACAGGAACTGCTATGGGATAAAAGCTTGATTATAAACAGGGCTTCTGATTAAGCTGTTTGAGATCGGGTCCGGAGTATTTGAGGTGTTGAAATTCAGTGATCCCGTTAGCCCTCGGGTTCACAAATTACAGCTGTTCGACGGGAAACACGATATACACAATTCCGGATACGGTTCAAGGCTGGATTGCTGATTGCCTGTTCCTGCCGATTATGCTATAATCGGGAGCAAGAATCAAAACGGAGGATCGTAAAATGCCCTTTTCGATATTATTGGTTGAGGACGACACCGTGCTGCGCGGAGGCCTTACGGAACTTTTCGAGCGCGAGGGATATGAGGTGACGGCGGCGGTCTGTGTCAGTGATGCGCGGGCGAAGTACGCGCCGAATATCGATCTCATCGTGCTGGATGTAACGCTGCCGGACGGAGACGGCGTGTCCCTGTGCCGCGCATGGCGCAGCGAGGGCGTTCAGCAGCCCATGCGTCGTGTTGTTTTCAAGGCACTCGAAAACGTACTCAATGTGCAGGCTGTTGAATAATGGGGGAGTGGAAGGGGACAAAAAATTGCTCAGCATGAATGTTTGCTGAGCGATCAGGGGGAATTCAGGTTGGTTTTATGACAGTCAGATTCTGCCAAATTTTGCTAAAATACATCAGAATGGCTTCGGTGTTTTTGAGGCGCTGATAGGGAGAAAATGG
>JAFQQU010000157.1 GCA_017410445.1 Clostridia bacterium | reverse complement strand
TCCCCCTTTTTGTCAACACCTTTTTTTATCTTTTTTCCTTCCTATATATATGCACGTTTTCTGCACCTTTTGAAATCACTTTTTTCAAGAAAATCCGGATTTTTGAAAATCATCATCAAAACAATGTTACGCCATTTCCCTTCTCACTTCCTGCTCCCTTTTCTCAGGTTCTTCTTGACTGCAAACATCACCGGCGGATCATTAGGCTGATTCAGATAGCCCCTGATCATTGCATCATATTTCTTTGAATCCAATCCTTTCGCCCACTCAATCAGCGCATTCAGTTCTTCCTTCCCCTCCTCATGACCCGGATATGCGCATATTGTCAGAAGTCCTCCCTCTTTAAGGAGTTCAAGGCATCCCTCAACCGCCTGCAGCGTAGTCTCTCTCATTGTACGGATATTCTTATCTGTCCCCGGAAGCCATCCGAGATTGAACACAGCGGCGTCCACCTTCTCATGTACATACTCCTTCACATTCTGATGGCCTGTACAAAACAGAGTGGCACGATGATCAATTCCTGCGTTCACAAGACGCTCATTTGTCCGGTCAACCGCTTCCTGCTGAACATCAAAGCCATATACATGCCCTTCGTCACCCACCAGACCACAAAGCCACTCCGTGTCATATCCATTTCCCAATGTAGCATCAATAACCTTGCTTCCCTCTGTAACAGCCTGTCTGAGCAGCTCCTCCGCCCAATGGCGTGCGCTTTTTAAATCAAATCCCATTTTTTCATCTCCCTGTACTTTTCCGGTTGCGTTTTCGTCCCGGATCATGATATTCTTATATTAACCACTATTCATCAAACCGTGTGGAGGTATTCCGTCCATGAGATCCCTTCTGACTCCTGCTCAGATGTATGCGCTCGAAAAAGAACACTTCGCCAATGGCATGCCGACGCTCGTCGCCATGGAAAATGCAGCTTCCGCTTTTGTCGACGAATTAATCCATTTCTGCGGTTCGATAACAGGCAAACGCATTTACGTCGCATGCGGCTCGGGCAACAACGGCGGCGACGGTTATGCCATCGCGCGGCTGGCATACGAAAAAGGCGCATCCGTTGTACTTATTCCTATGACTCCCGCAGACCAACTGCGCGGCGACGCACTCATCAACGCCAAGCGCGCAATCGGCGGCCTCTCTCTTCCCTGTATCAATTCTAACTCTCTCAATGACATTCAGCAGCCTGACGTCTGGGTGGACGCCCTGTTCGGCATCGGCTTAAACCGTCCAATGCCCGGAAGCCACCGTACCCTGGTCGATGCTATGAATAAACACCGTTCAAACGGTTCTCTCGTCGCTTCCGTTGATGTTCCCTCCGGTCTGAACGCCGAATCCGGAAAAATCGAAGGATTCTCTGTTCAGGCAGACCTTACCGTCACCTTCCAATATGCAAAAACCGGTCATTTTCTTCTCGACGGCTTGGACTGCACCGGAAAACTCGTCGTGCGCGACATCGGATTGAACCGCTTTTCTCCCGGTCATTCCTGTTATTTCATTGAACCTCTTGATCCCGCGTGCAGCGCAGTCACGAATCATCCTTTTCCGCTCAGAAGACACAACGGTCATAAAGGTACCTACGGCCATCTGCTCGTTGTAGCAGGCAGCTTCGGTATGACAGGCGCAGCAATGTACGCAGCCCATGCAGCACTCCGCTCCGGCGCAGGTCTTGTAACGATCGCATGTCCCCGTTCTATTGTACCTGTGCTGCAATCTCTGCTTCCCGCAGCCATGTGCATTTCTCTTCCAGAGCAGGACGGAACGATTTCCGAAGAAGCAATTCCCGCCCTTACAGACGCCCTCCCTAGCAAGTCTGCCGTCGTCATCGGCCCCGGCCTGTCGACTAAAGCATCTCCGCGCATTATCGAGACAATCCTCACAAGCAATCTCCCCGCCGTCATCGATGCCGACGCCCTCAATCTGATTGCGCACAATCCGGAACTCATTTCCCTTCTGCGTCCGCAACACGTACTCACTCCGCATCCCGGCGAAGCCAGACGGCTCTGCCCGGACTGTACCGGTCAGCCGCTTCATGACGCAGAACTGCTTTCCGCATTGAATGCTGTCATTCTTCTCAAGGGAGCTGCTTCCGTCATTCGGGGCAGAAAAACATATATCAGCGCTTCCGGTTCGCCCGGCATGGCCACAGGCGGAAGCGGGGACGTTCTCTCAGGAATCATCGGCGCATTGCTTGCCATGGGCTTTGATCCGGAATGCGCTGCGTGGGCAGGAAGCGAAATCCACGGACGATGCGGCGAACTCGCGGAACAATCCATGAATCCCGTCAGCATGCTTGCTGCGGATCTGATCGCTCATCTCCCGGCTGCCATCTCTGAATTGTATTGATCACCTATAAACCAATCGCTGCCGCACGTTCAGGATAACCTCCTGATCATGCGGCAGTTTCATCTATAAATATACGCTATTCTCTGCGCACTCAGATTTTCTTTGCCTTCAGCGCAGACGGACAGGCCGCCACGCCGCCTTCGCCGGTTTCGCGCAGGCAAGCAGGCAGAAGATCACCAACCGCCTTCATTGCGTCAATGATTTCATCCGTCGGGATCGGCGCGCATATACCGGCAAGCGCCATATCCGCAGCCGTCATTGCATTGGCAACGCTTCCGACGTTTCTGTATACGCAGGGCACTTCAACCAATCCCGCCACCGGATCGCATACAAGGCCCATGCTGTTCATCAGAGCCAGACCGCATGCGGCAGAAGCCATTTCGGGCGTGCCGCCAGCCAGCTCAACCAGCGCCGCAGCCGTCATCGCAGCCGCACTGCCACATTCCGCCTGACATCCGCCCTCAGCGCCCGATACGCTTGCACGCTGTGCTATAACCGCGCCGACCGCAGCTGCAGTAAACAGCGCGTTGACCAGTGCGTCGTCGCTCAGGCCCTTTTCCTCCTGCATCGTAAGAATCGCCGCAGGCAGAATGCCGCAGGAACCCGCAGTAGGCGCAGCGACAATTCTGCCCATGCAGGCGTTGCACTCCGCAACCGCCATCGCGCGTACAGCCGCTCTTCCCATCAGGGAGCCGCTTACCGTAAGCCCTGCATTAACAGCAGCATGGAGTTTTGCCGCCTGTCCGCCGGACAAACCCGACAGCGACCTCTGATCGGGGTCCATGCCATTTTCAACAGAAGCGCGCATGACCTCAAGGCGATCCCTCATGATCTTCTTGAGTTCGGCCTCCGTCATTCCCGTGTCGAGCATTTCATTCAGCAGCGCTGCCTGACCAATCGTTGACCCCTGCGCAGCCGCCACCAATTCCTTCATAGAATACTCCATTGATTTATCCTCCTACACCAGCTTCTTAAGCAGCGTCACACTGGAAATATTGGTCATCGCACGAAGCGCGGCAACAATAGCGTCATTCGGAAGAGCATCCAGTTCAAGAACCATAATCGCGCGCTTGCCCGCAGCTTCGCGTGCGCATTTCATGGTTCCGATATTGACCGACGCGCCCGCAAGGAGGCTTCCTACGCTGGCAATCATGCCGGGAGCATCCTTCTGGCTGATGATCAGCGTATGCGCGGTTCCGTTAAAGCTGATGGGCAGTCCGTCCAGTTCCCGGACCTCTACGCTGCCTCCGCCGATCGAAGCCGCAATCATTTCGAGCTTCTTTCCGCTCGCGCCGGTCAGACGGAGACGTACGGTATTCGGATGGGCATTCTTCAATTCAACCGTTTCAAACAGGATCTCCATTCCTTCCTTCTTCGCCAGCTCGATGCTGTCGCGCAGGCGCTCATCAGAGGTCTCCATATCCATCAGACCGCCGACAACCGCGCGGTCCGTACCGTGCCCGCTGCCCGTCTTGGCAAAAGAACCGTGGAAAGCGATCTCCGCCTTTGCAACCGGTTCATTCAGCAATCTGTAAGCAATCCGCCCGATACGCGCAGCGCCGGCAGTATGTGAACTGGACGGTCCGATCATAACCGGTCCAAGGATATTTAGTAACTGCATTGTCTCCATCCTTTCGGCGCCAATACGCCTCATAGTTTTCTCTATTATAACATTACATCACTCTTTGAGCAACCGTCCGGCGCAACATTTTGTTCCTCTGCATAGGATGAATCAGAAAACCATCCTTTCCGGAGCGTGATCTCCATGATTTTAAGAGGAGACTTATACAGCGCAAACCTCGATCCGGTGGTAGGCTCTGAGCAGGGCGGCCTGAGACCTGTTCTGATCATTCAGAACGATACCGGAAACCGATACAGCCCCACCGTCATCGTTCTTGCAGTCACTTCCCAGATACAGAAAGCGCGTCTGCCTACGCATGTCTTCATCCCCTCCGCCGGACATGGTCTGGAGCGGGATTCTGTCGTGCTGGCAGAACAAATCAGAACTCTGGACAAAAAGCGGCTCCGCGAACGCATCGGCGCTTTGACGCCGAAATATATGGAGCAGGTAACCCGCGCAATCCGCGTATCCCTTGGTATCAGTTGAATTCATCAAACGTGAATTCAATCAATTCAATGAAAATGCTTTTTCAAACTGCCGGATTGTGGTATAATACAATTAAAACAAAGCATCGGAGGGACTGTTTTGTCCAAGCAAATCAAGCAAACTATATTCATGTGGGGACAGATTATCGCCGGCATTTTCGTCTGTTCTCTGGCGTACAATATGTTCCTGATTCCCAACGAAATTGCGCCCGGCGGCTTTACCGGCATCGCTCAGCTGGTCGCTCACGGCACCGGATGGCCGGTCGGTACCATTACTCTGTGTCTTAACATTCCGCTGTTTCTGTTGAGCGCACGTTCTCTCGGAATCTCCTTCGGCGTCCGTTCGCTCGCAGCGACCATCGGCCTTTCTCTGATGATTGACCTGCTGCCCATTCCCTCGATCATTCCGGCCGATACGACCGAGCGCATGCTGCTCGCCACCGTTTTCGGCGGCGTGCTCGGCGGCGTAGGCTTCGGTCTGATCATCCGGGGCGGCGCGACGACCGGCGGCTCAGACATGCTGGCTCAGCTGGTTAAAAAGCGCATTCCGTCCGTATCCGTCGGCAGCGTGATGTTCGCCGTAGACGCCATCGTCATCATCGCTTCCGCCTTCGTCTTTGATATCGTCTCCGCTATGTTTGCGCTCATCAGCACCTTCCTCATGAGCTATGTCATCGACATGCTGGTGGACGGCCTTTCGAGCGCCCGCGCTTACTTCATTATCTCCGATAAAAACGAAGTCATCTCTCAGCGCATTATGGCAGAGCTTGAACGCGGCGCAACCGCTCTCAAAGGCCGCGGCCTCTACAGCGGAAACGATAAGGAAGTCGTCCTGTGCGTCATCAACCGGACCGAATCCACGCGCCTGCGCTCCATCGTCTCCGAAGTCGATCCGAATGCTTTCATGATTTCCACAAATGTCCACGAAGCGCTTGGCGAGGGCTTTATGCCGCACTCCAGCAAGTCCTCCAGATAAAGAATCCTGCCGCTTATCCCGTCATTGCCGGTTTCATCCGCGCCATGACGGGTTTCTTTTTCCTTGCATTTCCACGCGTTCCGTTCGCTCCTTCGGTAAACAATAATCATATCC
>JAFQQU010000156.1 GCA_017410445.1 Clostridia bacterium | reverse complement strand
TGAACTCCGCTCCACCGGTCTGGTAAACGAGGCGGTATTCAGGGCGCTTGATCGGTTTGACGAAGAGCTGTCCGGCGTTTCCATCGATCCGAATCTGAAGGAAGTCGTCTCCCTCGTATTCAGCGATTTCTCCGTCGTGCTGGACAGGAAGATCAGAGAAGTAATCGCAGGCGACAAATCCGGCCCTGCAGGCGTTGATACCATCAGCTTCTATGGCTACATCAACTGCCTGAAGGACTGCGATGCGCAGGTTCAGTGGTCGCTGTTCATGCCGGATACGGTCACGCGACAGCAGAACGGCTTCATGGTGGAGAGTTTCGAATATATCAAGGCGCCAGCCATGCGCTTCATCGGCCTTGAAGGTGCAGACCTTGAGAATATCGAAAACCGCAGGAAGCTCTTTGCCGTACTGGACGGTATGAGCGATTTCGCTTCCGACATCAGGACCGATATCCTGTTTCTGCACCATCATGGTCAGTGCGTAGACGTCGCCCCGTGGCACATGCTCTGGGGACGCTTCATGCAGCCAGATACACCCGTTCCAGAAGGGTTTGAGTATATTGATCTCGTTACCGAGAACGACGGCGGAACCGGCGTACCCTATCTGTCTCAGTACGCATATACCTCCTTCACCGGCGATGCAGAAGCCATGCATCGCGAGGAAGGGTACGATGTACACGGAATGTACGACGTCACCAGAAACATTATCCTCGGACAGGGCGTGATGATCCCCTATCCCCACAAATACTGGACGGCTGAGGTTTTCCCAAACGGCTTTGAGAAGCCCGGCACGGCCTATATGTTCAGCGTAGATCTGGATGCCAAATGACAATTCAGGAGGAATACAGCATGCAGCCTGTCTCTGAAATCCGTCCCTTTGAAGAATCTCTGGAAATCTATCGTCTTCCGGCTTTCCGCATCATCGGTATCGAAGCCCGTTCGGGCGGAAAGCTCGGCAATACCGCGCCTGCGCTCTGGGACAGCGTTTTCAAAAGCGGCAAGGATAAAGTATTGCGTGCTCTCTCCTCTCTCATCCCCGAATCGCTTATGGGCTGGACCTGCGAGTATGATCCCGCAACCGATACGTTCATCTACATGGTCTGCGCCATAACGCCTGCCGGAACGGAAGTACCAGAGGGCCTTATCTTCCGCGACTGGCCGGAAACACTGTGCGCAAAGGGTCTGTTCGGCGAGGACGTTGGCCAGACCTGTGAGCGCATAAAGCCGCTGGGCTACACAGTCAACTGGGACGCGAGCCCTTGGAACGCAGAGCTGTATCTGGATGCAGAGGAGGCGAATCCTCCGAAACAGTGCGATACGCCGTGGCATTGGCTGGTTCCTGTGAAGCCCTGTACGGACGAATGATTCTATTCGGGGAGATGAAATGATGACAAAGGTCGTTTTGTCCATCAGGAGGCCTCCCGCGTTTCTGAAGATCTTCA
Source organism: Clostridia bacterium (assembly GCA_017410445.1). GTDB lineage: Bacteria > Bacillota > Clostridia > Christensenellales > Aristaeellaceae > RGIG2066. The sequence continues at coordinate 2,797 of JAFQQU010000156.1, read as the reverse complement.
CCCTATATACGGTTGGGATACTCAAAAAGTTTCTAAGTTTTTGCATTTCCATGTAATAAATCAGCAGCCCCAGCGATATGCCAAGGCTGCTGTTATTTTGAAAAGTGTAACATCACCGATCAGTAGGTGATAAGTATTTGTCTACCAGTTTTTTAGCCTCATCATTCTCCTCTATGTACGGCAGGAGAGTTGAAATGAAGTCCTCCGTATGCGCTTCGCCCAGGCAGTAGGTTTCGTAGTATTCCCGCATAAAGGCATAGAAAGCTTCCTTCCCCATGCTCTGCTCCAGCTGATAAATAAACCCGGCGCCGCGCTGATATACCGCTGAAGTATAATCAAAATGTGAGTCCTCTGTCAGCCTTTCATGATATACATGGTTGATGGTCGCATTGCCGCTTTCAGGCATATTCTCCACAAAGGATTTCATTACAGCGGCCACTTCCTCTTCGCTTCGCCCGACATACCGCCAGTATACCTGCTCGCTGAACGCGGCAAGACTCTCGTCCAGCCATGCTTCATGGTACTGATCATTGCCTACTGCTGCATAGAACCATTCGTGTGCCGTCTCATGAGCCACCGTGCCGGCACATTTTTTGGCATACTCCTTTCGATCCTCCTCGGAATCATCCTCGCCGATGAACCAGCTGTACAACTCACTGATTCGGATGAGCCCAGGAGCCTCCATGCCGCCGAACATATAATTCGATTCCACGACGTCCAGTTCGTCATACGGCAGCGGCCCATACGCCTCGGTAAATGCCGCAACTGAATCCATCGCCGTCTGCAGCTGGATTGCACCCTGCTCCTCATGATCGTCATTTTTGTTCTCCGGGTGGTTCGGCGCATAATAGCTGTTGACGGTCACGCCGCATACCTCGTCGGTCTTGCATACATACTCGTTGCTCACGATGATGGAAACATCTCGCATGTCCTGTGCGCCGATCATCCATTCGGTCATGCCGTCAGCCGTTTCGCCTTTTTTCTCGTCTCCACTGGCAATCACTTCATATTTTTCAGGAACAAGCAGCGTGATCTCATAGTCGGCGCAGCGGCTATAGAAGCATTCGCCCTCCGTATAATACGGACCGATATTCCAATTGCCATTCTCATAAACGGCGAGCATCGGATAGAACTGCGCCAGTTCATAGGTACGGGCACCTTCATTTTCAAATACAAGGCTTGAGTATGCGCAGCGTGCCGCATCATTGAGGATATCCGCCGAATACTCCAGATTCAGTGTTACGCTTTCGCCCGGAAGAAGAGGATCAGGAAGCTCAACGAATACAGCAGATTGATCGTCAATCGGCTCCGAGGGCATCGTAACACCTTCCGTGCGAATGGTCAGTTCGTTATCACCGCATGCTGCACGGGTAATTCCACTGGCGAGATCTTCGCCCTCATGGTTGTACATGAACCACTGATACAGCGAACTCATGTGATCCCTGAAGCAGATTTCCGACCATTCATCTGTGCTGTCGTTATAAACCGTCGCCTCCATTTTGATGATGAGGCTTGGCTTATCGATGTTTGTTTCGTCCAGTACAATTTCCATTGAATACATCGTTTGGGCTTCTCCGTCGCCCTCTTCTGCCTGAACGCCGGAGGCTGCGCACAGCATACAAATGGCCAGCGCGCAGCCAAGTAGTTTTCTCATTAGTTTCAATGTGTTTCACTCCTTTCCTTGGCATATATTAGATGCATTCCAAAGGCATATAGTTCATGATTTCGGAAGCTTTTCTCCTCAGTTTATCTGATAATCCCTTTCGCCATCTTTGCGCATACAGCAGTCAGCATTCCCATAAAGCATACCTTAACGACTCCTGCCAGTAGCTCCTCGATCGCTCTCGGCAGCCAAAGCACTGCAAAAGGAATTACCTTCCAGCTGGCAAACAGCATTTCGCGAAGGATCACCGTGTTGAGCGTTGTGACGATCACTCCAGAAACAGATACGGCAAGCAGGATAGCAAGCGTATTGATCTTTGCTCGGTTAGCCGCAAAGTAACGGTCAATGATCCGGTCAGCCAGTAGTATCAGCAGACAGAATGCTGCACAGGTCAGTGGACCTCCGGCAAGACTGACAATATATGAGGCCAGATTGCCGCTTGGATTCTTCGTGCTTGCGGTACGAGCAATCAGCAAACTGCTAATTGGCGTCAGATCAGTCATGGCAGCTGCTTCTTCCGGTGTAACACGATCATAGAAAGTTCCATCAATACCGTCTACTCTCATACATATCACGCTGCCCACTCCAAGCACCAGCATAAGTGCTGTCATTATCGAGCCCAGTACACGCAGACGGACAGATTTTTTATCTTTCAGCCTGATGTAAAGGAAGCCCCTCAGAAAGCCGCCCAGTGCAGCCGTCAGCGTCAACAGCGGCATAAATGCACCGTCCGGCTTGATAATGTAGCCCAACAAATCAGATAATCCTGAAACTGCCGCTCCATAATATGGGCCAAACAGTATGGATGGCAGCATTGAAAACACACCAGCCACCCCTACACTCATGCCGTTCTCGCCTAAAAGCGGGATGTTGATTGAGAAAAAAGTTTTGAGAACCAGCGCAATGGCCAGCAGCAGTGCGGATACCAGCATCCGCCTCAGGCGAATCGATTCCTTATTCATTGATATCATCCTTTCCAATTTGTTTTTTTGCTTCGGATCAATATCAACTCATCATAACAAAGCACCTCCTGTCATGCAGCAAACCGCATAACAGGAGGTACATGTATTCGTCCTTCTCCATGCGGCAGCGGGATGCGAATCCCACACCGCGGCCTTGGCTCTTCGTCCCTCT
>JAFQQU010000155.1 GCA_017410445.1 Clostridia bacterium | reverse complement strand
GTCATGAAAAACCGGTATTTTCTGGCGACGGACGGCGAGGAAGCGGAGGAGATGCAGCAGCTCATTTCCCGCTATGTGGACGGTCAGATGAGCGCGGATCAGATGCTTTCCGCTCTTGATCAGAAGCTGCGTATGATGCAGATGGAGGAAGGAGAGTAAAATAAATTAACATTACATCATCCGATGATACGTGCCCGGCGTCTAACATATGTCCGGACACGATAATAATCGGGAGGTGTATCATGAAGAAGACGATTTGTATGCTTCTGGCCATGCTGTTGGCGCTGCTGACGCCCATCGGAGCGTTGGGTGAATCGGGGAATGTGATTCTGCTTCAGCAGGAAAGCAATCCGACGATTACCGTTTCAAGCGCAGCAGCGGTTGGTGACACGGCTTATATGATCCTCAGAGATCAGGACGGCAGCGCGGTTTGGTCCATTCAGGCCGGCGAGACAGAGCGTCAGCGATTTGCACTGCAGGAAGACGGAGAACAGAAGATCAGTCCTTCCTCCATGAAACTGTTCGCCCTCGGCGGAGAGCTGATGGCGCTCAACATCAACACGGGAAAGGTCTGTTCGATCGAACTGGCTGATGGAAAGGCAATTGCAACAGAGAAAATCACTCTCGACTGGAAGCTGTATGGACAGGTGATTGGCAAGTGCGTCGCTTCGGACGATGCGCTGTATCTGCTGGCCAGCGACTGGTCCGGTGACAGCGTGGAGCTGATTGCATTCAATCTGACGGATGGCAGCAGTCGCGTTCTGGAAAGCCGCAGGTCGTGGGGAGATATTGCGGTCTGCGAAGATGGCAGGCTGGTTGCAGCACTCCGGGATGATAAGGACAAGTATGCTCCCTATATTCTGTATGAGATTTCGACGGAAACCGGAGAGATGACGAAGCTGCTGACGCTGGCAGATCATACCGCGCGCGGCGTCAGCTATGACGAGGAAGGGGAAAGATTCGTTTATCTGTGCAGCAATACGATCTGGGCGACCGATCTGAAAGGCAGGCATGCTGAACTGGGCTCTTCGCTGGTCAAAGCGCCGTCTGTCATCGAGTGGGACGGCGGCGCGGGATTGATGGATGGCGGATACTATTTCGTCAGTGGACGTGAAGGCGCACTTGTTACAAACATCAATCCTTCCGAACAGCCGCCCCGTACTCTGACGATTACCAGCGTTAGGATAACCGAGATGGATGGCGCTTATATTGCTTTTACGGAAGAACACCCGGAAGCCGACCTGAAGTGGCTGACCCTGGATGATGAACTTTCGACCAGCGAGGTCACGCAGGCCATGATGTTCGGATCGTCGGAGATCGATATCTATTATCTGCGGGTCAGCAGCGAGGCATATCGTGCGCTGGCGGAGCGCGGCTATGCGGCAGATCTTTCGGGAAGCGAAGTACTGAGTGCGATGACAGAGCGTATGTTCCCAGCATTCCGCGACGCGCTGACTGAGAATGGAAAACTGATCGCTCTCCCCGGTGATGTTTGGGCGCGAGGTTATCAGATCAATAGAAAGCTGGCTGAGGAAATCGGCATCCACGAGGGGATCTATCCCGACACATGGGACAAGCTGTTGGATTTGATCGAGCGCTGGGATGAGAGCTATTCCAAGGAGTTTCCGGAGAAGATGCCGTTTGATCCGCGCGAGACGGCAAACATGAAGGAAACGCTGATTTATATGCTGCTCAATGCGCAGGTCACGGCCATGAACAAGCCCGGCGCAGAGGTTTCTGTCGATACGCCCTTCATGAGGGAAACGCTGAACCGGCTGGACGGCATGGATTTTGCCGCTTTTGCATCCGAGAAAGATTTCTCGGACGGCTATTCATATAGCTTTTCGGATGTATTGCTGCAAGGCGCAGGCGGAATCAATCTGCCAATCTCTTTAAGTCGTGGAGAGGAAGGGATGGAACCGCTGCTTCTGGCCTTCTCGGAAGAGGAAGAAGCGCTGATCGGGCTGGAAATGTACGCGTATGTGGTCAATCCGTATTCCAAGAACATCGATCTGGCGATCGACTACCTTGAAGCGCGCGCTCAAACGATGGATAAAGGCATGCAGGCGACGCTCTTTGCCGACTGGAGAGAACCGCTCAGAGATCCGTTTAATGATCAACGGATTGCAGTGTATGACCAGTTTATCAGTGAGCAGCAGACGGCGCTGACCAAGGCCGCGGATGATGAGAAGCAGGCGATTGAAGCCGATATCAAGAGCGCGGAGGCTGCAAGGCAGATGTTCCTGAGAATGGAGTATGTATGGACGGAAGAAATGCTGGCTGAATACCGGAGGATGGCTGAGAACTTCGTCGTGATTCAGAACGAATATCTCATGGCCTATCATTACGGCACGGAGGAAGGCAGGGAGATAAAGCGGCTCGTTTCCCGCTATGTGGACGGGCAGATGAGCGCGGATCAGATGCTGACCACATTTGACCAGAAGCTTCGCATGATGCAAATGGAGGAAGGGGACTGACGCACGGTTTTCGGACGGGAGAGGCCGTGTCTGTGCGTCTCCCGTCCGCCTCTTAAAATGGAGGAAACGATCTATGTTTACCAGAAAGAAATCGGTGCTTATCTTTTTGCTGCCGGGGCTGATCGGGCTTATGATCTTCTATCTCGTCCCGTTTGCGGGCGGAATCTGGTACAGCCTGACCGACGGCAGCTTCGAAAACAGGTTTGTGGGAATGCAGAATTACCTCAAAATCTGGAAAAATGAAATGTTTCTGCTGGGGCTCAAAAACACGATGGAGCTTTCGCTGATCTGTGCGCCGCTGATCTGGCTGATGTCCTTTCTGATCGCGCTGCTCATGCACCGGATGCGTTCCAAGAATACGTTTATCAGAAATGCGGTGCTTTTGCCGTATCTGATGCCGACGTCCGCCATGCTGCTGATCTGGCTGGTGGTCTTCGACTACGGCGGGGCGGTCAATCAGCTGCTGAACGGGCTGGGGATCGAGCGGGTGCTGTGGCTGGAAGGCGCCGGGCTGCGCGTGCCGGTCGTGGCGATGTATATATGGAAGAATCTCGGATTCTCGATGGTGATTTTTACGGCGGCGCTGCAGGCGGTACCCGATGCGCTGTACGAATATGCGGAGCTGGAGGGCGCTAGCTTTCGGCAGCAGGCCTTCCGGATTACGCTTCCCCTCATCACGCCGACCGCCTTTCTGGTGCTGGTGATGGCGTGGATCAACGCGTTCAAGATCTTCAAGGAAGTCTATTTCATCGGCGGCGCGTATCCCGATTACTCGGTGTATACCCTTCAGAATTACATGAATAATATGTTCTCGAAGCTCAATTACCAGAATGTAACCAGCGCGGCATACAGCTTTGCGCTGATCGTATTCGTCCTGTTCGGCGCGCTGTTCCTCGTGGAAAGACGGATGCGCCGGGGACTGATGTGAGGAGGCGGTGAATATGGCGCAAAAGAGAAAAAAGCCGCTGAGTCACCCGGTGATATGGACGCTTCTGGCGGCGCTGGCCATCGTCATGCTGCTCCCGATCTTCATGACTTTCCTCTACTCCTTTTTTCCGACTTCGGAGATTGTCGCCTTTCTCGATACGCGCGGCAGCTATGATGAAACGAAATGGATGGAGATCAAGCTGTCGCCGCATAT
>JAFQQU010000154.1 GCA_017410445.1 Clostridia bacterium | reverse complement strand
CGGAAGCGCCCGTCTTTACGACGTCGGCGAGAACATCAGCGGCTGGGTGAAAATCCGCGCCCGGGGCGAGGCGGGCAGCCGGATCACGCTGCGCTTTGCCGAGGAGATTGAGGACGGAAAGCTGTGGTTCGGCAGCACCGGCGCGCACCATACCTGCGCGTCCGGCGCAAAGCAGATTCAGAGCGATACCTTCATCCTGAACGGGGACGAACAAACGCTTGCGCCGATGTTCGTCTGGCACGGATTCCGGTATTTTGACGTTGAGACCGAAGGCGCCGCCGAGGTGCTTAATCTGACGGTTGAGGTGGTTCATACCGATCTTCCGGTGGTATCCTCCTTCCGGTGCGATTCGGACACGATCAACTGGCTCTATGACGCCTACCTCCGCTCGCAGCTGACCAATTTCCATACCTCCGTTCCCTCGGACTGCCCGCACCGCGAGCGGCTGGGCTATACCGGCGACGGACAGGTAGCCAGCGAGGCGTCGATGCTCTCTCTGGACGCGGAGGCGGCCTACCGCAAGTGGATTCAGGACATTCTCGACTGCCAGAACACTGAAAACGGCCACATCCAGCACACCGCGCCCTTCATGGGCGGAGGCGGCGGACCGGGCGGCTGGGGCTGCGCGGTCGTGGTGGTTCCGTATAACTTTTACAAGATCTACGGCGACCGGACGATGCTCGAAAGGACATGGACGCCCATGCGCCGCTGGGTCGAATATATGGCGCTGCGCAGCGAGGGGCATCTGGTCACGCATGAGGAGGAAAAGGGCTGGTGTCTGGGCGACTGGGAGACGCCGGAGAAGGTCGTGCTGCCGGAGGAATTCGTCAACACCTGCTATCTGATCCGCTGCATCGGCATGATGCAGGAAATCGGCTGCGTGCTGGGCGAGGACACGGCGGACCTTGCGGAAACTGCCGAACAGGCAAAGCACGCGCTGCATGACAGGTATTTTGCGGACGGGCAGTATTTCTCCGGCATACAGGGGGCGGATGTGTTCGCCGTATGGGCGGGGCTGCCTGAAAGCGAACATCTCATGAAGAAGGTATATGAGAAGTACGATGCGCTCGGGAAGTTCGATACCGGCATCTTCGGCACCGATCTTCTGATCGGCGAGCTGTTCGGGCACGGCATGGGGGATCTTGCCGTGCGGCTGATGGCGAGCGAGGATGAGGAAGTGGGCTTTAACTTCATGAGAAAGCGCGGCGCGACCACGCTGTACGAATCGCTCTGCGATTACAAGCAGAGCCACAATCATCCGATGTTCGGCGCGTGCGTCCGGCATCTGTATTCGGGGCTGCTGGGCGTAAAGCCCGTGTCCTTTGAGGCGGGCTATTCCGAGGTGATCATCGAGCCCTGCCTGACGTCGCCGGTCCGCAAGGCCGGGGGAAAGATCCGCACCGGAGCGGGCGAGTACAGGGTCATGTTTGATCTGGATGCAGGCGTTGTTTCTGCGTCCGTTCCGGAGGGCGCAAGGGCGTATCTGAAGGCGGGCGACCGACGGATTCCGCTGAATCCGGGCGAGAATACCGTTCATATCTGAAGTCAATATCGACGATCTGCCGCCCGCCAAAGCGCGCTATGGAGCGTATTTCCTGAAGGACAACTGAAAATTCTTGACGGAAAAAGCCGCCCGCGGTATACTATACGATAGAACTACAATCAGGAGGATGATTACCATGTTCAAATATCAGCTGTCCGCATTCGCCGATGAAGCCAGCCAGGTTGTTCTGGAGCAGATTGCGGCCCTTAAGAAGAATAATGTTTCCCTGATCGAGCTGCGCGGCGTGGACGGAACCTCCGTCGCCCGCCTGACCGACGAGCAGGCCAAGGAAGCCCGCAAGAAGCTGGACGACGCCGGCATCAAGCTGTCCTCCATGGGCTCTCCCTACGGCAAGTACGCCATCGAGAAGGACTTTGGGGAGCACCGCGATTTCTTCCGCCGCGGCCTCGAAATCTGCAAGATTCTGGGCGCCGACCAGATCCGCATGTTCTCCTTCTTCATGCCCGAAGGCTGCAATCCGGCCGACTGGCGCAATAAGGTCATCGATCAGCTGGGTCTGATGCTCGAGGACGCGACCGCCGCCGGCATCAAGCTGCTGCACGAGAACGAGAAGGGCATCTACGGCGACATCGACGACCGCTGCGTGGACATCATGCAGGTTTACGGCGACAAGATGGGCTGCATCTTCGATCCCGCCAACTTCATCCAGTCCGGCGTGAAGCCCATCGAGGCCTTCAGGAAGCTGGAAAAGTGGATCACCTACATGCACATCAAGGACGCCATCATGGCTGACGGCGCCGTTGTTCCCGCCGGCAAGGGCGAGGGCGACATCCCGACCATCCTCGATGCGCTGGGCAAGAAGGCCGACAAGATGATCCTGACCCTCGAGCCCCATCTGACCGTGTTCGACGGCCTGAAGGGCCTGCAGGATGAGGAACTGACCCATCACTACACCTATGAGACGCCCGAAGCTGCGTTCGACGCGGCCTGCAATGCGCTCAAGGAAGTGCTGACCGGCATCGGCTATGCCGAGACCGAGACCGGCGTCTGGGCGAAGTAAGCAGGACATAGTATTTCGGACTGTGCGGAAAGGAGCGGGCCAATGATTCGACTGGGCGTGTGTACCTCGCCGGACAACATTGATCTGGTTGCCGACGCGGGATTTGACTATATTGAGATCGGCTTTGCGTGGCTGCACGGGCTGAGCGAAGAAGACTATCAGAAGGCGCTGGCGAAGGTCCGGGCGTCTCGCATCAACGTCGAGGTTTCCAACGGCATGCTTCCGGGCACGCTGAAGGTGGTCGGCCCCGAAGCCGATGAAGGCGCCATCCGCGAGTATCTCGAAAAGGCGTTTGCGCGCGGCAGGGAAATCGGCGTGAAGACGGTTATCTTCGGCAGCGGCGCGGCGCGCAGCGTTCCGGAGGGATTCCCTCAGGACGAGGCGTGGCGGCAGATCGCCCGGTATCTGACCATTGTAAGCGAATATTCCGAGAAATACGGCATTGATCTGGCCATCGAGCCGCTGAGAAGAGCCGAGTGCAACATCATGAACCTGGTGACCGAGGGCACGCTCATGGCTTCCCTCGTCAACCATCCGCAGATCGGCGTACTGGGCGACACGCACCATATGCTCTGCGGCTGTGAGCCCTATTCCGCCTTTGTGCAGGCGGGAAAGCTGCTCAAGCATGTGCATATCAGCCATTCGATGGGCAACGAAAAGGGCCGCGACTACCCGGCGCCGGGCGACGACGGCGATTACGAAGAGGTCTTCCGCGTGCTGAAGGGCTGCGGATACGACGGCCGCGTCAGCATTGAGGCGGGCGTCAAGGACCTTGCGGCTGAAGCGCCTCTGGCCTATCGGAGGCTTAAGGAAGCGCTGGAAGCATAAAAAATCAGATCGGCGGAGGGGATGAACAATCCTTCTCCGCCGATGGCTGTTTAGCATTCATTTGTATAAATATCGTATAAAGAGGATTTGGAAAGGCAATGAACATAGTTATCGTAGGCGACGGCAAGGTCGGCTATACGCTGGCTGCCTGTCTGGCAAAGGAAAATCATGACGTGACGATTGTGGATCAGGATGCGGCGGCGCTCGAAAAGGCGAGCGAGACGCTGGACGTCATGTGCGTGAAGGGAAACGGCGCGAATGTGCGTACGCTGCTGGAAGCGGGCGCTGACGAGGCGGACGTACTCATCGCCGTGACGACCAACGACGAGATGAATATGGTCTGCTGCCTGGCGGCCAAGCAGCTGGGCGCGGGCTATACGGTAGCGCGCATCCGCGACCCGGAATACACCGAGAGCCTGACCGTGCTTCAGGATAAGCTGAATATCGATCTGGTCACCAATCCGGAGCGCGCGACCGCCATGGAAATCTCGCGTCTTCTGCGCTTCCCGTTCGCAATCAACGTTGAAACCTTTGCGCACGGGCGGGTCGAGATGGTTGAATTCCGGGTGGACGAATTCGATCCGATTGCCAATATGTCGCTGATTACGATGCATCAGCGCTATCCGGGCGTGCTGTGCAGCGCGGTGCTGAGAGGGCATGAGGCCATCATTCCGGACGGCCGCCATATCATCCGCGCGGGCGACCGGATGCACGTGCTGGGCGATATCCTCTCCATCACCAATTTCTTCAAGAAGCTGGGCAAGGATACCAAGCGCGTCCGCTCGGCGATGCTGCTGGGCGGCGGCCACATCTCCTATTATTTCGCGAAGAGCACCGCCGGCATGGGCATGAATCTGAGCATCATTGAGATTCTGCCGGAGAAGTGCAGGCGGCTGAGCGAGCAGCTGGGCGACGAGGTGAACGTCATCTGCGGCGACGCGGCGGAGGAAGAGCTGCTTGAACAGGAAAATCTGACGCAGTTCGGCGCGCTGGTCTGTCTGCTGGACCGCGACGAGGAAAACATGATGACCGGCCTGTATGCGGTGCGCCGCGGGCTGGGCAAGGTGGTCGTCAAGGTGGACCGGCCCAATTATGTGGACGTATTGTCCGACATGGGGCTGGACAGCGTGGTATCGCCCAAGCTGACCACGGCGGACACCATTCTGAGATCAGTCCGCGCGCTGGCGCGTTCGCAGAGCTCTGCGGTGGTTGAAAAGCTGTACCGGGTTGTCGAGGACAAGGTGGAGGCGCTGGAATTCACCGCGAAGGAGGGCGCGCCCTATCTCAATATCCCGCTCAGCCGGCTGCGCATCCGCAAGGGCGTGCTGGTTGCGGTACTGGTCCGCAGCAGAAAGATCATCATCCCCTTCGGCGACGATCACATCGAGGCGGGAGATACGGTCATTCTGATTGCGCGGGCGAGCACCATCGGCGCGCTGGAGGACGCCATCGGGGAAGGAGACGTGCGCCGATGAACATACGGCTGGTATGCAATCTGCTGGGACGTCTTTTGATGATTGACAGTCTGTTCATGACCCCTGCGTTGCTCGTCGCCCTGTTTGACGGGACGCCGGACGCCGCTGCGCTGGGGATTTCCATGGCGCTGACAGGGGTTATCGGCGCGCTGCTTGCGCTGGTGCGTCCAAGGAGCGATACCCTCCGCCCGCGCGAGGGCTTTACTGTCGTAGCGGTAACGTGGGTACTGGTTTCCTTTCTGGGCGGCCTGCCCTTCTATATCAGCGGATACATTCCTTCGATGATCGACTGCTTCTTTGAAACGGTATCCGGTTTTACGACCACCGGTTCAACCATTCTGACGAATGTCGAGGCGTTGCCCCGGGGACTTCTGCTCTGGCGCAGCTTCACTCACTGGGTGGGCGGCATGGGCGTACTGGTGCTCTCGCTTGCGCTGCTGCCCAGAATGGGCGGCCGCTCGGTATTTCTCATGCGCGCCGAATCGCCCGGTCCGTCGCCGGGCAAGCTGGTTCCGCGAATCGGGCAGACGGCGAAGATCCTGTATGCGCTGTATCTGGGCCTGAGCGTGATCATGTTTTTTATGCTCATGCTCTGCGGCATGAACTGGTTTGACGCTTTTATCCATACGGTCGGCACTGCGGGCACCGGCGGCTTCTCCAATTACAATCTGAGCGTCGGACATTTTGGCAACCCGATGTATGAAATGGTTATCGGAATCTTTCTGCTGCTGTTCGGCGTGAATTTTTCGATGTATTTTTATCTGCTGCGGGGCGACTGGAAAACGGTCTGGAAGAATTCGGAAACGAGGCTGTATTTCAGCATCGTGTTCTTCTCGATTCTGCTGATTGCGCTCAATATCCTGCCGCAGTACGGTAGCTTCCGGGAAGCGGTGCGCTACAGCTTCTTTCAGGTGGCTACCATCATCACGACGGCCGGCTTCGGCACGGCGGATTTCAACCTGTGGCCGATGCTCAGCAAGATCATCCTGTTTATCCTGATGCTGACCGGCTGCTGCGCGGGTTCGACCGGCGGCGGCCTGAAGCTGATCCGCGTGGCCATGCTTTTCAAGGGAATCAAGCGCGAAATCCGCAGAACGGTGCATCCGCGCGGCGTGGATGTAATCCGGATGGACGGCAAAGCGGTGGACGAAGACATTTTCAGCTCGGTCGCGCTGTATTTTTTTGGATATATGGCGGTCATATTTATTGCAACTCTGATCGTGGCGCTCGATAATTTTGATTTCGAGAGCACGTTTACAGCGGTTGTTGCCTGCTTCAACAACATCGGCCCCGGCTTCGGCATGGTCGGCCCGATGGGGAATTTCTCCGAATTCTCCGGGTTGAGCAAAATCGTGCTGTCGGTCTGCATGCTGCTGGGCAGACTGGAGCTGTATCCGATGCTGCTTCTGATGAGCCGCAGAACGTGGAAGCGGTATTAACTGAAAAACCGGGTTTGACGGACGTCCGATGGGATTCGGGCGTCCGTTTTTGTATGGGGCATACGCGTGCGGGGCATGGAGGTATGGTACAATGAAAGGAGAAGATATGCAGTCGAAAATTACAGAATGTGGTATTATATCGATGACAGCAGGTACAGCAACACAAATGGGAACGCGAGGAGCTGACTGGTGGCTTAAAGAGTTCGGACAACTGCCGGATAACTACATTACAGAGAAACAGGCGGAAGAAAAAGGCTGGATAAAGGATGAAGGGAATCTTCAGCAAGTAGCTCCCGGCAAGCTGATAGGATACAAGAGATATGAGAACTACAATGGGCATCTTCCGAGTCGGCCGGGACGGGAGTGGTATGAAGCTGATCTTGATTGCGATTCGAACTTCAGAGGCAGAAAACGAGTTGTGTACTCGAATGATGGATTGATATTTGTGACATATGATCATTTTTGGACCTTTGTTGAGATTGTGTAGGAGGAATATGCTGAACGATTATCAGAATACAGGAAATGGCGCGGGCGAAGCGGTCGGAAAGATCGTTCTGGATTTCTCGAATGCCAGAACGATGGGGGATGTTGAGAAGACAGTGAGTAAGAGCTTTTTTCTGCCGGATAATGCGCTGAAAGACAGGGAGTTTATGAAGCATTGTCTGCAGGAATTCTTTCGGAACGGACGGGAATGCACTGTGGAACTGCGCGGTTTTCACAAGATGAGAAGTGAGCTTCGGGCGCAATGTGGATTTCTGCTTGGTGTATTCCGTGCCGTTCGGGCATCAAGATCCAATGTATTGTTTGTTATTCCGGAGCAAGAAAAGGAAAGGTCGGATGATCCGGATTCGTTCAGGGCGCTTCAAGAGAACCCAATTATTCTTGATTTCTCCAATGTGAGGAATTGGGAAGAACTGCATGATATGCTGAAGGATAAGTTTGGTCTGCCGGATTACTATGGCAGGAACTGGGACGCGCTGATGGATTGTCTGGACAGCTTGTTTGAATGGAAGGGAAGATGGGATGTCGAACTGCATGGTTTTCTGACGATGGATAAGGACCTGGCGGAGGACAGCGGAATTATGCTTGATATATTCAGGGCGGTTCATGAGAAGACGCCGAATGTGAAGTTCGTCATTGTGTCGTGATAAATCCATATTGGCAGAGAGGAAGCAGTATGTGCAATATCGCGGGTTATGTAGGTTCAAGGCGCGCCGCGCCCATCCTGATTGAGATGATGCGCGCGCAGGAAAGGAGCTGACCGCTCCGCTGTTCCGGGCGCGGATTAAAACGGCAGACGGACAGCCGCCTTTAAGATCATGAAAACACTCGGATAATAATGTCTGTTGTGATTGACGGGTGTCTGTCAAAAGTGTTAAAATATATCCAGCTACATTAAATGTAACAGGAGGATGCTTATGGCAGTACCGGTAATTATGCCCCGACAGGGCCAGTCGGTTGAGAGCTGTATTATCACCAAATGGGGAAAACAGGTTGGCGACAAGGTAGCAATGGGCGATATCCTGTTCTCCTATGAAACGGATAAAGCCGCTTTCGATGAGGAAGCGAAGAATGAAGGCACGGTTCTGGCGATCTTCTTCTCTGAAGGCGACGACGTTCCCTGCCTGACCAACGTCATGGTCATCGGCAATGAAGGCGAGTCCTTCGCCGAGTTCGATCCCAACGGCGGCGCTGCTGCCGAAGCCGCTCCCGCTGCCGCCGAAGCCGAGGCTGCTCCCGCCGCCGAAGCCGCCGCAGAGGAAGAGGAGATCGCTCAGGCGGTCGCCATCGTGGGCGAAATGAAGATTTCTCCCCGCGCCAAGGCGCTGGCCGAGAAGAGCGGAGCGGACCTTTCCAAGGTCGTTCCCACCGGTCCGGACGGCCGCGTCATCGCACGCGACGTTCAGAAGCTGATCGACAGCGGCCTGCTGGTTACCGCTGCTGCCCGCGCGTCCTATCAGGGCGGCGTTGAAGGCACCGGTCTGGGCGGCCGCGTATCGCTGCACGACCTCGAGAAGAAGCCCGAGGCTCCCGCTGCGGCTCCTGCTGCCGCCGCGCCTGTCGCCGCCGCTGCTCCCGTCGAGCTGGGCGCGCCCGTGGACGACAGCTACACCGAGCCCATGAGCAACATGCGCAAGGTCATCGCCAAGGCGATGATGACTTCCCTGTCCACCATGGCGCAGCTCACCCACAACATCTCCTACGACGCGACCGAGGTTCAGGCCGCCCGCAAGATGTTCAAGGAAAAGGGCGAAAAGTTCGGCATGGAGAAGATCTCCATCAACGATATCATCATGTATGTCGTCGCCCGCACGCTGGCGATGCCCGAGCACAAGGCGCTCAACGCCAACCTGATCGACGACGGCAAGACCATGAAGTATTTCAAGGGCGTCCATCTGGGCATGGCGGTCGATACCGAGCGCGGCCTGATGGTTCCCACCATCTTCAATGCGGACAAGATGACCCTGAAGGAAATCTCTCAGACCGCCAAGAAGCTGGCCAAGGAATGCAAGGAAGGCAAGATCAGCCCCGACTATCTCAAGGGCGCTTCCTTCACCGTTTCCAACATCGGCTCTCTGGGCATCGAGTCCTTCACCCCTGTCGTCAATCCGCCGCAGACCGGCATTCTGGGCGTATGCGCCATCACCAACGGCTTCAATGTGGTAAACGGCGAGATCAAGGTTTATCCCAAGATGAACCTGTCCCTGTCCTACGACCACCGCGCCATGGACGGCACGCCCGCCTCGAAGTTCCTGGTTGATCTGAAGAACAACCTCGAAGCCTTCACCCTGATGCTGGCCAGAGGCTAATATCATATATTTCCGGACGGGAAACAGGCGATTTGACCGGTTTCCCGTCTCGGTATGCTTCCCACAGGGGAGGCCGGAGCAGAACGACGTTTGAAAGAAGGATGAACACCATGTTTGATCTGATTGTCATCGGCGGCGGTCCTGCCGGTTATCTGGCGGCTGAGCGCGCCGGTCATGCGGGCCTGAAGGTGGTCCTGTTTGAGAAGAACTCGCTGGGCGGCGTCTGCCTGAACGAGGGCTGCATTCCCTCCAAGGCGCTGCTGAATTCCGCCAAGCTCTACGAGCATGCGCTGCATTCCGATAAGTACGGCGTGACCGTCGAAGGCGCGAAGATCGACCAGAAGAAGGTCGTCGACCGCCGCGGCAAAGTCGTAAAGACGCTGGTTTCCGGCGTCGGCGCCAAGATGAAGGGCGCGGGCGTCACCGTCGTCAAGGAAAACGCCGTCATCAAGGGCCGCGTCGAGGGCGGCTTCGCCGTCACCGCAGGCGGCAAGGACTATGAGGGCGCGAAGATGATCATCGCCACCGGTTCTTCTGCGGTTGTTCCGCCGATTCCGGGCGTCCGTGAAAACGTGGGCGGCTTCGTGGTCACCAACCGCGAGGTTCTGGAGCTGCCGGAGGTTCCGAAGCAGTTCGTTGTCATCGGCGGCGGCGTTATCGGCCTGGAAATGGTCGCCTACTATGCCACCGTCGGCGCGAAGGTCACTGTCGTCGAGATGCTCGATCATATCGCCGGACCGACCGACCGCGAAATCAGCACCATGCTTCAGAAGGAGCTGGAGAAGAAGGGCGTCACCTTCCTGCTGAGCCACAAGTGTCTGGCCGTTGAAGAGGGCAAGGTCATCGCCGAAGCCCCGAACGGCGACAAGGTTGAAATCCCGGCCGACAAGGTTCTGCTGTCCATCGGCCGCCGCGCCAACATTCAGGGCATCGGCCTTGAGAACATCGGCGTCGAGACCAACCGCGCGGGCATCATCGTGGACAATCAGGGCCGCACCAACATCGAAGGCGTATTCGCCGCCGGCGACTGCAACGGCCATGTCATGCTGGCTCACACCGCCTACCGCGAGGCCGAAGTATGCGTAAACACCATCCTCGGCAAGAAGGATACCATGCGTTACCACGCCAATCCCTCCGTCATCTACACCCAGCCCGAAATCGCGGCCTGCGGTCTGACCGAGGAAGAAGCCAAGGCGCAGGGCATCGATTATGAGTGCAAGAAGCTCTCCATGCGCTATTCCGGCCGCTTTGTTGCCGAGAACGAGGGCGCGGACGGCATCTGCAAGATTCTGGTCAACAAGAAGCACCGCAACGTCATCGGCGTTCATATGATCGGCAACTATTCCTCCGAGATTATCTGGGGCGCCGCGCAGATGATCGAGCTCGAGCTGCGCGTGAAGGACGCGAAGGAGATCATCTTCCCGCATCCGACCGTCAGCGAGATCATCCGCGAGACCATCTGGGAGTTCAAGGACTGATAAATATTTGAAGGAGTGATATCCCATGCCCAAATCTTTGTACATCGATCCGGAAGTCGTACGTCAGCCTGGTAAAATCACCTTCGAAGACATCCCTGTAAACGTGTACCAGAAGACCGTCAAGGACGAGCTGGGCAACTTCACCAAGGAACAGCTGATCAACATCTACCGCGATATGCTGACCCTGCGTGAGTTCGAAACCATGATTAACCTCATCAAGACCACCGGAGAATACAACGGCGTGGCCTACAATCATCCCGGCCCCGCTCACCTGTCCAT
>JAFQQU010000153.1 GCA_017410445.1 Clostridia bacterium | reverse complement strand
GCATACTGCGCGTCGGTATAGATGCCCTCGTCGTCGTTGACGTCGGTGAAGGGCGTATCGTACACTTCGACGCCGGCGGCCCGTGCGGCGCATACCATGCGGCAGCGGGCATAGTTGATTTCGTTGCCTTCCTTGGTGCGCTTGCAGTGAAGGTCTGCCGTCAGGTCCTCGCCGCCCAGGAATATGGCCTGCACGCGGGAACTGGCAGAGGCGATCAGGAAAGCGTTTTCAACGCCGAGCGCGGTTTCGATCAGAGGAATCAGGCCGACGGAATTTTTCTCCATGCCCAGCTTTTCTTCAAGCAGAGTGATATACGCATCCACCTTCTGAATGTCGGCGGCGCAGGATACCTTGGGAGGCATGATCAGATCGGGCCTGACGGGGATGATTGCGTCCAGATCCTTCTGCCAGAATTCCGTGTCGATGGCGTTGATGCGCACGATGACCTTGCAGGCGCCGAACCCCATGTATTTAAGAGAGTTCCGAACGAGTATGCGGGCGGAATCCTTTTCGGCTGGCGCTACGGCGTCTTCCAGATCGAGAATGACCGCATCTGCGCCGAGAATCTCGCCGTTGACGATGATGTTGGGCGTGTTGCCCGGCAAAAACAGCATGGAACGGATCATTTATGCCTCTCCTTTCCCGCGCAGCACGGCGGTTTCAACGCGTGCGCGGATGACGCAGTCGAGCGCGCCGCGGTCCACGATGGAGAGCCGTGCTTCCTGAATATCCAGTTCGCTCAGGGTTTCCTCTGCAACCCGGCGGATCGCTTCGCCGAACTGCTTCTGTACAACGGAGTCGATTTCGATTTCCAGACCGGAGGCGCAGGGCTCCAGCGTGACGAAAACATCGCTGGATTCAAGCGTACCGGCTGTTGCGCGCCGAACGATTTTTCCCATTTGAATCACCTCATATGAGTTGGTTTGATAAAGAACTTTTAAACTATTATATACGAATTCTACGATTGCTGCAACTGCTTTATTTACAATTTGGCCAGAGAAGAGTATAATAGGAAGCGCAGGGAGGTGGGGCAGGTGTATGTACTGACGGGCAGTCCTTTCAGGGGGCTGCAGCTTGACAGGCTCAGGCGCTTCCTCCGTTCCTGTGATCTGGACTATGACGAGGGCGTCAGGTTTACTGCGGTTCTGATGGAGGACGACGAGATTGTCGCCACCGGGTCGCTGGACGGCGCGACGATCAAATGTGTCGCCGTTTCGCCTGCGCATCAGGGCGAGGACGCCGCGTCCCGGGTGATGACGGTGCTCCTTCAGAAAGCGGCGGAAACCGGCATTCATCATCTGATGCTGTACACCAAGCCTCAGAACGGATATATCTTCGGCGGATTCGGCTTTCATACCGTCATCCGCACGGCAGACTGTCTTCTGATGGAGAATCGGCGCGACGGGCTGAAGCGGTTCCTTGCGGACCTTGCGCGGCCGAAGGATGAACGTAAACCGGTCGGCTGCATCGTCGCGAACTGCAATCCCTTTACCAACGGCCACCGCTACCTGATTGAGAACGCCGCGCGGCAGTGCGCATGGGTGCATCTGTTCATCCTGTCTGAAGAGAAGGGCATGTTCTCGCCGGAAGAGCGGATGCGGATGGTGAAAGAGGGATGCAGTGACCTTAAAAACGTGATTATCCATCCGACCGGGCCGTATATGGTTTCCTCGGCGACCTTCCCGAGCTATTTCATCAAGGACAAGCTGCGCACGGGGGATATTCACTGCGAAATGGATATCCGGCTGTTCGGCGAGCGGATTGCGCCGGTGCTTTCCATTACCCGCCGGTATGTGGGGACGGAGCCTGAATGCGCGGTGACCGGAAAATACAACGAACGCATGAAAGAGATGCTTCCTGCCTGCGGAATCGAGCTGATTGAGATTCCGCGGAAGGAATGGGAAGGCAGAGCGGTGAGCGCTTCCGATGCGCGCCGCCTGATTGAGAATAAACAGTGGAATCTGCTTGAGGACCTGCTGCCGGAAAGCAGCCTGAACGTGATCTGTGCAAAAGAGGGAGATGCATCATGGCCTATTCACAGCGAATGCAGCGGAATCTGATAGAGACTTCTTATTACGCGCCCCGCGGACGCGAGCGCATGTACGATCTGGGCATGCAGATGGGGCAGATGTATTTAAGCCCCTACGACCGGCTGATCGGCTTTATCGGAGACGCCGGTTCGGGCAAGAGCGCGCTGATTCACGGCATGTTTCCCGGCCTTGAGCTGACCAACGACGACGACGGCGTGAATGTGCGTCCGCTGCCGATTCTGGACGTCACCGAGGAGCACGGCTTCTATACGCCGCATACATACCACCTTGATATCCGCTTTGAAATGGGCTTTACGCAGCCGCACATTCTGGCCGAGGCCATTATGGACGCGGTCGGGCTCGGCAAGCGGGTGATCGTAGAGCATTTTGATCTGATCCGTCCGCTGCTGCCGAGAAATGCGGATCTTCTGATCGGTGTCGGCGAACAGGTGCTGGTCACCCGTCCGACGATGTTCGGCCCGGAACCCTCCGAGCTGGTGGATGTGGTTCACAATTCGCTCAGATACCGCCTGATGGCGCATACCGCGGAGGACATCTGCTCGATTCATATGGGGCCGGAGCTTATGAAATACTGCCATCATGACGATATCCGCCACGGGTTTGTGCTCGCCTTTTACGAGCACGCCCCGGAAATTGATATTGTTGAGCTGGAGAAGAAGGTAAAGGCCGACATCGAGCGGGACCTGCCTGTGACCTATGCCGACGAATCCCACATTCTGGTGGGCGATTACGAGAAGCATGCCTGCAACGGCCCGCGCACGCATGTCACCTCTACCGGCAGCATCAAGGGTTTCAGGCTGTATCCCGAAATTATCTTTGACAACCAGCGCAATCGCTATCTGCTGGTCGGCTTTGTGGGCGAAAACTCTGAGGAGAACATGAGGCAGCTCAGAAACAACCTTCAGCCGCCCGAAATGATGAATCCCTTTGTTTACAAATAATATAAAGGAGACGGAAGCAATGAGGAAAAAGGTTCTGGTGATGGGTGTTATCGGCGCAGACGTGCATGCGGTGGGCAACAAAATCCTTTACCATGCCTTTACAGAGGCCGGGTTTGATGTGGTCAATCTGGGCGTGATGGTTTCTCAGGAGGAATACATCGCCGCCGCGATTGAATCTGCTGCGGACGCCATTGTCGTTTCTTCTCTGTACGGTCAGGGAGAGCTGGACTGCCGCGGCATGCGCGAGAAATGCGATGAAGCCGGCCTGAAGGGCATTCCGCTGCTGGTGGGCGGCAACATCGTCATCGGCAAGCAGAAGTTTGAAGAGGTTGAGGTCCGCTTCAAGGAGATGGGCTTTGACCGCGCCTTCCCGCCGGGAACGCCGCCGGAGACCACCATCGCGGCGCTGAAGGAGATTCTGCATGTGGAGGAGGAAGCATGAATAACGTCCTCCTGATTGACTTCGGCAGCACCTATACAAAGGTGACGGCGGTGGATACGGAGGAAGGCCGGCTGCTCGGAACGGCGGATTCCTACACAACCATCGAAACGGACGTCGGCGACGGCCTTGAAAACGCGCTTAAGAAGCTGCATGAGAAGACCGGCCCTCTTGAATACTCGGCCCGGTACGCCTGCTCCTCGGCAGCGGGCGGGCTTAGAATGATCACCAGCGGACTGGTGCCGGAGCTGACGGCGGAGGCGGCGTATCAGGCGAGCCTCGGCGCGGGCGCGAAGGTACTGAAGGTATACTCCTTCCAGCTGACGGAAGATGATCTGGAAGAAATCCTTCAGATCAACCCGGATATCTTTCTGCTGGTGGGCGGTACGGACGGGGGAAACACCGAATGCATTCTGCACAACGCCCGAATGCTGGCCGGCGTTGAGTTCGATTTCCCTGTGATCGTTGCCGGAAACCGCACGGCGGCCCGCGAATGCGAGCGCATTCTGGCCGGGCATGAGGTGCATCTGTGCGAGAACGTCATGCCGAAATTCGGCGTGCTGAACATTGAGCCGGCCCGGAAGAAAATCCGGGAGATTTTCCTGAACCGCATCGTTCAGGCGAAGGGGCTTTCGAAGGCGGCCGAGCTGCTCTCCGGCATTCTGATGCCTACGCCCTCCGCCGTGATGAAGGCCATGCATCTCCTGTCCGGGGGATGCGAGGGAGAAAGCGGGATCGGAGACCTGATTGCGGTGGACGTCGGCGGCGCGACGACCGATATCTATTCCATGGCGGACGGCATGCCGAAGGACGCATCTACCGTCTATAAGGGCCTGCCCGAGCCGTATGACAAGCGCACGGTGGAAGGCGACATCGGCATGCGCTATTCGGTGCGCGGCATTGTTGAAGCCGCGGGGCTTGCGCGCATCTGTCAGCTGTCCGGGCTTGATCAGGATGCGGTCAATGCGCTGCTGGATCGGCTGTGCAGTTCTCCGGACCTGATTCCCGAAAAGGGCTCTGATCTTGAAAAGCTGGATTACGCGCTGGCGTCCATGGCGATTGAAACCGCAGTTGCGCGTCACGCCGGCAGCATGGAGGAGACCTACACACTGATGGGCCTTACCTATGTGCAGTCCGGCAAGGATCTGCGCCATGTAAAGCAGGTGATCGTCACCGGCGGCAGCTTAATCAGGACTGATCGAACCGGAGAGATTGCCGCTCATGCCTTTGCGTCGCCGGCGGCGCCCATGTCGCTCAGGCCGATCAGGGCGGACATTCGCGTGGACAGAAAATACATCATTGCGGCCATGGGGCTGCTTTCCGAATACTATCCGCAGATTGCTCTTAGAATTATGAAGAAGGAGCTTGTATACGATGGATATTCAGAATAAAAGAATCCCCGAAGGTGAATTTCAGGCATTGAGAAGCGAAGTGCTCACTCAGTGGTCCACCGGCAAAGATGTAAACCTGGATGAGGCGGTGGCCTATCACAAGGCCATGGACGAGGGCCGTGTGTTTTCGCGCAAACTGATCAAGGCCAAGCAGGAAAAGCGGACGCTCGTACAGCCGCGCGCAGGCGTGCCTGTGGTGGAGCGCCACATTGAACTGCTTCAGCATCTGCAGGATCAGGGCGAGGCCGACCTGCTGCCCACCACCATCGACAGCTATACCCGCCAGAACCGCTATCAGGAAGCGGAAAACGGCATCAATGAATCCATCCGTCTGGACCGCGCCATGCTCAACGGCTTCCCGGCCGTCAACCACGGCGTACAGAAGTGCCGTCAGGTCACGGAGAGCGTTCATGTGCCCGTACAGGTTCGCCACGGCACGCCCGACGCCCGGCTGCTGGCCGAAATCGCCTATGCCGGCGGCTTCACCAGCTATGAAGGCGGCGGCATCTCCTATAACCTGCCTTACTGCAAGAACATTCCCATGGAGCGCACCATCCGCGACTGGCAATATGTCGACCGCCTGACCGGCCTGTATGAGGAAATGGGCGTATCCATCAACCGCGAGCCGTACGGACCGCTGACCGGCACGCTGGTTCCTCCTTGCATTTCGCACGCCGCCGCCGTGATTGAGGCGCTGCTGGCTGCCGAGCAGGGCGTAAAGAACATCACCGTAGGCTACGGCCAGTGCGGAAATCTCGTGCAGGACATCGCCGCCATTCATACCCTCGAGGAGCTGACCGACGAGTATCTGCACAAATACGGCTATAACGATGTGATCGTCACGACCGTTCTTCATCAGTGGATGGGCGGTTTCCCGGCGGATGAGGCCAAAGCGTTCGGCGTTATCTCTATGGGCAGCGTGATTGCTGCGCTCTCCAAGGCGACCAAGGTCATCGTCAAGACGCCGCATGAGGCGGTCGGCATTCCCACGATGGAAGCCAATGCCGAGGGCCTGCGCTGCACGAAGCAGGTGGTCAATATGCTGCGCGATCAGACCTATCAGAGCAAGGAGCTGGAAGACGAAAAGGAAATCATCCGCATGGAGACCCGCGCAATCGTGGACAAGTGCTTCGAGTTGGGCAACGGCGATATTGCTGCCGGCGTCTGCCGCGGTGTAACCTCCGGCGCGCTGGATGTTCCCTTTGCGCCCTGCCGCTTCAATGCGGGCCTCATGCTGCCCGCCCGCGACAACAACGGAGCAGTGCGCATCCTGAATTTCGGTAATCTGCCCTTCAATAAGGAGCTGAAGGACTTCCATATCGCCAAGATTGAAGAACGCGCGGCTTATGAGAAGCGCAAGGCGTCTTTCCAGATGGTCATCGACGACGTATACGCCATTGGCAAGGGCTATCTGGTCGGCAGACCGCGCGGCTAAAGCACAGCAGTCAAACCGGAGGGATCAAGTATGAAAATTATTGATGTTATCTGTTCCAGAGGACGTACCGGCTTTTATTTCGACGATCAGCGCGCCATCAAGAACGGCGCGGGACACGACGGCACTTTCTATGTCGGTACCCCCATGACGGCGGGCTTCCGCGCCATCCGTCAGGCCGGCGAGGCTATTTCCGTTATGCTGGTGCTGGAGGACGGACAGATTGCTTATGGCGACTGCGCGGCTGTTCAGTACAGCGGCGCGGGCGGACGCGATCCTCTGTTTTTGGCGGACGAGTTCATTCCGCTGATCGATCAGTACATCAAGCCCGAGCTGGTCGGCAAGGAGGCGGACAACTTCCGCGCTCTGGCGGCCATGATGGAGGCCATTCAGATCGACGGAAAGCGTCTGCACACCGCGATCCGCTACGGCGTATCTCAGGCGCTGCTGGACGCCGTAGCCAAGGCAACCGGCCGCCTGATGTGCGAGGTCGTTGCCGACGAATACGGCTGCACGGTCTCCGACGAGCCGGTTGCGATCTTCACCCAGTCTGGCGACGCGCGGTATGACAATGCGGACAAGATGATCATCAAGGGCGCGCAGGTACTGCCGCATGCGCTGATCAACAACGTCGAAACCAAGCTGGGCAAAAATGGCGAGAAGCTGGCCGAATATGTCGCGTGGCTGCGTGACCGCATCCTTGCCTTCCGCACCGACGATGATTATGCACCCGTTCTGCACATCGACTGCTACGGCACCATCGGTCAGGTCTACGGCAACAACAATTACGCCGCCATGGCCGACTACATTGAGGAGCTGGGCCGCATTGCCAAGCCCTTCAAGCTGCGCATCGAAGGCCCCATGGACTGCGATACCGACCGCGAAGCGCAGATTGAGGCGCTGGCGGGCCTTACGAAGGAACTGGATGCGCGCGGCTGCGACGTCGAGCTAGTCGCCGACGAATGGTGCAACACGCTGGAGGACATCAAGCTCTTCGCCGACGCGAAGGCCGGCCACATGGTACAGATTAAGACGCCCGACCTCGGCGGTGTGAACAACACCATCGAAGCGGTGCTCTACTGCAAGGAAAAGGGCATCGGCGCGTATCAGGGCGGCACCTGCAACGAGACCGACCGCAGCGCACAGGTTTGCGTACACTGCGCCATGGCGACTCAGCCGGTACAGATTCTGGCCAAGCCCGGCATGGGCGTGGACGAGGGCTTCATGATCGTCTACAACGAGATGGAG
This sequence comes from Clostridia bacterium, assembly GCA_017410445.1. Taxonomy (GTDB): domain Bacteria; phylum Bacillota; class Clostridia; order Christensenellales; family Aristaeellaceae; genus RGIG2066. The sequence continues at coordinate 16,022 of JAFQQU010000153.1, read as the reverse complement.
CGCATTCTGGCCGTACGCGCGGCAAAAGCGGCGATGAAGAAATAGAATACATCAAAGGGGCGGATGGAACACAGCCTCTTTGGCATATGCGTAAAGCCCCGGTCCTCAGAACAAGAGGATCGGGGCTTTTTACGTTATTGAGCCTGTGCTGCCATGCCGGTACTTGACTGGATGTGTATCAGGCGTTTTCAGCATGGCGACAGGGAGCCGTCAGGTGGTTCCGGGGGAGAAGGTGGTATCCGGCTCGGTCGGATGGGTAGTCTCGGGAGAGCCGGTCGTGGGCGGTTCGGTCACAGGCGGTTCGGAAGGAGCAGGCTCGCCGCATTCGCCGTCGCCGTATCCATGGCCGCCCTCGCAGACATAACCGTCGCCGCAGATGGAGCAAGGTTCATGGCCTTCGCCGCGGCAAAGGAAATCGCGGCAATGGATGCAGAAACTATGCTCATAGGGAACATAGTACTGGCTGCAGGAATAGTGTCCGCAGGTTTTTCGATGCGTTTCTGTAATCGGGATTTCAGTGTCGCAGCGGACGCAGATATGCATGCCGCATTCGCCGGAAGCAGTGCCGTGTCCATCCTGACAGGCGTATCCGTTTCCGCAGATAGTACAGGCGCCGTGGTCATTTCCGTCGCAGAGGAAAGCGGAGCAGTGTTCGCAGACCGCATGCTGATCGGCTGCATAGCCTTCCGCGCATTCGTAATGGCCGCAGGCAACCTGATGGCTGATGGTAGTCAGGATTTCGGCACCGCAGCCTTCGCATACATAAACGCCGCACTCGCCGGAGCCGGTGCCGTGGCCGCCCTGACAGAGATATCCGTCCAAGCAGATGCTGCAGAGAGTGTGTTCGTTTCCGTCGCAGAGGAAGGCGGAGCAATGCTTACAGACTTCGTGCTGATCTGCCTGATAGCCCGAGGAGCAGGCATAGTGTCCGCAGGAGAGCTGATGTACCTGTCCATTGCAGAGGAATCCGCCGCAGTTTCCGCATACGGCATGCTCTTCTTCGACAAAATCCGGAGCGCAGTAGTAGTGGTCGCATTCGGCCTTGTGGTTCCGGTAGTTCGGAAGCGCGCGGTCGCAGCCGCCGCATTCGTAGGAGCCGCATTCGCCTTCTTCATAACCGTGTCCGCCTTCGCAGATGAAAGCGGTTTTGCAGATGGAGCAGAAGCGGTGCTCCTCAGCCTGATAATCCGGCGCGCAGATGTAATGTATGCAGTACGGCCGGTGAGACTCGCCTTCAAACAGCGTTTCCTGACATTCGGGGCAGACCGGGCCGAGCTTTTTGAAGGAAGCGGATACCGTCGCGCCGCCCTCGGGGACGATGAAGAAGGTTCTGCCGCTTTCATCGGTGTAAATCTCACCGGAGGAGAAGGACCAGCCGCTGAGCGCATAGCCTTCGTCGGCAGATGCGGTGAGCAGAACCTGGCTGCCGGCGGGATACTTGGCCGCGCTATTCAGAATCCTGCCATTTTCGGAAGAAGCAAAGGAGACTTCGTAGAGATCAACTTCGCCGAAATGCGCAGTGACGGTCAGATTCTGCGTCGCGGGGAAGCGGTATTCTGCGTCGGAAGAGACCAGCTTGTCGCCGACATACCAGCCGAGGAATTCGCATCCGGCAACCGGGGAAGCAACGAGGCGTACGAAGCTGCTGCCGACATATACGCCGCCGCCGAGAACCTGTCCGAACTGATTGTTCCGCTCGGCGCGGATGGTGTAGCTGACGACGTCGCTGCCTCGCAGGATGCTGCCTGCTGAGATGACATTGTTCTCGTTGTCCAGAAGGGTGTACGCCGCATTGGAGCCCTGAGCGGGTTCGTCGGTGAATTCTTCATCGGGGAGCTCGGGCAGGAGCAGGGTCAGGCCGTCGTCAGTCTGAATCGGGACGTCGGGATAGTTGACCGCGTAGGTATGGCGGCCGCGGACGACGTTGAACTCGTTGACCGAGCAGTTGACCGTGCCGTCGCCGGTTGCGATGATCTTTACGGAATAGGCGGCGTCCGAGGGCAGATAGAGCACCATTTCGCCGTTGGGATTGATGGCGCAGCCGATGCCGGGAACGTTGGTCATGCATTCGCCGCCGATGATGGATGCGACGAGTACGTCGCTGCTGTCATAGACATACAGGTCAACCGGGCAGTTGACGCGGACGACGCGCATGGCTTCAGGAACAGTCTTCGTGAAAGGCGCGTCGGTGAAGTTGGGGTCCTCAATGCGCAGCCACGCCAGCGTGATCTCGGCGTAATGTGCCTGAATCATGTTGGTGGAGGAGAGGGAGAGCACCAGATTGAGCAGCGACTGATAATCGGTCGTCAGCCAGTTGGCCAGCAGCCGAGTCAGCGAGCCGACGGTGCCGAAGATATCGGTGTAGCCTTCCGGCTGGGGGATGATCTCCTGCATGCGTTCGGAAACCTGAAGCAGGCGGTCGTCGAAGGAGGTCAGGTTCAGCTGGAGCATGGGTTCGATGATGTAGATCAGGTTTTCGTAGTCGTTTGCGGTGAGCAGGTCGCCCAGGTCCTGAATGTAGGCCGAAAGCGTCGTGCCGCCGCTCACGCCCAGCAGATCGCCCAGCAGGGTGGAGAGGTCCGCTTCGATATTGTCGTGGAAATTCTCGCGGGACTGCGCGGCATTGACCAGTGCGGAGACCGATTCCACCAGCATGATGGACTGCGGCAGGTGAGTGTTGTCCACGGTGACGACCTCGATGAAGGGCGCGCCGCTGGAGAAGAAGCTCAGGCAGTTGACGTTCAGCTGAAGGGTCTTTGCGTATTCGGAGATATTGTAAACCGCTTCGTCGGGATTGAGCAGCTCGACGCCCTCGAGGATCTTCGCATACTGCGCCATCATCTGCTCATATGCCTCGGGATAATGCGACGTGGTGATGGTGGGCAAGAGATGCGAGGTCTCGTTGTAGCGGCCGAAGCCCCAGTTATCGGGCGCGACCAGCGGAACGATGTCGTTGGGGTTGACGATGTTGTGGATGTTGCTGAAGTCCGCGTCCGCGCCGGCGGTCATCTCGAGGATGCCCTGCGGCGTTTCAAAGGTGTAGCAGTACAGATCGGACGGAACGAGCGTCGCTTCGCCGGTCAGGCCGTTCTGATTGAGGTATCCGGCGGTCATGTTTGCGACGGCGGCGCCGCGGCTGAAGCCGACCAGCCATACCTTGACGCGGCCGGCAATGCCGTGCTCTTCAATGTAATCGTTCAGGAAGGAAACGACGTTGTCCCGGGCGGTGGCAAAGCCGGTGTGCTCATCATCCGCGCCGACCAGTACGTTGCTGCCCCATTCGCTGAAATATCCGCCGCCGCGGACAGCCAGCGCGATCAGCGTGGAGTCCTCCAGCTGCTTTTGTGCCATGACCGCGCCGATGGATTCAACCGTGGGCGAGTCGTTCCAGAAATCGTTCTGAGCGAAATCGGTAAAGCCGAGATCGGTCAGGAGATTGCGGGCGTTGACGGTCTTGTCCGCCCAGTTTTCTTCATCATTGCTGGACCACGAGGACATCTCGAAGCACAGCGACATCGTCGAAAGGCTCGGGTTATATTCCCGGGCGTCTCCTTCAAAATATGCGTCGCTGTAGGCGTAGTCCAGAACGGAATCGCCGGGCGATTTGTACATGCCCGCATAGCGGAACGTGCCGCGGACCAAGCCCGGAATTTCATCCGCCCGCGCATGAAGCCCGGCTGCCGCCGGCAGTACCTGCGCAAACAGCAGGGTGAACACCAGCAGCAGGCAGAGAGCGGTTTTGCCTTTGTTTCTCATGACAGTTGCCTCCTTTGGAAAACAAGTGCATTTACATATACGTCCATGGGAAAGAACCCTTTCAATCTTATTCTAATGAATCTTTGGTGGGCTGTCAATGATCTTCGGAGCGTTGGTAAGAATTTCATGTTTCATAATTGATTTGTCAAATCCTGTCCGCATTATATCTAAAACGAATATACACATTCATCTGCTTGACGCGTAAGCCCTCCGGGGGTACAATGCCCATGTCTGCCGGTATCGGCGGAAAACTGCGAAAGACAGGTCTACATAATATGAAAAGAAAGCTTCTGAAAGTGTGGAACGCGCTGAAAAACCCGGAGAAGCTGCTCAAATACATCCGCTGGCTGCTGGGCGTCACAAGGCCCTTCTGGCCGCAGTTGGCAATCCTGATCGGCGTGGATCTGCTGGCGATTCTGATCGGCTTCGGCAGCTCGTTCGTCTCGAAGAACGTTGTTGACACGGCGACGGCCGGGCTTCATTACCTGCCCGCCTTCTCGGTGATGATCGTGCTGAGCGCCGTCTCGATCGGCATCGGCGCGGCGGTCAACGTATTCCGAACGCTGATCAACGAGCGCTTCGCCTTCGGCATCCGCATTAAGGCGTTCGACCGGATTCTCTCGGCCAACTTCCTCGGCCTGAGCCGCTACCACAGCGGAGATCTGCTCACGCGCCTTACGTCCGACATCGACACCATCGCCTCGGGCATTGCGGGCGCGCTGCCTGCGCTGGCGATGATCTTTGTGCGGCTGCTTACGGCGTTCGTGCTTCTGTACGGCTATTCGCCCTTCCTCGCGATTGCCGCGCTGCTGCTTGCGCCGGTGGGGCTTTTGCTCTCGCTGATCACGGGCGACAAGCTCAAAAAGCTGTCCGCAGAAGTGAAGGAAAACGAAGCGGCCTACCGTTCCTTCCTGCAGGAGCGCATGGCGAACATTGCAGTCGTGAAGACCTTCTGCATGGAGGACAAAAGCCGCGAGCAGCTGACCGGCCTCCGGCAGCGCATGCTGGACGTCATTCTCCGGCGCAACAGGCTGAGCGTGCTGACCAACCTGTGCATCCGCTCGGTATTCTCGCTGGGCTATTTCGTATCGTTCGGCTACTGCATGATCGGCCTGCACAGCGGCTCGATCACCTACGGAACGATGACGCTCTTCCTCTCGCTCTTCTCGCAGATTCAGCAGCCGCTGATGAACCTGTCCCACCTCCTGCCGCAGGCGATCGGCGTGCTGGCGTCGGCGGGCCGCGTGATGGAGACCGAGGAGATTCCCGGCGACGAGCGCACCGGCATGACCGGGACGGGCGGAGAAGTGAGCCTTGCTTTCGATCGTGTGGACTACTGCTACGACAGAAAGCCCGTCCTGCGCGGGATCAGCTTTTCCGCAAAGCCCGGCCAGCTGGTGGGCATCATGGGCCCGAGCGGCGCGGGCAAGACGACGCTCATCCGCCTGGCGCTCTCGCTCATGAAGCCGACGGCGGGCGGGGTGACGTACACCTGCGGCGGCGTGACCGAGCCGGCCTCTGCGGATTCGCGGCGGCACATCGCCTATGTTCCTCAGGGAAACACGCTGCTCTCCGGCACCATCCGGGGCAACCTGCTCTTCGGCAAGCCCGATGCGACCGAGGAGGAGATGAGAGCGGCGCTTCATGAGGCGGCGGCGGACTTTGTTTATGATCTGCCCGAGGGGCTGAACACACCGCTCGGCGAAAAGGCGATGGGCCTTTCCGAGGGACAGGCGCAAAGGATTGCCATTGCGCGGGCGCTTCTCAGGCGTGCGCCGGTGCTGATTCTGGATGAGGCCACCTCGGCTCTTGACGCCGCCACCGAGGAAACGATCCTGAATAATCTCTCAAGAGAGGACCGTGCCTACGCGCCGCTGTGCCTGATCATCACGCACAGAAAGACGATGATTCCGTATTTCGATCAGCTGATTCAGCTGGACGGGAAGGGAAATGCGGCGGTGATCGGGTAGATAAGGCGAAATAACACATTAGCGCCCTTGATTTGGGCTTCAAGGTGTGTTATAATTTTTATATTCGGCGGACTGGGCAATTTTTTCCGAATGCAGCGGAAATTTCCTGACTTTCGAAAAAATCGCTTTTTTTCCGGATTCCCTGTCACACTTTGCTGATTGCCCCGTATATACAAGTGTAAGCGGTCAGGCAAAGCGGCCGGGAACAGGGATCAGCTCCTCCGAGCAGCCAATCAGGATTGAACGGCCCCTTGTAAAACGCGAAGGGAGGCGAAACCGATGGGCTTGAAGTACGCATTCAAGGTAAGAACTCTGCTGGACGAAATCGTTGCCTTTCCTGAAGGGAAGGACGCGCGGAAGTTCGGCGGCGCGCTTGCGCTGAATGAGACGGGCGCGGAAATCTTCGCTCTGCTGCAGAAGGGAATGGAAGAACCTGAGATCATTGCAGAGCTTCAGAAGAAATACGGCCCGGACGACGAGAAGCTGCCCGCCTATGTTTCCGCTTTTCTGAACCAGCTGAGGCAGGCCGAAATCCTTGAATGAAATACCGCGGCTGAGACATTTCGGCCGGGAAGGAAGATCACCATTGAAAATTCTTGCAGAGCCGCAGCAGCGAGTGGTTAAGCTGTGGGGCAAGCAGAAGGTAAAGGCCGGGGAAACCTATCGGCTGATGAAGTATGTGCTTCGGGTGGAGCACGAGGGGCACACTGCCCTTCACAACGTCATGACCGGGCAGCTCATCCTCCTCAATGACGATGAGGTTCGCCTGCTGGACGCCCTGCCCAAGGCATACTCCGAGGATATGGAGGCGCTCATTGCCGATCATTATCTGGTGCCGGAGGGATATGACGAGCACAAGCAGCTGGTCAGTCTGAGAACGATTTTAAGAAAGCTCACCCCGCCCATCAAGAACATTACGCACTACACCATTCTCCCCACCACCGCCTGCAACGCCCGCTGCTACTACTGCTTCGAGCAAGGCTCGAAAATCGTCACGATGACCGAGCAGACGGCGGAGGATACGGTCCGCTTCATTGCGGAGCACTGCGGGGAAGCAAAGAAGGTCTCAATCACCTGGTTCGGCGGCGAGCCCACGGTAGCGGCCAACCGAATCGATCAGATCTGCAAAGGCCTTCAGCGCGAGGGCATTGAGTATACCGGAATGATGTATACCAACGGCTACCTGTTCGACGAGGAAATGGCGGACCGGGCGCGCGACCTGTGGCATGTGAGAAGCATGCAGATTGTTATCGACGGCACCGAGGAGCTATACAACCGCATCAAGAACTATGTAAACCCGAAGGATAACCCCTATCAGCGGGTGATGCGGAATATCGGACTGCTGCTGGAGAGGGAGATTCGAATTTCCGTCCGGATGAATGTGGACCGGATCAACCATGAGAGTTTTGAAGGTCTGGCGCAGGCATTAACTGACCGTTATCAATCGCGGAATAACCTGACTATGTGGGCTTTCCCTGTGATTGGGGACTATTCCGAAGGTGATCCAGATAAGGCTCATGGAGAGGATGCGTGGCTTGCTGAACGTGCGGGTGAGTTGAATGATCTTGCTGTATCCTTCGGACTGGCTTCTAAAGTTAAGTCTTTGCCGTCGTTACAAGTATGGGGCTGCATGGCAGATGGAAATGGAACCATTGTCATTGGCGCAGATGGAGCATTAGTTGAATGCTGTGAACACTATGAGGACGTTGATGAGGTTGGCAATTTAGTTGAAGGATTGACCAATATCGACGAAATTGCTTCTTGGCATGAGATTGTCTACGAGGAAATGTGTGAATGTTGTACATTTGCTCCGCAATGCGTTAGACTGAAGAAGTGTTTAACATATGGACGTTGCTATCGCCAGTTGGATAATCAACGTTATGTCCGTACTGTTTGTGAAGCGATCTCTATGTATGTAGAAAGAGAGGTGAGGAACGATGAAATTTAAAGAACCACAAGTGGAGTTTATCCGCTTGAATCTTGCGGAAAGGGTTTTTTCTGCAAGTCCCGTTATCTGCCAATATGATGCAACAAAGTGTACAGATCTTGAAGCTGGAGGTTATGATCTTTGTGTGAATAGCGGTTCAAAGTGTGATATTGAGGCAATGCTTGAAGATTATTCTGACTAAAGTGTGTTGTTTATGGAGGTATAATCATGCTGGATAATAAAAAGGTATTTGAACTGAATGACGATGAACTCGATTGTGTTTCTGGTGGTACTGCGTTGATTTCTGCAAATACGAATCGTGTGGCGTTTTCAACCACGAGGGAGATTTTCAGTTTTAAGAATTGTACTTACAGGCAGGTACGAGACCTGTGCGAAAGTCTGATTGGCGAATATCCTACCGAAGCTGAGTACGATGCTGCTTGCAAAGCTGCTCTGAAGGAAAAGGGCTGGATCTAATCCCACTCATCGAACCCACACAACCGAGAGGGTATGTCGAGTGCTTTGCTCGGCATACCCGTTTCTTTTAGGAAAGGAACCGTATAAATGAAGCTGAAATATATACTGGAAGCCACCGAGCTGGACGATGAGCTGATCTGCGTGCCCGTGGGTCCGGGCGCGGAGAATGCGCAGGGCATACTGAAGCTGAACGCCACCGGCTACGAGATCGTGAAGCTGCTGGATGAGGAAACGGGCATTGAAGCCATTGTCTCCGCGCTGGCCGCCAAATACGAGACCGACCGCGAAACGCTGACCGGATACGTAGTCAAATTCGTGAACGCGCTCAGGGAAAATGGAATGATTGAAGAATGAGCGATACCGAAAAGGAGCTGCACCGGTTCGTCATCCGTGCAGCCAACAAAAACATAGGCATAGAGGCAATCTATGGCCGCATGAAAATGTACAGCGAGGATTTCCTGACAGACGGCCCCGCTGATTTTGTCGTGCAGTCTTCGCAGGAGGAGATCCTTCATGACGGCGCGGAATTCCGCAAGGTCAACCCGAGAGGGCGCGTTTTCAAGGGCGAAATCGAGAGCATCGTGCTTCTTCGCAAGATTGCCGATGCGCTGGTTGAATCCGATACGATTCTGATGCACGGCGCGGTGATTGCGGCGGGCGGAGAGGCGTATCTTTTTACCGCGCCGAGCGGCACCGGAAAGACCACGCATGTGAGCCTGTGGCTGGATAAGCTGCCCGGGGCGTATGTCGTCAACGGGGACAAGCCGTTTGTCATCGTCGGGGACACGCCTCTTGCCTGCGGCACGCCGTGGTGCGGCAAGGAGCGCATGGGCACAAACGCCATCGTTCCCCTGAAAGCCATCGTCATGATGAACCGGGCGGAGGAAAACGTAATGAGGAGAATTTCCTTCATCGAGGCGTTTCCCCGGCTGGTAGAGCAGACGCACCGCCCGGAGGACGCAGATAAGATGCGCAGAACCGTGCGGCTGATTACGGCGCTGGGCAAAAAGGTTGAGCTCTGGCAGTTCAACTGCAATAATTTCAGGGACGACGCATTTGAAACGGCGCATCGCGCCCTGACCGGAGGAATGACGCCGTGAGCAAGGCCGCCAGTTTTCGGGAGATTCTGAAAAAGAAGAAATTGACGGACGGAAAATATGAGCTCTCTCTTGCGGAGTTCGTAAGGCCGTTTGCTGAGAACGGGGAAGAGGTTGTCGTCTCAGGCAGAGGGACGAGCATGCTGCCGACGATTGCAGAAGACTGCTCGCTGGTCATGGCTCCGACGCCGGAGAGCGGCGCGCGGGCAGGCGATATTCTGCTGTATGCAAGGGCGAACGGGCAGTCCGTGGTTCACAGGGTGTGGCGGGTGACAAGGGCCGGATATGATATGCTGGGCGACAATCAGCTGGCAATCGAGAGAAATGTGCCCAAAGAGGCGGCGGTTGCCCTCGTGAAAACGATTATCTATCCGGATAAGCGCCAAAAAGAGGGGCATATGAGCCTGATCCGGCTCCGGGCAAGATACGGATGGAAGATTCTGCGCCGGCTGGCCGGGCGGATTCTCAGGCGGCTTGGCTTGCGAAGAGCGGCGGGCTGAAAGAAAACGAGCGTGGCTGCGTATATATATGCAGGAGTATTTGTGCCCACCATCGGCGGGGACGGGAGGAATGAATATGTACGAGCATAATGGGCTGAAACCGGGCGCTTTTTATTTTTAGAAGGACGCCGCGGGATTCAATGCGCGTCTTTGGAACAGGCTCGGGCAGAGCAGGCCGGGCGCGACTGCGGAGGAGCTTGACGACGACGACCTCGGGCTGATCAATGCGGCCGGAAATGCTTATCTCAACAGGGATGAGCCGACGCAGGAATAACGAGGCTGATCCGGTGCGTTTACTGTACGGAGCCGATGAGAGAGGGATGAGCATGGCCTATCAGGGCAGAATGCCGGACATGGAGGAGATTTACAACGAATACTTTTCCTCTGTGTACAACTATGTATTTTATAAGCTGCTGAACCGGTAGAATACCGAGGATATCGTCAGCCAGGTGTTCGAGAAGGTGCTCATGAAGCTGGATGCCTACGACCCGGAGAAGGCGTCGGTCAAGACGTGGATTTTCCGGATTACGGAGAACACGCTGATTGATTTCTACCGGAAGCGGCGGCCGATGCTGAGTATCGATCATGAGGAATCGGGGCTTGAGAATGAATTGTATGTTCATTTCGACGAGCAGTATGATCAGGTGATGGAGCCGGAGAGAAAGATGGTTCTCGAAGCGCTTACTCAGCTGTCCGAGCGGGAGCGTACGTTTATCTATTACAGGTATTTTGAGAATATCACCAACCGGGAAATCGCCCGGCGGATGGACATGAATGAAAACACGGTGTCCGCCGTGATGGCGCGCGCGAGGAAAAAGCTTAAAGATATTCTCGGCGACAGCGTCTGGTAGAAATGAAAATAAATCCGTCTCCGGAAAAAAGGTATAATGGAAGCAGAATTCCCCGAGCGCATTGGGGAGCTCTGCTTTTGTCGTATGACGCGTGAAGCGGCGGTTTTGCGTCCGGTTCCGGTTGACAAGCGGGGAGCGGGAATTTATACTTAAGAAAAGGACAGACCGGGAACAGAGGAGGACGGAACATGGATCACAGCGGTTTTCTCGTTCAGCTGCATCTGCATACCGCGGAAACCAGCCTGTGCGGCCGGTCCGGCGGCGCGGAAATGGCGCGCGCCTGCAGGGAAGCGGGTTATGGCCTCATCGCGATCACCGATCATTTCTTCAATGCAAACATCGGCTGCGACGCCGGGCTTTCCTGGGAAGAGAAGGTCGAATTCCTCTTTCGGGGATACCATGTGGCGCGGAAAGAGGGCGAAAAGATCGGGCTGACGGTCATACAGGGCTGGGAGACGTTTCAGAACGGCCCGGAGCTTCTGACCTACGGACTCGGCGAGGAATTCCTGTTGGCCAATCCCGATATCGACAAAGCGCCGTATCATGAGTACATACGCCGGGTGAAGGAAGCGGGCGGATGGATTATCCATGCGCATCCGTACCGTCAGGCTCCGTATATTCCCGATTTCAGGCCGGATTACCGCTCGGTGGAGGCATATGAGGTGTTCAATGCCGGGAATTCCAATCCTGAGTTCAACCGGAAAGCGCGGGAAGAGGCGGAGGAGAAGGGCCTTCTCATGTTCGCAGGATCGGATGCGCACAGCGTGGACCGCGTCCGGGGCGGCGCGATGAGATTCAGAAAGCCTGTATACAGCATGGAGGAGATTTTCGATGCAGTCCGGCGCAATGAGGCCGAGCTGATTGAAGCGTTTTAGGAAGTGAAGAAAATGAGCAATAAGGATATTGATCTGAGCAGGTGTCTGTGCTATATTCTGAGGCACAATCCGTCTTCGGCCGGCGTTCGTGTCAATGAGCACGGATGGGCGGTAATCGATGAGCTGATCAGCCGCGTTTCGGCACAGGGCTGGGAGATCGACCGGGAAAGGCTGGAGCGGATTGTCCGGGAGGACGACAAGACCAGATATTCCTTCAGCAGCGACGGAACCATGATCCGCTGCAACCACGGGCATTCAATTACGGTGGATCTTGAACTGAGCGCGACGCAGCCGCCCGAGGTACTGCTGCACGGAACGGGCGATGTGTTTGTCGAGGCGATCCGGCGAGAGGGCCTCATCAGCGGCGCACGCATGTATGTTCATCTGACGGAGGACCGGAAGGTGGCGATGAGCGTTGGAGGGAGACACGGAAAGCCGGTTGTTTTCCGCGTAAGGAGCGGAGAAATGGCCCGTGACGGATATGAATTCTTCCGCTCGGCCAGCGGCGTCTGGCTGACCTGGGCTGTGCCGCCGAAGTATCTGGAGCCGGAAGCGGAAACTGAGGCACTGTAACACCAAATTACACAGGGGGGCGAATCAGATGGAACTGTCTATGTCTCTGGATTATCTGGCCAAGCGGCGCTCAGGCGCTGAAAAGCGAAGCATTGATGAAATGGCGGCGCTCTGCCGGGGCGCGGGTTTCAGGTATGTGGATTACAGCCCGGATTACAAGGCGGAGAACTGGAAGGAGCTTGCGGAGCGGGACAGGGAAGCATTGGACCGCGCAGGAATCATCGTCGAGCAGACCCACGCGCCGTTTAACCGCTACGGAAGCCATCCGGAAGAGCTGTTCCCGGTGTATTATCAGCGGCTGTTCGAAGCGTCCAGAATCCTTGGGGCGAAGTACGTCGTCGTTCATGCGGACGAATACCGCACGACCGATCATTACGACGAGCAGGAAATTCAGGATTTCGCGTATGATTTTCTGGCTCCCTATGTGGAGTATGCGAAGAAGAACGGCATGACCGTCGCAATCGAGAATGTGTTTGAGGATGCTATCAGGAGATGCCCGCAGATTGACGGAAAGAGCCGCTTCACCTCGCGCATTCACGAGCTGACGGGTCTGCTCGAGCGGTTTAATGATCCGGCGGTTCAGTGCTGCTGGGATTTCGGCCACGCTTCCTGCGCGTTCGGAGCAGATAACATGCTGGAGCCGATGAAGCAGATCGGAAAATACCTCTGCTGCACCCATGTCCACGACAACTACTACAACATGGACCTGCACCTGACGCCTTTCCTTGGAAATGTGAACTGGGAGGCGCACATGGCTGCGCTGAAGGAGATGGGTTATCAGGGCAAGCTTTCGTTTGAACTGGTATACGGCTGCATTCCCGATGCGCTGATGGAAAGCTGGCTCAGGGACGTGCATGAGGTGGGCGAGTATCTGGTTGAACTGTACGACAGAGCGTAAAATAGAGAAGCGGAGCGCATCGCAGAAAGGCTGCGGTGCGCTCCGTCGGATGTTTTGGAGATGCAAGAGGATGATCAGTTCAGATCGGCGCCCAGCATGAATTCTTCCTGAGCGTTGGTATGTTCCTCATCCGGGCGGTAGAGCAGGCGATAGGAGCCGTCCGGCTGCATTTCGCGGGCCTTGGTGTTGTCGGCCCACTGAATGCGGAGGGTGGCCTTGAGCCGCTTTTTGAGGGCGTCGTTTTCGACCGGGAACATGAGCTCGACGCGGCGGTCGAGATTTCTGGGCATCCAGTCGGCACTGGAGAGGAAGATTTTTTCGACGCCGTCGTTTCTGAAGCAGAAGATGCGGCTGTGCTCGAGGAAGCGGCCTACGATGGAACGGACAGTGATCCGGTCGCTCAGGCCCTTGATGCCCGGACGCAGGCAGCAGATGCCGCGGACAATAAGCCGGACGCGCACGCCGGCCTGCGAGGCGCGATAGAGCGCGGAGATGATTTCTTCATCGACGAGCGAGTTCATCTTTGCGGTGATTTCCGCGCGGCGGCCCTCCTTCGCAATGGCGGTTTCCTGATCAATGAGGCTCAGGAACGCGGCGCGCAGATCATGCGGCGCGGAGGTCAGGGCGGCGAGACGCGGCGGGGCGGTATGGCCGGAGATCATGTTGAAGAAGGCTGAGGCGTCCCGGCCGATGGCTTCGCTGCAGGTGAACAGGCCGTGGTCGGTGTAGATGTTGGCGGTGACGTCGTTGTAATTGCCGGTCGCCAGATGCACATAGCGGCGGATGCCGTTCTGTTCGGCGCGGACGATCAGCGTGATCTTTGAATGCGTTTTAAGATGCGCCACGCCGTAGATGACGTGCGCGCCGGCCTTTTCGAGCCGCCGGCCCCAGTGGATATTGTTCTCTTCATCGAACCGGGCCTTCAGCTCCAGAAGCACTGTAACCTGCTTCCCGGCCTCGGCAGCTTCGATGAGCGCGGCGATGATGGGCGAGCCGCTCGACACGCGGTAGAGCGTCTGCTTGATGGCCAGCACCTTCGGATCCCGCGCGGCTTCGCGGATCAGCTGAATGACCGGCTCGAAGCTGTCGTAGGGATGATAGAGCATGAGATCGCCCTTTGCAATCCGGTCGAACATGCTTTCGCCCTCGTCAAGCATCAGCCGGCGGGCCGAATAGGGCGTGTATTTGAGCGCTTCGTATCCGGGCAGCTTGTACATCTCGCGCATGAGGAAATCCAGATTGATCGGGCCGTGAATGGCGTATACCTCGGATTCCTCCAGCTCCAGCGACTTCATGAGCACCTTTTTGATGCGTTCGTCTGCCCGGTAGTCGATTTCAAGGCGTACGACCGCGCCCCAGCGGCGCTGCTTGAGCGATTTCTCGATTTCCTTGAGCAGGTCGGCGGCGTCTTCCTCGTCGATGCTCATGTCCGCGTTCCGGGTGATGCGGTACGGCGCGCAGCAGATGACGTTCCGGCCATGGAACAGCGACCCGATGCTGCGGGCGACGATCTGCTCGAGCAGGAGGAAGGTTTTTCCGTCTCCGCCGGGCAGCTGAACCAGCCGGTTCAGGCCGGAGGGGACCTGTACGGTGGCAAACTGATGCTCGCCGTCCTTCGTTTCGAGCAGCAGGCCGAGATTCAGGGTGCGGCTGAGGATCAGCGGGAAGGGGCGGGCTGCGTCCACCGCCATGGGCGTGAGAACGGGGTAGATCTGATCGTCGTAATACTGATCCAGCCAGATTGACTGCTCCTCGGTCAGCGCGTCGATATCGGCAAAACGGATGCCGTTTTCCGCAAGGCAAGGCAGGATGTCCCGGCGCAGCACGGAATACATGCGCTTCATCATCACATGCGCGCGCTGGCTGATGGCGGATACCTGATCGCGCGGAGTGAGGCCGGAGAAGTCGGGCCGGCGGTATCCGGCGTCGATCTGATCCCACAGAGAACCCACGCGGATCATAAAGAACTCATCCAGATTGGACGAGGCGATCGAGAGGAACTTCATCTGCTCGAATACCGGATTGAACGGGCTGACCGCTTCATCCAGTACGCGCTGGTTGAATTCCAGCCAGCTGAGCTCCCGGTTGATGACCTGCTCGGGCTTCAGGCCGAAATCTGTTTTCATGAGAAACGCTCCTTCGAATAAATCAATTCAGCGCGTCGAGCGGCAGCTTGAAGCTGGGCGCGAACTGATCCATAAAATCGTTGACCTCGGGCATTTTGAGCGCGCGGATGGCGGATTCGATGTTCTGCTTGGCCGCCATGAACTCCTGATTGCCGTAGCCCTCTTCCTCGAGGCATTTGAGATAGGCGCTGATTTTGTCAGCCGCCTTGACCAGCTTCCATTCCTCGGTCTGTTCGTCCGGAAGAAGCAGCGGCGAATAGTCCCCGCGCAGATCTTCAGGCAGATAGGTCAGAAGCTGCTCCGAGGCCATGCGCTCGATGGCCTTGAAGGAATCCTTGATTCTGGGATTGAAATATTTGATCGGCGTCGCAACGTCGCCGGTAATGACCTCGGGCGCTTCGTGATAGACCGCCAGAAGCATGACCTTTTCGATATCGATATGGCCGCCGTAGCGTCGGTTTCGGATGACGGCCAGCGCATGGCTGATCATCGCGACCTGCAGCGAATGCTCCTGATCGTTTTCCTCCCGGGTATTCCGGCGCAGGCTCCAGCGGCGGATCAGCTTCATCCGCGCCATGTATGCGTAAAAATGGCTCTGCATGCAGTATCTCCTCATCAGGCGTATTTCATAGCTCCATTATAACATTATTTCCGGCAGATTGCAAAGGCCGGAGCGGATGAGTTGAAAAGAGACGGAAACCGTGATACAATGCTTTCATGATGAAAAAAGAGGAGAAAATGCAAATGAAAATCATCGTCATCGACGGTCAGGGCGGCGGCGTCGGTAAGCAGCTGGTCGAAAAGCTGAAGGCGAAACTGCCTGATCAGCCGGTTCTGGCGCTGGGAACAAATGCCATGGCGACAGCAGGCATGCTCAAGGCGGGCGCAGATCAGGGCGCGACGGGCGAGAGCGCGATTGTGTATAACTGCAGGGATGCGGATATCATTCTGGGCCCCATCGGAATTGTGCTG
>JAFQQU010000152.1 GCA_017410445.1 Clostridia bacterium | reverse complement strand
TGTAATTGGAGATTATCAGTTTCTTCCGGGATATTGTGTTCTTCTTCGCTATCCGCAAGCCGAGTCTCTAAACGATTTATCAAAAGAAGAACGGGAACAATATCTTTTTGATATGACACTTATCGGGGATGCTGTTATGTCCGTCTGTAAGCCGCTACGGATAAACTACTCCACCTTGATGAATGCAGACCATTATCTGCATTCGCACATTGAAGCGAGATACGATTGGGAACCTGATTCTAATAAAAGACGCCCGGTCTGCCTCTATCCTCGTGAACTTCGTTTTTCAGCAGAGGCTGAATACAGTGAAGAAAAACATGGTGAGATGAAATCCAGAATCACCGAAGCGTTGAAACAACTAATGCAAGAAAACTATGTTTGAATAATCAATTTGAGGTAAACAATTTCACGCCATAGGGTAAACAAATTGCACCTCAAAATCACAGTTTCGGCATTCAAGTGTTCGTACACCCCGCAAAACACCCGAAAATGGCGTGCTTGCACCGGCCGGGAGGCCCTCCCGGCCTATGGGGGTTCAAGAGGCCGCGAGTTCGAATCTCGCCACTCCGACCAGAATAAAGTGCTTGATTTCACTATGAAATCAAGCACTTTTCTTCTATGTCCCCCATCCCAGGAGAATGGTATATCTGAAATAACGAAGCTCCTCCCTTTCCGGAAGAGCTTCGCCATATTCATTCTATTTGGATATATCGCCCGGAAGTACCTGCAACACCGTTACTCAGCAGGAGCAAACGTATAGGTCACCTTCCAGACAGCCGTATTCCCTTTATACTTACCGGTGTTTTCTGTAACCTTGATTGTCTGTGTCAGCTGAAATCCGTTGTCTACATCATCGGCAGTCGGCGTGTAGAGCAATGTATCCATCGTGGTGTCCGGCTTTTCATCCTGTTCACGAATCCGAACATACAGGGACAGCTCAGCGTCGGGAGCCGCATAGGCCTGCATCTCTCCCTCATCGACCTTTACGCCGTTCCATTCAAAATACTGCGT
Source organism: Clostridia bacterium (assembly GCA_017410445.1). Lineage (GTDB taxonomy): Bacteria > Bacillota > Clostridia > Christensenellales > Aristaeellaceae > RGIG2066. The sequence continues at coordinate 1,965 of JAFQQU010000152.1, read as the reverse complement.
CCAGTTGTGCCCTACCTGATTCTTGTCACTGCAGCCGGCATGCACTTTCAGCTCCATAAGCCGGGCGCCAGGACTGCTTTCAGCCGCCTCGATCCGATCCACCTCCGGCACGCTCAGGTAATCGGAAAGTACATACCCGGTCTTCCCTTTCGCCGTCTTGATCTTATACCAGACGTTCCCGTTTTTGTGAACGATTTCTTCAAGAACCGTTACGGATTCTCCTTCTTTCAGTTCTCCGCTCCGTTCACCGGATGTACTGGCTTTCTTGCGGATTCGCACGCTCTTCGTATTGGCAACACCTTCGCAAGGATACTCGACGGCCATACTAACCGAGCATGCCATGCAAAGCAGCGTCGCAGTCGTCAGGATGATCGCAACCAATTTACGGATACACATATACACAGCACGCCCTTCTGCTTTTTTCCAGTATATCATATGGATGCAGCATGCAGCAATCATTGCCTGCCCCGAAGATCCCATCCGCTACGGGACAGAACGTACCACCTGTCAGCGGCATCGTTCCCCGCCGGTTACGCTTCATTCTGGCTGTCAAAGAGGATGAATTCGTTCCTTTGGTAATCGATCAGGCCATCCTTTTTCATTCTGCTCAGCTCCGCCGACATCGCGCTGCGTTCCACGCACAGATAATCAGCAAGCGTCTGCCGGTCATACGGAATGGTAAAGCGGCTGCTCTTCGCTTCTTTACTCTGAATGCGCAGATATGCCAGGAGTTTGCCGCGCGTTGAACGCTGCGTAACCATTTCCAGTTTCCGGGTCAGGAGCAGGTTTTTCCGGCTGACAGACCTGACCAGGTTGGTCACCATATAGGAATGCGCGAGGCAGCCATTATTGACACATCCCTTGAGCACACGGGCGCAGTCCAGAATCAGCACCAGCGAATCCTGCGCGGCAACAAAACTGGAGGGATACGCCTCCACGCCCGCGCTGGCATAGGTTTCCCCAAAGGGCTCGCCCTGCCCGATCGACCAGATTACGCTGTGGTTGCCGAGCGTGTCGCTGGTGATCATATGAACGCCGCCATGAATCACGACGCCGAAGCATCGCGGCTTATCCCCCTGCGCGAAAATCACCTTTCCCTTTTCGCAGGAGATCACCTGCGCATTCAGGCAGGTCAGGGTCTTCATCAGCCCCTCCTCATCGATGCGCTCAAATAGCGAACACTGACAAAGAATCGACAAGTATCGACGCACAACACCCCTCCTCTGTTGTAAATCCAACATATTTACAGCATAAATTATCCTATAATGACGGTAGAATGTCAATCATGATATTCTAACATGGCGCAGTGCGGCCTTCACCGCGTCAACCCGAAAGGAGAACTCAGCCGTGAAGAAACTCCTCACTATCGCTCTGATCACTGCGATGCTGCTGGCCGTTGCCGTTTCCGCTTATGCGGCGACCGCGACGCAGACCGGCGCCGGCATCACCGTCATCAAGGCGACCGACTGGGCCGAAACCTATCCGGAGATCTTCGCTTCTTATGAGAAGAACGCGGAGAACGAAGCGATCATCGATCACGTCGAAGAGTACCCGATGATTGCCACCGTGTATGAGGGAATGGCCTTCAACAAGTTCTACGGCAGCGCGCGCGGTCATTATTACACCGTGCAGGACGTGACCAGCACCGGCCGTCCGCATGCGCTTGCCAACTGCTTCACCTGTAAGACCCCGGACTTCACCGCGAAGGTGAACAACGAGGGCGTGAGCGCGTATACCATCAAGTTTGAGGATATGCTCGCCGAGGTGAACGAGAGCGTGAGCTGCTACAACTGCCACGCCAACACCGGCAATGAGCTCGTCGTGACCCACACCTATCTGGCGGATGCCATGGGCGCGGACTTCGAGAAGCTCAATCCGGAATCCGCGTCCTGCGCACAGTGCCACGTCGAGTACTACTTCGACCCGGAGACCAAGGCTGTGACCCTGCCGTATGACAGTATGGCT
>JAFQQU010000151.1 GCA_017410445.1 Clostridia bacterium | reverse complement strand
TACACGCTATGCAGTTTTCAAGGTTCACGCCGCAAGCGTCCGTGCATCCCGTGGGGCGTGTGCCCTGCGGTGTGCCGTGTCGCTTTCGACGGTGCCAGCTAAGCATGGGAAAAGAAAAGGGACAATGATTTTCATCCATTTCCCCTGTTTGGGTAGTGCGCGATTCGGGGTGCGTTGTGTTCTTTTGTATAGAAGGAACGGAGAAAACGGAGGGAGAAAAAGGCGAACGATAAAAGAATGTGAAAATGAAATGTTCGGATTTATGAAAAATCTGAGTTAGGTAAGACAAACTGCACTTGCATATTCTTCAAATAAAAGAAAAATACTGGTTCGCATAATAGCCATTATGCGAACGAAAACCGACAAAAACAGGGGGATATTTTACGTTTTGAGAAGAATCCCAAAGAAAAAATGTTGTTATACCTGACAGTTCCCAACCTCAAAAAATCCTTATACCACAAGGGTTTCCGCGCATTTCCTCTTGCTTCGCACTCGCCTTGACGGTCGAAGAAGGACGCAAAAAATGACCTGCACAGGAAAAGTGCAAGCCGGTTCATGTACGTACAGTTCGATTTATTCAGTTGTAAATTCAATTGAGAAAATACTGACAAAATGAGCACAGAAAGCGCTCTATCGACCACTGTATATATTGAGGGAAACTTTGATATCACAGGAAAAATGCAGCTGAATTCAGATGCGTATTTTCCTGACTGGCGAAGGAGTAAAAATGAGGAAAACCGTATTGAATCTGATTCCTGTATCTGAGATTGAAAAGTGGCAGCCAGGAGATCATGTGCTGGTGGTTGCCGGCACGGGCAGGTGCAAGACGACATGGGTCAAGCAGGTGCTCTGGCCGTACTGCAAGGAGCATGGCCTGAGCCTGTTCACGCTGGCCAACAGGAGCATGCTGCGTGATGACATCCGGCACGGGACAGATATGCCTGTGCTGACGTATCAGCTGCTGGAGCAGCAGGCAGATCATCCGGCATGGAATGCGGACGTCATCGTGATGGATGAGTGCCAGTCGCTTGCTACGGATGTGCTGCTGGATTGCAGACGAAACAAGATGATGCATTTCTTTCGGAATCAAAAAACGATAGTGATTGGACTTACGGCGACACCTGTTGAGTGTGTGACTGCCCTGTTCGATCAAAGTCGAATCTATTGTCTGGAGCGCGACTACTCCCAATTGGAATCCGTTACGCTCTTTTTCCGTGAGAAAGAAATGATTGCCATCCTGGAAAAGGAGATGAAACGCGAGGGAAGGATTCTCTGTTTTGTACGGAGCGCTGCGACCGGCTTCAAACTTCATCAGGATATTCCGAACACAGCGTTTATCTGTTCTGACAATGCAGAGCAGTGTACACCTGAAATCAAACAGTACAAGAAGGATATCAGCCGAAGACGCAAATGGGGAGAAGCAAAGGTACTATTTGCCACCAAGGTCATGGATGTTGGTGTATCCATTGAAGATCCTGATGTTCATGTGATTATTGTAGAGACGGAGGATTACTACGTGGATCTGATCCAGATGATCGGGCGGATCAGATGTGCTGATGGTCAGCGTATCCGTCTGTACATTCGTGTGTTTCCTCAAAACTATCTAAGCCGACAGAAAAGACAACTGGTTGCTCTGCGGAATAAAATCGAAATAATAGCTGCGAATCCTGATGAACTCAAATATGATAAAAACCTCTTTCCTCTGATCCTGATGGATGGTCAGCAGAACGAACTGGCCGTACGATGGTTGGATCAGCAGATCAAGGATTTGACCAGCAAGATGGAGGATGGAGCTGAACAGATTATCTCTGATCAGTTGTGCAGCCCGATTCTCCAGATATGGGCGGCCACTGATGTGAGTACGAAAAAGCTTGAAATGAACGTAGCGCGTCATCAAACGCAGATGATTATTGATGAGCTCGGTGACCGCTGTATGTATGACCGTAAGGAGCTCTATTCTCGTTTTACTGAGATTGTTCCTTCGGTTCTAAAAAAAGGATCCTTGCGGCCTACACTCAAAACGATTAACGAAGCTTTGCAGCGGATGGAGCTCCCCTATACCGTTGGCTGTTTCCAACAGTCAAGAGGATTCCTTCGCGGGAAGTATTATTATCGTATTGATCATGTACCTGCGAAGTAAACGAAGAGATATTTCGGGGATACGATTGGTGTGATTCGATGGCTCTGTCCTAATAAGATATACGCTCAAAAAAATATTCAATTACAGTCCGTTTTTTGGGGGATATTTCTGCTGTGGACAAATCGCATCCGGGGAGTCATACCAGAGGCAGAAAATATATTGCATTGGCTCATGTCATTGGTCTATGGACTTAGTATCCAATGGTGCTATAATAATGGTGTGCACGGAACGGAAGGAAACACTATGGAAGTTCGTTCGGGAAACATCATCTTGATTTCGTTCATCTGATTTTAGAACAGTCTTTGGAGGGAACATTCGTGAAAAAGTTCATCTTTTGTATGCTGTTATTTCTTTCACTGATTGGTTGTGCCTGTGCGCAGACCATTACCCTTTACGGTGAAAGCGAGCATGGAAACAAAAGTATTCTGACTCAGGAGGCTGATTTGTGGTATCAGGCCTATCATGAGCAAGGGTTGAGGCATCTGTTTGTGGAGATGCCATACTATACAGCAGAATATCTGAACCTGTGGATGCAGGAAGATGATGATCTCATCCTTGAACAGGTATATGAGGACTGGCAGGGAACCGCCTCCTATACGCCAGAGGTCAAAGAATTTTATCGCCGTATCAAGGCGGAATGCCCAGAAACAGTTTTTCACGGCACGGATGTAGGTCACCAGTACCACACCACCGGCCAGCGTTTCCTTGAACTGCTTCAGGCCCAAGGGCAGGAAGAAAGCGAAGCATACCGGCTGGCGCAGGAAGCTGTCAAACAGGGCATGCGCTATTATGCCAATGACGATTCCGTGTATCGTGAAAACGCCATGACGCAGAATTTCCGTGCTGCATTCGACAGACTGGAAAATGAGAGCATTGTTGGCATTTACGGGTCTGCTCATACAGGGCTGAATGCGATGAGCTTTGACAGCAGCGTGCCGTGCATGGCTGCTCAGCTGCAAGCGCATTACGGCGAGAGCATTACCTCCATAACGATTAAGGCGGCGGTTGAACCGATCCGTTCCGAAACGATCGAACTGGGAGGCAAGGCGTATGCAGCGCAGTATTTTGGCATACAGAATCTGAAGGGTGTTTTTGCCGGCTATGATTACCGGGAGTTCTGGCGGCTGGAGAATGCTTACGAGGATATGAAGACGCTGCCCAAAACAGGCGATATGCTGCCGGAAAACAACTACCCCATGCCCGTGGAAAACGGACAGGTTTTTGTGATTGACTATCATATGCTGGATGGAACGGTGAATCGCATGTACTACCGCTGCGACGGCAATCTGCTGAACAACTCACTGCTGATTACAGAACAATTCGTGTACACTCCTGAGCATTGATGCCTGATTGCCTGCATCGTACAGCGGTGCAGGCGTTTTTTCGCTTGTTCGGGAAGTATATGAAAAACATCGACGTTTAAGCTATGAGTGTTCAAACAATTACGGTATATCTATTTTCTACGGTGTTAACTTCTCTTGGCAGGAGTGTACTGCTGTCTGAAAGGTTGCAAATGTGTATGATTCGCGCCTGATTAAGTAGAAAGAGTCGGGAGGGTTAAAAGGACAACATGGCATTTCCATGCGTGCTTGGTTACAAAGCTGAATGCGATGGCTGCGGCGCATGCACGGAGGAACGGATAGCCGGACAGTGCGATGAATGCAAAGAGGATATTTTTGAGGGCGAAACGATCTATAACCTTGATGGAATCCTGCTGCACGAGGACTGCCTTTTGGACTATGTTCGTCTGTTTCGCAGGACGGCTGAGTACATGGAATGAACTGGACAGCAGGGCACATCCACGGTATAATAAACAGAGTACTGGTATGGCTGTTTGAAAGATGGCTGTGCTTGGAAACGAATGGGAGGCTCTGGCATGCTGTACATCTGCACCAGCTGTAAGTATCTCTTTGAGAAAGCACCGGAGGCAGGCCGATGCCCGGATTGCGGCAGGTTTGCTGTGCGCGAAGCGAACGAGGAAGAGAAAGCAGAGTATGAAGCGCGCAAGAAGATTGCGGATGACTGGTTTGACCAGAAGCCGCCGTCTTATGCGGAGATCCTTTCACAAATAAAGTATGACAGCTTGGCTTAACCCAATATATATTGAGAGGCTTGCTTCATGACAGGCTTCTTTTTGTATGTCAGGAAGGAGTAGATTAAGGTCAATATACTGGCGATTGATCCGGGCAGCAGCAAGTCTGCCTATGTGATCATGAATGCAGAAACATACAAGCCGTATGAGTTTGACAAGGTAGATAACCGCGAGCTGCTGGAGCGTGTTCGCTGGTGGCAGCAAAAGGCAGAAAAGGGCCAGCCTGCCTTTGACTGCGCTGTCATCGAAACCATCGTGGGCAGCTATGGCGCAAGCATTGGCAAAACCACCTTTGATACCGCGATCATGATCGGGCGTCTGGAGCAGGCGCTCCTTTCTTTTGTGCAGATTGAGAAGATCCCGCGCCAGACCATCCGCAGGCACCTGTGCCCAAAGCAGCGGGCGAACGACAAGACGGTGCGGGACGCCCTGATTACCCGCTTTGCAGAGTTTGACAGGGAGCGCGGCAAGGGCAGCAAGGACAGGCGCGATTTCTTCTATGGATTCTCCAACGATATCTGGTCGGCCTTTGCGGTCGGCGTGACCCTGCTTGACAGGGAGAAAGGAAAAGCAAACGAGTGAATGAACCCTATACTGCTTCTGCGGGCATGATGCTCACAGGAGACTGCGGAAACGGCGGTAAGCAAAACGATGAGATTCTTCTGGTCGCGGACCAAGGTAGTTTGTCAAGACTAACCGATGACCGCGTTCGTGCGGAAATTGCGCCGGTCATGGAGGCCTGCGGGAATCCCTTCGGCGAGGATATTGAAGAAGCCGTACTGGAAACCCGGCGCATGCTGCAGGAGAACTGGAAGCAGATCATCGATGAAGAGGAACTGAGCGACGTGATCTCTCAGGCGCTCATGAGCATCGGCTGCTACGGCGAGGCCAGCTGCCATGTGGCATGGCGGACGGAAAATAAGCATGCGAAGAATGCCGAAATGCAGGCATACCTAACGCAGATGGACGAGATCGTTTCGGGCAGCGCGGAGGACGTGGCCATCAAGCGCGAGAACGCCAACATCAATGGCGAAACGCCCATGGGCGTCATGCTTCGCCTTGGTTCGGAGACAGCAAAGAAGCTGTATCTGTCCCGGCATATTTCAGAGCGTTTTGCCAGAGCGCACGCGAAGGGAGATATCCATATCCATGATCTGGACTTCTATACCCAGACCACGACCTGCACGCAGATCGATCTGCTGAAGCTGTTCCATGACGGCTTCTCCACAGGGCACGGTATGCTCCGTGAGCCGCAGACGATCATCAGCTATGCAGCGCTGGCCTGCATAGCGATCCAGTCCAATCAGAACAATCAGCATGGTGGTCAAAGCGTACCCAACTTTGATTATGCGATGGCTGAGGGCGTGGACAAGTCCTTCCGTAAGAATTTTATCAGGCAATACGTGAGTGCAGTCCGACTGCTGACCGATGAAAAATTCACAGCAGCAGATGCTGAAGCACGGATCGCTGAAGCCGAAAAGACCTGCGGTTTTGTTCTTCGCTACCGAACTCCCCTCCCGGATGATTTCAGAAAAGCGCTGATGCAGGGCGCTTTATCACGAGGCGTGAAAGCAGCGCACTTCCATGAACAGATGATCGATGACATTTTGAAGTTGGCCGAGGAGGATACCCAGCGCGAGACCTACCAGGCGATGGAAGCGCTGATCCATAACCTGAACACCATGCATTCCCGCGCCGGCGCGCAGGTGCCTTTCTCCAGCCTGAATTACGGAACGAACACCTCCGAAGAGGGCAGGCTTGTGATCCGCAGCCTGCTGCTGGCTACGCAGGCGGGTCTGGGCAATGGCGAGACGCCCATCTTCCCGGTACAGATATTCAAGGTCAAGGAGGGCGTCAACTATCACAAGGACGATCCCAATTACGATCTGTTCCGTCTGGCAATTCAAACAAGCGCACAGAGGCTGTTTCCGAATTTCGCATTTCTGGATGCGCCGTTTAACGTACAGTATTACGAGAAGGATAAGCCCGAAACTGAGGCCGCCTACATGGGCTGCCGCACCAGAGTCATGGCAAACACCTACGATCCGGAACGAGAAATCACATATGGCCGTGGAAACCTGTCGTTCACATCCATCAATCTGCCCAGACTCGCGATTCAGGCAGGCGGCAGTATCGACTGCTTCTACAGGCTGCTGGATAATCAGCTTCATCTGGTGCGGGATCAGCTGCTGGAAAGGCTGAAGCAGCAGTCTGCAAGAAAGGCCAGATGCTTCCCGTTCCTCATGGGGCAGCATGTGTGGCTGGATGCAAACAGACTGAAGCCGGATGAAGAAGTAGGCGATGTGCTCAAACATGGAACGCTGTCCATCGGCTTCATCGGTCTTGCCGAAACACTGACAGCCCTGACAGGCGCCCATCACGGAGAGAGCGAGGCAGCGCAGAAACTGGGGCTTGAAATCATCCGGCATATGCGGAGCTTTACCGACAGTTGTTCGCAAGAGCATCGCTTGAATTTCAGTCTGCTGGCAACGCCTGCAGAAGGCCTGTCCGGCAGATTCGTCAGGATGGACAGAGAGAAGTATGGCGTGCTGCCCGGCATTACCGATAGAGCCTACTATACCAACAGCTTCCATGTTCCGGTGCATTACCCGATCAGCGCCTACAGGAAGATCTATCTGGAGGCGCCTTATCATGAACTGACCAACGGCGGACACATCACCTATATTGAAATGGATGGCGATCCGCTTAAAAACCTTTCTGCATTTGAGAGCATCATCCGCTGCATGCACGACGCCGGCGTAGGATACGGAAGCATCAATCATCCGGTGGACAGAGACCCGGCCTGCGGCTATACGGGAATCATTGACGACGTCTGCCCTAAATGCGGAAGAACAGAAGACAGTGTCGGGAGCTTTGAAAGAATCCGGCGCATCACCGGATATCTCGTCGGCACGCTGGACCATTGGAACGACGCCAAGCGTGCAGAGGAAAAAGCAAGAGTAAAGCACTTTGCAGAATCCATGTGAGCACAAAACGTCTCCTCACGCGCACTATTATATTGAAAACCTTGTGAGAGGGAGGTGCGCGTACGATGCGCTCAGACGCTCAAAACTGTATCAAAAACAAGGAACGAATATCTTTAGTGGCAATAAGCCCATTTAGGGGAGAAAGGCAGGAACGCTTATCAGCTACACCAAGGAGCTGACGCTTGACGCCCGTTCTCCTGAAGAATGGGACGCCATGACGCTGTCGGAGGAATACACGGTTGCCGCGCTGATTAAAGCCAGACAGGCGCTGGATCCATGCTGCCATCATCGCTACTGCGGATACCAGCTGCAGGAAACCATGATTTGTCTGTATGCAAGTCTGGACAACCTGATCCGGCGTACGCCGCTGACAGACAGAGAGCGCGAAGTTGTCCTCTGGTACATGAAGGGCTGCGCAGCTGAAGAGATCAGCGAGGAGACGGGCGTGACCCGTCAGGCTGTATCCAAGATGCTGCACAATGCCGTGCGCAAGCTGGTGAACCAGAACGCAGCAGACTGGCTGGAGCATGTCTCCGATCATTACGTGATGTCTGCCGAAGCCCGGCCGTATGCCGTAACCTATCATGCGGCGTAATCATGTGTATACGCCGGATGGCGTAAAGGTCGAAGTAAATCTGGATGATCCGAAACTGATGCAGACCATGGAGGATTCGCTGATCGCGCCATACCTGGATCTGATTGAAAAGAACTGGCTGGACAGCGGCCGCAAGAGTAACGGCGTTTCCATGGAGGAACGCATCAAGCGGTATCTGGAACGGCTGGCGACGCTGCTGGTGCACGATCCGGGCGAGTATGTGATCCTGACGGATTCCATGCAGCGAAGGATCGCCAGACGCGAAATGGAACTGGCGGATTATCTGGAGGCGACGCCTGCCTCACGAAGCAAACGTGTATACCAGAAAAGGGAGACAGGCCTGCCGCGAAGCAGCCGGCTTCAGATGATTCGTGCCTGGTATCCGGGCGCTGGGCTTGAATGGATTCCCGTAGATACGGACGGCTGCTTTCATCTGGACGGCAAAACATATCGCGTCAGCCATCCGGCATATGAGCCGGTGAAGCTTGCGGGCGATCTGTACTACCCCATGGACAGTATAGGCGTTCTTAGCTGCGAAGGAACGCGGCATTGCTTTACGCAGGCGCTGGATGAAATCGAAGATGCACTCATTACCTGTCCCGCTATTCCTGACTGCGGGCACGACCTGAACAAAACGGAGGAATAGCAGGATGGTTCATACCATGAACAAGAAGATGTACGATAACCTGATCAAGGGAAAGAAGAAGGCCAATGGCCGTACTGTCAAGGGCTGCGGCGACAAACGAGGCGTGATTGCCTATATCAACCGTACCTGGGGTCTGCTTCATAAGATCACTGACATTCGAATTGAGTAATCAACAGAATACAGCAAGAGCCTCCGAAGCTGATCGGAGGCTCTTTTCGTGAGGAGGGATACGGACTGATTGAACGACAGGCTGGAGAAAGCCTGGAAGCATGGCGTGTTCGGGTCATGCTGATGAAAGTCAATAAAGAGATTGATCTGGATTGGATCGAGATCCGTGATATGTGCGAAATGGATTGTTCGGTTGACCAGTTGAGAAAAATGGCCCAAGGCGTCAGGATGGCGTACGACGCTTTGAATTCGGACAAAGAAACGGCCGAAGGTTTTCGGGTGCCAGAACGATATGCCCGGCAGGCGGAGTTGATACCGCAGGGCGACCTGTACCGCCCTCTTGCGCGACAGGCTGCACTGCGCGAGCGGATCATGGCGGCGATCACACCGTTGCCGGCTGTGAATATTCCTGCTGTAGCAGAGGATGCGAAAGCTGAAAAAAGAGAAATGGTGGTTGCGATTGCTGACTGTCACTATGGTGCAGAAATCCATGTGACAGGATTGCAGGGAGAAGTGATTAACCATTATAACCCCGAAGTGTTCGAACAACGAATGTGGAACCTCCGAGATGAGATCATGCGGATTGCCAGCAAAGAAAACATCTATCTGGTTCATATCGCTCTACTGGGCGACAGTCTTGACGGCATGCTTCGTGCATCACAGCTGATGCAGCTCCGATACGGTTTGGTGGAATCCTGTATGCGCTTTGCTGACTTCATGTCTGTGTGGCTTCATGATTTGGCGCAATATGTGCATCTGAATGTTTACACTGTAGATGGCAACCATACGGAGATTCGCCCGCTTGGTACGAAAAGAAATGCTTTTCCGCAGGAGAATCTGGAGAAGGTGATCACCTGGGC
>JAFQQU010000150.1 GCA_017410445.1 Clostridia bacterium | reverse complement strand
GCACTTGTTGATCGCTACGATGACCGGAACCTTCGCGGCCTTCGCATGGCTGATCGACTCGACGGTCTGCGGCATGACGCCGTCGTCCGCCGCGACAACCAGAACGGCAATGTCGGTGGCCATCGCGCCGCGGGCACGCATGGCGGTGAACGCCTCGTGGCCGGGGGTATCGAGGAAGGTGATGCCCTTGTCCTCGACGTTTACGGTGTACGCGCCGATGTGCTGGGTGATGCCGCCCGCTTCGCCCGCGGTTACGCGGCTCTTGCGGATGTAGTCAAGCAGCGAGGTCTTGCCGTGGTCGACGTGACCCATGATGGTGACGACCGGGTTACGCAGCTGCAGGTCTTCTTCCTTATCCTCGAAGTTCTCGTCGTCCAGAACGTCTTCAGCCGTCTTTTCCAGCTTCAGCTCCAGCTCGATTTCGTACTCGGAGGCAACCAGCTGAGCGGTATCGAAGTCCAGCTCGGCGTTGATGGTGGCCATGATGCCCAGCAGAAGCAGCTTCTTGATGATTTCGCCGGAGGGCTTGCCGATGCGCTCGGACAGGTCCTTGACGGTGATCTTCTCGGCCGTCATGTAGGCCTTCTCGATCTTGACGGGTTCCGGATGATGCACCGGAGCCGCCTGCTTCTTCTTGGACTTCTTTCCACGCTGGAAATCGTCGTCGTATCCGCCGCCGTTCATGCTGTCCTTGGCCAGCTGCTTGCGGTTCTTCGCCACACGCTCGGGATCGTTGGTGCGGACGTAGTTCTTCTTGTTCGGATCGTAGTTGGATACGCGCTCCTTCTCGACCGCGGGAGCCAGCTCGCCGCCGAGCTTGCGGCCGAAGCCGCCGCCCTGACCGCCCTGACGCGGAGCGCCGCCGCCCTGCTGGGGACCGCGGCTCATGCCGCCCTGGCCCTGCTGACCTGCGGGACGGCCGTACTGACCCTGCTGCTGACCGCCCTGGGGATTTGCCGGACGGCCGTAGGGACCCTGCTGACGGGGCGCACCCTGCTGCGGCGCGGCGGGACGCTGCGCCTGAGGAGCGGCCTCGGCGGGCTTCTTTACTTCGGGAGCGGCCTGCTTTTCAGCAGCAGGCGCCGCCGGAGCGGTTTTCTCTGCCTGAACGGGCTTTTCGGCGGCCGGAGCGGGCTGCTCGGCCGGAGCAGGCTGCGGTTTCGCCTGCGCGGTCTGGGGTACGACCGGAGGCTCGGCGGAATAGGCGCCGCCGGTCAGAGCGGCAGCGGCTTCCTGCTTCTTGGCTTCTTCCCGAGCCTTGAGCTCACGTTCTTTCTGCTTGGCGTTCTCTTCGAGCTTTCTGAGAGAACTCAGCGCTTCATATGCGCGTTTGCGGGATTTGGATACCGTATCATACAGCTGGCTTACGCTTGCGCTCAGTTCCTTGGTTGCGTCTTGCACCCTCACTTTGGACATTCCCTACATGCACCCCCGAGCTTTATCAATCAATTGTTGTGAATCTGCGCCGTTTCGCCGGTTTCTTCCGGCTCCGGCAGCATGTCAGCCAGCTTTTGTGCCAGCTTTCCGTCCAGAACGACCGCAATCATGCGGCCGGGTTTTCCAATCGCCCAGCCCAGCGCGTCCGCGTCGGTCAGGCGAATCGGTATCGAATGGGAAACGCAGGCGTTGATGAACGCCTTGCGGGTATTCTGTGAAGCCGCGCCGTCCAGGAGGATGAGCTGCGCCTGACCGTGTTTTATGGCCAGCTCGCAGGCCTGCTCGCCGGACTGGATTTTTCCGGCCCGGGCGCACAGCCCGAGCATGCCCAGCGCGCGGTTCACGCTTCCTCCTTAGCCAGCTCGTCTGCGAGCTGGGAGAAGACGGCCTCGTCGATCCTGCATTCGAGCTGCCGCTCAAGCGCTTTGATCTTCATGGCCTTGTTTAGGCATTCCACCTTGCGGCAGATGTATGCGCCGCGACCGGGCGCCTTGCCCACGTGATCAAAGGAGATCACGCCCTCGGGCGATTTGACCACGCGCATCAGTTCTTTCTTCGGGAACATTTCCCGGCATCCGACGCACATGCGCATCGGAATCTTGCGCTGCTTGAGCAAACTGGCAACCTCCTGTAATTACGCGTTTTCCTCGGCTTCCGCAGCCTCGGCAGCCATCGCGGCAAACTGGCTCTGGCTCTTGATGTCGATCTTCCAGCCGGTGAGCTTGGCGGCGAGGCGGGCGTTCTGGCCTTCCTTGCCGATGGCCAGAGAAAGCTGGTTGTCCGGAACGATGATCCGGGCGGCCTTTTCCTTCTCGTTGACCGATACGCTCAGCACGCGGGCGGGATTGAGCGCGTTGGCGATGTATTCCGCCGGATCGGAGGACCAGCGGATGATATCGATCTTCTCAACCTTCAGCTCCGCTACGACGTTTTCAACGCGCATGCCGCGGGGGCCTACGCAGGCGCCGACCGGGTCAATGGAAGGATCGGTGGAGAAGACGGCCATCTTGGTGCGGGAACCGGCTTCGCGGGCGATCGACTTGATCTGTACGACGCCGGACTCGATCTCCGGAACCTCGAACTCGAACAGGCGCTTGACCAGGCCCGAGTGCGTGCGGGAAACCATGATCTGCGGGCCGCGGCTGGTCTTGCTGACTTCCAGCACATAGACCTTGACGCGGTCGTTGGGGGCGAGGGTTTCGCCGATCATCTGCTGAGCGGGTTCGAGAACGCCGTCCGTACGGCCCAGCTCGACGTAAACCTTCTTGTCCTCAACGCGCTGAACCAGCGCGGTCAGGATTTCGTTTTCCTTCTCGATATACTCGTTGTAAATGCCGCCGCGCTCGGCCTCGCGGATCTTCTGAACGATGACCTGCTTGGCAGTCTGCGCCGCGATGCGGCCGAAGCCGCTGGGCTTGACTTCTTCTTCGATCAGGTCGCCGACTTCATACATCGGGCGGATGGCGCGGGCGTCCTCGAGACTGATTTCGGTCTGAGGATTCTCTACTTCTTCCACCACGACCTTGCGGGCAAAAACTTCAACGTTGCCGTGATCGCGATCAATGGTGACACGGACGTTTTCCGTGCTGGTGTTGTAATTGCGCTTATACGCAGCTACCAGAGCGTCTTCGAAAGCGTTCAGCAGCATCTCACGGTCGATGCGTCGCTCGCGGGCGAGGGCGTTGATCGCTTCCATGAATTCGTTGGTGTGCGTGGGAGCAGAAGCACCTTTCATTCTGGGATTTCCTCCAAAATATTTATTCTGTTATTCTTCGTCTGCGGAGTCTTCGTCCGCGTCGTCTTCCTCGTCGAATACGCCGTCCAGCGCCATGTCGATGGCTTCCTCGTCCAGCTCGATCACCGGAGCGACCTGCGCGACCAGCTGCTTCTTAAAGCGCATCTCGCGGCCTTCCATGTCGATGACGATTTCGCCTTCGATCAGGCCGACCAGAGTGCCGACGAAGACCTTCGCGCCGTCCAGCGCCTTGTACAGGCGAACCTCAACCGTCGTGCCCGCCGCGCGTTCGAAATCGGCCGGCTTTTTCAGCGGTCTGTCCGCGCCGGGGGAGGCGACCTCCATATAGTCGTAGTCGACGTCTTCCATCAGCGGGAGAATCCGGCGATGGAAGCGCTCCAGCGCATCCAGATCAACCCCGTTGGGGGTATCAATGAAAAAGCGCAGGAAGCGGCCGGTGTTCTCTTTAACCAGCTCGACATCCACCAGCGCAAGGCCCATCTCAAGGGCGATTTTCTCCGCAGTAGGTTCGACATAGCCAGAGAGCGTATGCTTCATGCGATTCTTAAACCATCCTTATTTATTAATATGTGCGCACTAAGACACAGGGTCGGCCCTTCTCCGCCGCATGTCAAGCTTCCGCCCGCCCGTGAGCGCGCCATACCGCCTGACACTGCGGCACCGGAGACGATGCATCCTGTGCCTGAATATGGAAAGACAATACCTACAAGCAAACTCTATTATATCACATCGAAAGCCGAAATACAACCGACTTTTCCAGGTGCTTGTGCGTTAAGATCATGTCTTCCTGAATATTTTTTGTTAATTGCAACTTATTTTATGCAGGGGCGTCAAAAATAGCATAAAAGGATGATTGAGAAGCGGAGGCGGCGCGAATGTATAAAAGAATGGCGATATGGCTGGCGGCAGTGCTCGCGGCGCTGTGCCTGAGCCCGGCGGCGATGGCTGAGGGAGCGGCGTTTGCGGTGCATCTTGAAAGCGGCGCGCTGCTTGTAAAGGCCGACGGAGATGCAGTTACGAATGAAGGAGAATATTTCTCTCTGTATGAAATCGACTGCACTGAGGAAGGAATCCGGCTGTATGCGGGCGAGAAGAACGGCGCGTATGCGCTGGTGAATGATGACGGCGAGGCACTGACGGATTTCGTCCTTCAGTCGCTTGAGTATGCCCATGGGAAAATCATCTTTGCAAAGGGCGGCCGCATGGGCGTGATGGACCTGTCGGGCAATATCCTCGTCCAGCCGGCCTATACCGGCCTCATCAGCTGCGGGGACGGCGGCTATCTGGCGCAGAAAACCGATCCTTATGACGATTCCCCGGACGCCGTATACCGCATCGGCCCGGACGGCGCCGAACAGGCCTCGGGCGTGTTGATTACGGGCGGTCTGCACGGGATGAGCGAAGGCAGATGCCCGGCGGCGTCTGCCGACAACGGTCTGTACGGCTATCTGGACACCCAGGGCAAATGGGCCGTTGAGCCGGCGTTTGAGTGGGCCGGTTCGTATGCCGGATACCGCGCGGCAGCGGGCGGCGAGAAGGGCATGGGACTGATTTCAGAGACGGGCGAGTGGCTGTTTGAGCCGGAATATGAGTATCTGAGCTATGAAGAGGGCGGGCTCGCCGTCTGCGGAGAGGGCGACGTCATCCGCGTGCTCGATCCCGGTACCGGCGCGCTCATTGCCGAATATGCCGGAGAGGGCGTTTACGGGCATTCCGCGTCCGGAGGCGCAGCGGTCGTCACGTTGAACGGGCGCACGGCGGTCGTCAATGCATCGGGTGAGGAAGTATTCTTTCTGGAGGACTGCCGCTTCTTTGGTCAGTGGGCCGGCATGGACGGATATGCGATTGCCGGAACCGGAACGCTGGAGAATGGCGGAGCGGCGCTTTACCGCATGGACGGAACGAGACTTTCGGAGTTCTACCGGGATCTCATGCCGCTGGGCATGAAGGACGGCGGGATGCATTATGTGTTCACGCAGTATGACGTGACCGAAACGGCGTATCCCGAGCTGGGCGTGTCCCTGTGGGACGCCGTGCCGGGAACATATCGCTGCGGGGTACTGAGCCCGGACGGCGCGGAGCTGTGCCGCTTTGAGGCCGAGTACCTTTCCTGCGTCGGCGAGGACCGGATGCTGATTGATATGGAGAACGGCCCTGTATTTGCGGATTTCGCCGGTACGGTCATCCGGGATTTCGGCGCGGCGGAGGATGGAGCGGAATGAGCGGCAAGGAGATAAGCGGCGCCCGGAGGGACGACATTCATGCCGCGGCCGTGATGACGATTGTCTTCTGGCTGGTCTGCATCGCCCTTGCGATTGCCATGGGCGAATCATTCGCCGGGCCTTCCGATTACAACAGCTACACGCTGCAGGCGATGGCCTGGCGGGAAGGACGGCTTTCGCTGGGCGTGGACTATCCCTATCTGGAGCTGGCTGTATACAACGGGGACTGGTATGTGAGCTTTCCGCCGGTGCCGTCCGTTCCGATGTATCTGCTGACGTTTATTTATGGCGTCTGGACGCCGGACGCGCTGGTGGTCAAGCTGTACGCGCTGGCGGCGATATTGGCAATCTATGCGCTGCTGCTTCGATGCCGGTGGAACAGGTGGCATGCGGCGGGACTGTCTCTTCTGATGACCATGGGCGGCTCCATGCTGCCGCTGGTCATGAACGGCGCGGTGTGGTATCAGGCGCAGACGATGGCGTTTATGCTGACGGTCTCGGCGGTTTATCTGATGCTGAGCGGCAGGACGACGCCGGCGCTGTTTCTCTATGCGCTGGCCGTGGGCTGCCGTCCGTTCAACGTGTGTTATGGGCCGCTTCTGATGATCGTGTGGTATTTCAGGAGAAGAAATCGGACGCTGAAGGCGGCGGCGCGCAGGCTGCTGCCCGGCGTTCTGCTGGGGCTCATGGTCGCCGGGTGCTATGCGGCGTACAACTATGCGCGGTTCGGGAACGTGTTTGAGTTCGGCCATAACTATCTGCCCGAGTTTACGAGCAGCGCGTACGGGCAGTTTTCCCTACATCATCTGGGGGAGAATATCAGCCGGTTCTTCTTAACGCTCCCGCTTTCCCGGACGGCGGAGGGATGGCGCTTTGAGCCGTTCGGAAGCAATCTGTTTCTCTCCAATCCGATGCTGATTCTGCTTCTTGTCTGGTATCTGGCCGACCTCATTGGAAGAAGAGCGGATCTTCCGCGGCATATGACGATGCTGTTTTTCGTTGTTCATATGTTTCTTCTGCTGCTTCACCGCACCGGAGGCGGGCATCAGCTGGGCGCGCGCTATGCGGCGGACCTTGTGCCCTACAGCCTGATCTATCTGTTTCTGAAGAGCGGGAAAAAGAGACTTGCGTGGTGGGAAGCGGCGCTGCTTGCGGCCGGATTCCTCATGATGTTCATCGGCAGCACGCAGGTGCATATCTGACGGATGACGATAAGGCCTCCCTCTGCATGAGCGGTTCATGCGGAGGGAGGCCTTTGGCTTATGTCTTCGGTTGATTCGGGTCGGACAGCTCGTTGAGCTTGCGGGTGATGGCCCGGCTCCGGGTGGTTGCTGCGTCCAGCTCGCCGGTTGCCTGATCGAGGCGCTGGCGCATGCGGTCGAGGGTGTCGCCGAAGCGGGCGAATTCTACTTTGAGCGTGCCGAGCGTCTGCCATACCTCGCCGGTGCGCTGCTCGATGGTCAGGGTCTTGAAGCCCATCTGCAGGCTGTTGAGCAAGGCCGAAAGCGTCGTCGGGCCGGAAATGACGACCCGGTATTTCTCCTGAATGGATTCCGCCAGACCGGGCCGCCTGAGCACCTCGGCATACAGGCTTTCGACCGGCAGGAACATGATGGCAAAATCGGTGGTATAGGGCGTGCGGATGTATTTCTGGGTGATTTTCTTCGCCTGCTCCGAGACGGCGCGGCTCAGGTCGGCCGCGGCGCGCTCGGTCTGCGCCTTGTCGCCGGTATCGGCCGCGTCGATCAGATGCTGGAAAGCGTCCATGGGGAATTTGCTGTCGATAGGCAGATACAGCCCCTCGCCGTCCCGGCCGGGCAGCCGGATGGCGAATTCCACCCGTTCCTGCGAACCCGGGACCACGGCGACATTCTCCTCATACTGCGCTTCCGTCAGCATCTGCTGAAGCAGGGAGCCCAGCTGAATCTCGCCCCAGACGCCGCGCGTCTTGACGCCCTGAAGCACTCTCTTGAGGTCGCCTACGCCGCTGGCCAGATTCTGCATTTCGCCGAGGCCGCGGTAGACCTGCTCGAGCTGCCTGCTGACCTGCTGAAACGACTGGCCCAGCCGCTTTTCAAGAACGCCCGTGAGCTGCTTGTCGACCAGCTCGCGCATATCGGTCAACTGCTTTTCGTTGTGCTGAAGCAGCGCGCTCATCCGCGCGTCCAGCCGGTCGGCCAGCTCGCGGGTGTGCTGCTCGGCGTTCTGCGTTCCGATGGCGCTCATCTGAAGCACCGAGTTGATCGATTCGATCAGCTGCGCCTGCTGGCTCTGGGTGCGCCGCTCGTTTTCGGCGATGCGTCCGCGCAGAATCCGCTGCATCTTCTTCATCCTGTACAGAAGCACGGCGGAGGTTGCCAGCGAGCAAAGAACGCACGCCAGCATCATGAATGGAAGGGGATGGCTTTCAATCAGAGCGAGCATGGTTTATTCGCCCTTCTCCGGCTGGGGAATCTCGCCGACGCCGCTCAGGACAAAGCTCGGCTGATAGGGATACTGGGAGAGTTCGTCCATGGCGGTGACGCCGGAGAGTACGAGCACGGTTTCGATTTCGGTCTCGATGCCGGCGATGATGTCGGTATCCATGCGGTCGCCGACGATGACCGTGTCGCTTCTGTGGGTGCCCAGCTTCTTGAGGGCATGGCGCATCATCAGCGGATTGGGCTTGCCGACGAAGTAGGCGCTCTTGCCGCAGGTCAGCTCGATGGGCGAAATCAGCGCGCGGGTGGCTGGGGCGATGCCGTTTTCGATGGGGCCGGTCATGTCCGGGTTGGTGCCGATGAGCTTCGCGCCGTTTCTCACCAGCTGAACGGCCTTGAGGATTTTCTCGTAGCTGTAGGTGGAGGTCTCGCCGACGACCACGTAATCGGGGTTGACGTCGTTCATCGAGAAGCCCGCCTCATACAGCGCATAGACCAGACCCGGCTCGCCGATGACGTAGGCGCTGCCGCCGGGGCACTGGCTGGCCAGAAAGCTGGCGGTGGCCAGAGCGGAGGTGTAGAAGTGGGACTCGTCCACATCCAGCCCCATGCGAAGCAGCTTCTGGCGAAGCTCGCGGGGAGAGCGCTCGGAGGAGTTGGTGAGGAAGATATAGTTTTTGTTGTTTTTCTCGAGCCAGCTGATGAATTCATGCACGCCCGGCAGAACCTTGTTGCCGTGGTAGATGACGCCGTCCATGTCGCAGATGAAGCCCTTCTTTTCCCAGAGCGTTTCGATTGTTCTGTTCATGATGTATATATCCTTTCTGTGCGTTCGATTTGTACCTATATTATATCACGAACGCGCGTTCTTGGGAATTGCTAAAGGAGCGGAATCATGATATAATTTTTGCATAACATTGAGGGTGCGCAAAACGTATGCGGCGCGACGCTCTGAAAATGATTTTCCGGATCGGGGGAGGGATTGATTATGGCCGGAAGCAGATATATCGGCAGCGGTGAGCTGATGGACTGGCTGCTGGAGGACGGAATGCAGAAGGGGACATATGAGCATCTCTGCCCGGTTGTTTTCCGTCACACAGTTACGCCCATGGGCCATGACGGTTCAACATGGGACGAAACGGATGAATATCATTACGACAAATGGGGCGTTCTGCGCTTCAGTGCGTCGGACGGACACTGGGCATGTCGGCGCGACAATAGCCCGCGGACGTACAGCCTGCTCGATTCAAAGCGGCGTCTGGTCCGCATGACCCGATGGGCGGGCACGGGCATCCGTGAGTTTGACCACAGGGACGTGATTGAGCGGCTGACCGTCGCCTATACCGAAAGGGACGGCGCTCTGTGCGCGGAATGCGTCCGGGAAACCTTTCAGACGGATGAATGCGTCGAAATGCTCAGAAAAGGCGAACAGCCGGAGCCCTTCGAAACGAGCAGGCTGACGGCGGACGGGATGAAGGTCTCGTTTGGCGGGAATACGATTGACCTGCTGGAGGAAACCGGGCGTACCGAGCTCATGGAGGGCGTCGTATCAAAGATTCCGCTGAGAATCTGGCTGCACCGGGGAAATGAGACGAAACAGGAACGGATGGAGCAGCTGGAGGATGAAATGGATTTCTCGAGCTGGTACAATCCGAACGACCATCTCAGGATTGCGGTCACAGAAGGAGATACGCACCGATTTGAAGTGGTCCGCGCTCCGGCGGAAATCCGGGAGCGGTTCTGGATGCTGTCTGAGGACGATGACCCGGACGAGGAAAAAGACTGGGATGAAGACGAGGACGAAGACTGGGAAGAGGACGAAGAGGCGGACGAGGGGCTTTTGTGCTTCCAGGAAGAACCGGCGGAATGCAGCAGCCCGGAGGGGCTTGCGCAAGCGGAAAGGGATGGACGCGACTTCTGCGGCGTCTTTCAGTATGACTGGAGAAATGCAGCGAACAAGCCGGACTGCGATCTGTATTACGGGTCACCCGGCGTGGCTCTGCTGATTAAGAGATAAAAGGGGAATGATGAGCGAATGCGGAATATCGTCGGCGGCGGGATGGACGGGCGCAGGATTTGTTCCTTTGAGCCGGTGGCGGACGGAAACTGCCGCCTGCTCATCCTCGGCACCATGCCCAGCGTGAAATCGCTCGAGGAAAGCTTCTATTACGCCCATCCGAGAAACGCCTTCTGGCCGATGATCTCCGAAATTCTGAACGAGCCGCTGCCGCACACCGCGGAGGAAAAGAAAGAGATGCTTATTAAGCATCATATCGCGCTGTGGGACGCCGCGAAGAGCTGCGTGCGCGAGGGCTCGCTTGATTCGTCCATGAAGGACGTGGAGCTCAACGACTTCCGGGCGTTTTTCGATAAATATCCCCGGATTGAACGGGTGCTTCTCAACGGGGGAACCGCGTGGGCGCTTTATCACAGGCTGCCGGAGGAGATCGTCCGGTCAAGACCGTGTGTGAAGCTGCCGTCCACCAGCCCTGCATATACCATGAAATATGAGCGGAAGCTCAGTATCTGGCGGGAAGAAATCAACCGTGGTTTGGTTTGAATCATGATATGGTTTTTACATAATATTTCGGGGAATCGGAAGGATTATGCAAGCTTTATGCAGGCACAGCGGTACAATGAAAGCCGATGATTCATAAGAGGGGGAACTGGATGTGTACACCTTGAATTCTGATGGCGGCAGAGTGCTGATGGATTGGCTGCTGGTTGAAGGAATGCAGGAGGGAACATACGAACATCTCTGGCCGGTGGCCTTCCTTCATACGGTGGGAGGCGGTACCAGAAGGGAATCAACGGACGAATACCACTATGACAAATGGGGCGTCATGCGCGCTGGATTGAACAACGGCGTTCCGACCTTCCGGCGGGACAGCAGTCCGCCTTATTTTGCGCTGCTCGATTCAAAACGGCGGCTGATCCGCATGACCAAGTGGGTGAAGTGGGTGGGCTATTGGGCTGATGATGAGTCAACGTTCCAGCATCGGGAAATGATCGGGCGGCTGACTGTAAAGTATGTCAGGAAAGACGGCGTGGAGTGTGCGGAATGCTTCACGGAAAAGTTTTATACCCTGAAAAACGTCGAACGGCTTCGACAGGGCAAGAATCCCAAACCGTTTCAGAGGAGACGGCCGCAGGCAGACGGAATGAAAGTGGATTTTTGCGGTGAAACGGTTGATCTTTTGAGGGAAACGAAAAAGATGGAACTGATCGAGGGAATGACATCGGTGCTGCCGCTGAGAATCTGGCTCTACCGGGGAAATGAAACCAGAGAAGAGCGGCTCGATCAGCTCAGGGATGAGATGAATTCCTCAAAATGGTATGATCCTTGCGGCCATCTGAAGATTGCTATTCAGGAGGGACGAACGGACAGGTTCGAAGTGATCCGTGCGCCGGAAGAAATCAGAAAACGATTCTGGCTGCTGTCCGCGGATAATGAGCAACCGGAGGCATGCCCGGAAGAACCGACAGAAATTGAGAAGCCGGCGGGGTCCGAAGAGACGGAACAAGCTGGACGCGACTGTCACGGCGTTTTCAGGTATGACTGGAAGAATGCGGCGAAAAAGCCGGACTGCAATCTGTATTATGGTGCGACCGATAGCTGTTCCGGCGAATATATGCGTAAAGATGTGTTGCTTTAAATCATGAATGAGCGGAAGCTCAGTATCTGGCGGGAAGAAATCAACCGTGGAGGTGAAAAACATGACTCCGACTGATGTGATTATGAAAAAACGGCTGGGCCATGAACTGACCCGGGAGGAGATTGAATATTTCGTCCGGGGATCGGTCAACGGAGATTTTAAGGATTATCAGCTTTCGGCGCTGCTGATGGCTATCTGCATCCGCGGCATGAGCGACCGGGAGACGGTCGACCTGACGATGGCGATGGCGCATTCGGGCGAGGTGCTGGACCTCGGCGAGATCGACGGCGTGAAGGTGGACAAGCATTCGACCGGCGGCGTAGGAGATACGACGACCCTGATCGTGGCTCCACTGGTCGCGGCGTGCGGCGTGAAGGTTGCGAAGATGTCCGGCCGGGGGCTGGGGTTCACCGGCGGAACGCTGGATAAGCTCGAATCCATCCCGGGCATGCGGATCGACCTCACGCGGGACGAATTCATCTCCGCCGTGCAGAAAAACGGCATCGCGGTCATCGGACAGACCGGGCAGCTGGCTCCGGCGGACAAGACGCTGTATGCGCTGCGCGACGTGACGGCGACGGTCGACTGCCTGCCGCTGATCTGCTCGTCGATCCTGTCGAAGAAGATCGCGGCGGGCTGCGATGCGGTCGTGCTGGACGTCAAGACCGGGTCGGGCGCGATCATGCCGACCTTGGAGCAGTCGATCGAGCTGGCGAGGACGATGGTGCGCATCGGCTCGATGACGGGCCGGCGGTTCAGCGCGCTGGTCACCGATATGGATCAGCCGCTGGGCATGTATATCGGAAACGCGCTGGAGGTGACCGAGGCGGTCAAGGCGCTCAGGGGCGAGGCGGAAGGCGCGCTGCTCGACGTATCGCTTCAGCTGGGCGCGCAAATTCTTTTGAGCGCGAGGGCTGCCAAAACGAAGGACGAGGCGCTTTCCATGCTGCGCGGAAAGCTCGAATCGGGCGAGGGCCTTGAAAAGCTTAAGCAGATGATCGCCTCTCAGGGCGGCGATCCCCGCATCGCGGACGATCTTTCGCTCCTTCCGCAGGCGCAGGAGACCATTGATCTCACCGCGCCCTCAGGCGGCTACATTTCCGGAATGACCACCTCCGAAATCGGCTATGCGGCGCTGGCGCTGGGCGCGGGCCGCAGCAGCAAGGAGGCGGATATCGACCCGGCGGTCGGCCTGGTGATGAAGAAGCGGATCGGCGACGCGGTCGAAAAGGGCGAGGCGTGGTGCACGCTGCATGTCAATCCCGGCTCCAGAGTAGAGGAGGCAAAGCGGCGGCTCGAGGGCGCGCTCTCCATTTCGAAGGAGAAGCCGGTTCTCAGGCCGCTGGTATACACGACCATTGAGGCGGACGACGTCTGATAAAATGCGAAGAGACGGAGAGGATGGAAAACCATGCCGGAGATACATAAGATTGTCATTACGGGCGGACCGTGCGCCGGAAAGACCACCGCGATGAGCTGGATTCAGAACGCGTTCACCCAGAAGGGATACACCGTTCTGTTCGTGCCGGAGACGGCGACCGAGTTCATTTCGGGCGGCGTCGCGCCGTGGACCTGCCGGACCAATGCGGACTATCAGGTGTGTCAGATGAGCCTGCAGCGGGAGAAGGAGCGGCTGTTTGAGAAGGCGGCCGCCGGCATGCCGAAGGAGAAGATTCTGATCGTCTGCGACCGCGGCGAGATGGACAACCGCGCGTATATGACGGATGAGGAATTTGAGTGGGTGCTGGGCGAGCTGGGCGCAAACGAGGTGGAGCTGAGGGACAGCTACGACGCTGTTTTTCATCTGACCACGGCGGCCAAGGGCGCGGTCGAGTTCTATACGACGGAGAACAACTCCGCCCGCATCGAGTCTCCCGAAGAGGCGGCTGCGCTGGATGATAAGCTGATCGCCGCATGGACCGGGCATCCGCATTTCCGCGTGATCGACAATTCCCGGAGCTTCGAGGACAAGATGAAGAAGCTGATCGCGGAGATTTCCGCGTTCCTCGGCGAGAACGGCCCGTTTGAAATCGAGCGGAAGTTCCTCATTGAGTATCCGGACGCCGCATGGCTTGAGAGCCTGCCCAACTGCCGCCGCATCGAGATCATTCAGACTTATCTGAAGACGGACGGCGACG
>JAFQQU010000015.1 GCA_017410445.1 Clostridia bacterium | reverse complement strand
GAGGGCATGGACGCGCTGGTTGATTACCTGAGCGATTGAAACGGAGTGTAGTATGGACGGAATCAACAGGGAAGCCATCGAGAGCATCGTTCGCCGGGTGGTGATGCAGCTGCTGAACGGAAACGATGATTGCCCCGTCAAAAAAATCGCCGTTCCGGCGCTGGATGTGACGGAGGAACACCGCATGGATACCGGCAACCCTGCAGACCGGGTGTGGACGCGCGATTTGTTTACGCTGGAGGAATCGCCGCGCCTGGGGTGCGGGCTGATGGTTATGGAGCATACCACTTTTCCGTGGACGCTGCACTATGATGAGATCGACTATGTGGTGGAAGGAAGGCTGAGCATCCTGATCGACGGCAAAACCGTTTCGGCAGGCCCGGGAGAGAGCATTCTGATCCCCAAGGGCTCCTCCATTCAGTTTTCCGTGGAGGAGAAAGCCCGCTTTCTCTATTTTGTGTACCCTGCCGACTGGCAGCAGGCGTAAACGGCGGCAGAACGGCCGGTGTGAGAAAAGGCATAAAACAAAGCACAACTGTCTGTTTTGCAGGCGGTTGTGCTTTGCCGTTGCATAAACAAAACAAGGGAGGAATGCGCAATGAAAAAGCTCGTCATCTGGCTGGTGCTGCTGACATGTCTGTTTTCCGTCGCGCAGGCGCAGAGCAACGCAAGCTGCAGCTGGTATGAAATTTTTGTCCGATCCTATCAGGACAGCGACGGCGACGGCATTGGCGATCTGCAGGGCGTGATCGGCAGGCTGGACTATCTTGAGGACATGGGGTTTGACGGGCTGTGGCTGATGCCCGTCATGCCCAGCCCCAGCTATCACAAGTACGATGTGACGGATTACCTGGGCATCGACCCGGAATACGGCACGCTGGAGGATATGAAACAGCTTGTGCAGGCGTGTCATGAACGCGGCATTCGGCTGATCATTGATCTGCCGATCAACCATTCGTCCTCGGCGCATCCGTGGTTTGTGCAGGCGTGCGCTGCGCTGCGCCGGGGCGAAGAGGAGCATCCCTGTGTGGAGTATTACTGCTTTTCCCGGCAGGACGGCCCCAAAATGGCGCCCGTCCGCGGCACGGACTGGTTTTATGAGGAGCAGTTCTCCGGCGGCGGCATGCCCGACCTGAACCTGGAAAGCGAAAAAGTGCGCGCGGAGATAACGGCCATCATGGATTTCTGGCTGAATGAATGCGGCGTGGATGGTTTCCGTCTGGATGCGGTGACCAGCTATTACGCCGCCGATGTGGAAAAGAATGTTTCGTTTCTGCGCTGGCTCAACGACACGGCCAAGGAACTCAAGCCCGGCTGCTATCTGGTGGGTGAGGCGTGGACGGGGCTTTCCACCATTGCGCAGTACTATGAAAGCGGCGTCGACAGCTTCTTTCTGTTTCCGGCTTCACAGGCGGAAGGCTATATCGCGCGCACCATCCGCGCCCGATCCAAGCCTGCGCGGCAGTATGAGGGCTTTTTGCAGCAGGTGGAGGAGGCGATGGGGGATTATCTCCTTGCGCCGTTCCTGGGCAACCATGATACCGGGCGCGCGGCAGGCAGCCTGCAGGCGCGCAGCGCGCCGGACCGCGCCAAGTTTGCGCATACGCTGACCAGCCTGATGGGCGGCGCGGCCTTTACCTACTACGGCGATGAAATCGGCATGGTGGGCTCGGGCGACGATCCCAACAAGCGTCTTGCCATGTACTGGAACGCCAGCGACATGACCAACCAGCCGCCGGGTGTAACCAAAACGGAATACGCCTTTCCCTGTGTGGACGAACAGCTGCAGGATGAATATTCGCTGCTCAACTACATCAAAAAGCTCAATCATCTGAAACGGGATCATCCTGCCATTGCCTTTGGACGCAATGAATTTGTGTACAACGATGGCGACGTGTGCGCAATGAAGCGCATATGGGAGGGGCAGGAATGCTGGATCCTGGTCAACTTCTCGGCCGGAACGGCGCACAGCGGCACAATTGCGGCCGATGTGGAAAACCTTGTGCCTGCGCAAACCCTGGATGTGGGGGAAACCGCCTCCCGGGCATGGGTGGAGGATGGGGAGATCCAATTTGAACTGGCGCCGTACGGGCTGGCGGTACTTGTTCGCTGAGGAAAGAAATTTTCCCTGAAAAGACATGTAAAATCTGTGCAAACGTTTGACAAAGCATACAAACGATGCTATAATATAATCAGGAAAACAGGTGCGCCTGTTTGATAGGAGAGAATGCTCTCTCGCAGCAAAAAAGGAGGATATCCCATGAAAAAGTTCCTTGCTCTGGTTCTGTGCATGATCATGGCCGTGTCCATGGTCGGCGCCGCTTCTGCTGAAGGCTTCAGCGGCGAGATCAAGATTTGGGTTGCCGAGAACACCGTTGAGTTCACCAAGGCTCAAGTGGAAGCTTTCAAGGCCGCCAATCCCGATTACGCTGGCATGACCGTTGTGATCGAGCCCGTTGGCGAAGGCGACGCTGCTTCCAACATGCTCACCGACGTGGAAGCCGGCGCTGACATCTTTGGCTTCGCTCAGGACCAGCTGGCCCGTCTGGTGGCCGCCGGCGCTCTGATCGACGTCGCTCCCGAAAACGCTGAAATCGTTGCCGCCACCAACGATGCCGGTTCCGTATCCGCCGTCATGATGGGCGACGTGATGTATGCCTACCCCATGACCAGCGACAACGGCTACTTCATGTATTATGACAAGTCCGTGGTCACCGATCCCACCAACCTGGAAGCCGTTCTGGCCGACTGCGAAAAGGCCGGCAAGAGCTTCTACATGGAAATCAACTCCGGCTGGTACCAGACCGCTTTCTTCTTCGGCGCCGGCTGCACCCTGACCTACTCCACCGATGACGCCGGCAACATCGTTGCCATGGATTGCAACTATGCTTCCGAAAACGGCGTGAAGGCTCTGAAGTCCATGATCAAGCTGGCTCAGTCCCCCGCCTTCGTCAACGGCTCCTCCGCTTCCAATGCCACCAATCTGGGCGCCATCGTGGACGGCACCTGGGACGCCGGCGTTGTGAAGGAAATGCTGGGTGAAAACTACGCCGCTGTGAAGCTGCCCACCGTGGACGGCTATCAGCTGGGCGGCTTCGGCGGCTTCAAGATGCTGGGCGTCAAGCCCCAGACTGACGAGGCCAAGCTGGCTGCCTGTGACGCTCTGGCTCTGTATCTGACCTCCGGCGAGGTTCAGGCTGCCCGTTTCGACGCTGTTGGCTGGGGTCCCTCCAATCTGGAAGCTCAGCAGTCCGAAGGCGTTCAGGCTGACGTTGCCCTGTCTGCGCTGGCTTCCCAGCTGCAGTACTGCATCGGCCAGGGCCAGTATCCTGGCGAGTACTGGACGCTGGCTACCGGTCTGGGCGATGACATCCTGGCCGACAAGTACGACGCCTACACCGACGCTCAGCTCCTGGAAGTCCTGACCACCTTCCAGACCACCGCTGGCACCTACATTGCCAAGTAATTATGTACCCATGCGGGCTGGAGGCTTATGCTTCCGGCCCGTTCTTTATACGCATTGGGCGCCTGACAATAAAGGATTGGTTGGTGAAAAGAATGAATGATCTGGACTACTTGAAGCTCAGAGGGTTCCGGAAATTCGCCTTTAATCTGAAGCGATTCTTCGTGGGACTGCCCGGGCGGATGCTCGGGGCGCTGAAGGGTCTCGTGATGTGGGTCGTGAATCTGATTAAGGGAATCGGCGGATTTCTGGGCGATCTGGTAATGACCTATGTTAGGGGCGACTGGAAAACCAAGATTTCCTACACGGTAATGGGCTTTGGCTCCGTGGCGAGAGGGCAGTGGATGCGCGGCGTCCTCTTCTTCGTTTTTCAGACGGTGTTTAACCTCTATATCTGGTTCATGGGCCGCACCTATCTGGTAAAGCTTGCTACGCTGGGCACGGTGGAAACGGCGAAGAAGGGCCGCGTCACGGTATACGGCGACAATTCCTTCCTGATTCTGCTCTACGGCGTTCTGACCATCTTCTTCGTGCTGGCGTTTGTCTATACGTGGTATACCAACATCAAGCAGAACAAGATCAGCGAGAAGATCCTTGCTTCCGGAAAGAAGCTGAAGTCCGCAAAGGACGACGTCGCCTCGCTGCTGGACAATCAGTT
This sequence comes from Clostridia bacterium, assembly GCA_017410445.1. Classification (GTDB taxonomy): domain Bacteria; phylum Bacillota; class Clostridia; order Christensenellales; family Aristaeellaceae; genus RGIG2066. Next base: position 954 of record JAFQQU010000015.1, on the reverse strand, counting down.
CCATAAAACGCTGCTCGCGCTGCCGACGCTGGGCGTTACGATTTTCACAATCCTTCCCATCATCTTCATGATTCTGGTTGCCTTTACCAATTACGACAATCAGCATCAGCCGCCCGGAAAGCTGTTTACCTGGGTCGGCACGGAGAACTTTGAGACCCTGCTGGTCAACACCGAAAGCGAAGTCAGCTTTGACGTGACCAGCAAGACGGCGAACTCCGCCGTTTTGACGATCACTGCAAAGAACGGCGACATTCTGACTGCCACCTGCGCCGATGTTGCCGCTGCCGAAGCCGCCGCCGCGCTGACCGATGCGACGTCCGACGCCAACTTCTCTCTGACGCAGCAGGAGGACGGCTCTCATCTCATCGACCTGTTTGACGAAACAGGTTCGGGCGTCAAGCTGACGGTCACGAATCTTCAGACGGTCAAGACGCCTTCCTTCTCCCACACCTTCAAGCAGGTGCTTCTGTGGACGCTGATCTGGGCGTTCTTTGCAACCTTCCTGAACTACTTCCTCGGCATGCTGGTCGCCATCATGATCAATAAGAAAGGGATCAAGTTCAAGAAGCTGTGGCGCACGATTCTGGTCATGACGATTGCGATCCCGCAGTTCATTTCGCTGCTGTATGTCTCCAAGATGTTCTCTGCGGACGGCCTGATCAACGGTATGCTGATGAACTGGGGCTGGATCAAGCAGCCGCTGCCCTTCTGGACCGATCCGACCTGGGCGCGCGTGACCATCATCGGCATCAATATCTGGATCGGCATCCCGTATCTGATGCTGATCGCCACCGGTATTCTGATGAATATCCCTGCCGATCTGTACGAGTCCGCCCGCATCGACGGCGCGAACGCGTTCCAGACGTATATGAAGTTCACTCTGCCGTATATACTCTTCGTCACAGGTCCGTATCTTCTGACGAGCTTTACCGGCAATATCAACAACTTCAACGT
>JAFQQU010000149.1 GCA_017410445.1 Clostridia bacterium | reverse complement strand
TTTCATATCTTGTGTTATACTATTCATGAGATTTGAAGCCGCCTTTCGCTTAGTTTTGTGTCGCAGCTTAACTATATCAGATTGGCTTTCAAATCTCTCTTCTTTTTTCTCTTTTTCCAAGATGTATTGTAGCTCTACATCGCTACAGCTGCCTTCTTTCATACTCTGCTTGAATGAAACCGCATTTTGTGTTATGATTTAAGCAGCTTTGAAACGGAGGTGTTCTGCTTGGCTGATATGAATCTGCGCTCCCTCTTGGAGAACTACAGATATGAGCATTCTGTACTCCAGAAGGAATACTGTACTCCTCAGGAAATGAAGGAATACAGCGCTCTTATTAAAGAAGGGAAACCGCTGCCGGAAGGTATTTATCAGTATAAGAGCGATGACGGCACTCCCTTGGATTCGTTCTATCGAATCCACAAAACTGATCTGTCCAGGGAAGAATTGGCTGAGTACTTCATGTACAAAAACGCAAAATGCCTCAACACCATCAAGAATTGCGCAGTCTTCTTCACCAGTCTGACAGTTATTTCGCTGATCGTGTATCTTTTCATTCTGCTTCTCTCGCTGTAACCCCGTATACCGGCGCAAATCACGCCAACAACAAAGCTCAGCATTGACAAGGAGGTTTTCGCCATGAATCAGAATATCACCGAAATGATGTACGCATGGATCGACGAGCACACCGAAGAGCTGATCTCCGTTCTTCAGGATTTCGCCCGCATTCCCAGCATTTCCCGCGCCGACCTGGCCGCGGAAAACGCCCCCTTCGGCCCCGACTGCCGCAAGATGCTGGATTACGCCCTGAAGCGCAGTGCTGAGATGGGCTTCGAGGTAAAGGACCATGAGGGCTATGCAGGCTCTGCGTGGATGGGCGATTACAACAACGCTCTGGGCATCATCGGCCATCTGGACGTGGTTCCGCTGGGCAGCGGCTGGGTTTATCCGCCCTACGGCGCGACCCGCACCGGCGATTTCCTGATCGGCCGCGGCGTTGCGGACAACAAGAACGCCTGCGTCATGGGCCTGTTCCTGATGCGCATGTTCAAGGAGCTCAACATCCCGCTCAGACACGGCCTGCGCGTCATCTTCGGCATGTCCGAGGAAACCGGCATGCAGGACATGGCCTATATGGTCGAAAAGAAGGAAGTTCTGCCCGTTCTCTCGCTGGTTCCGGACGCGGGCTTCCCGGTCTGCAAGGCGCAGAAGGGATCCATGAGCGGCTATGTCTCCATTGAGAGCGGCAAGGACCTCGCCAACATCTACGCGGGCGAAGCCGTCAACATCGTTCCGCCCGAGGCGACGATCGAGGTAAAAATCCCCGCCGGGGAGATGAAGAAGGCGATCGCCGGGCTTGACGAAAAGCTCTACGACGTCGAAGAAACCGAATCCGGCTGCAAGCTGATCGCGCACGGACGTCCCTGCCATGCCGCAGCTCCGTGGGGCGGTCTGAACGCCATCCACCTGCTGATGGACGCCCTCAAGCGCGCGCCGCTGAAGTGCGAGCAGTCCAAAAAGGCGGTTGACGCCATGTTCATCTTCACCGACGGCTACTACGGCGAATGCGCCGACATCCAGTATGAGGACCCGGTATCCGGCAAGACCACGCTGAACATCGGCCTGGCCCGCACCGACGGAGACCGCTTCCAGCTGCACATCGACTCCCGCATGTCCATCGCCGCCGACCCGGACGAGATGCAGGCCAAGCTGGCCGCTGCCGCCGAGAAGCTGGGCTTCCGCGCGGACAAGCTGAGCAACACCAAGCCCTTCCATCTGCCGGACGATCACCCGGCAATGAACGCGCTGATGAACGCCTACCGCGAGCTGACCGGCCGCGACGACAAGGCCTACGCCATCGGCGGCGGCACCTACTCCCGCGTAATCTCCACCGCGGTCACCTTCGGCCTCAGCATGAAGGAAGGCGTTGAGCGCCCGTCCGACATTCCCGAGAGCCACGGCGGCGCGCATCAGGCGGACGAATTCCTGCACATCACCTCCTTCATGAAGGCGGTCAAGATCTACGCCTCCGCGCTGTACAATCTGGATCAGGCGATGTAATCGCATTCAATCATACAAAGAGAGAACCGTTCCCCTCGTCGGGAGCGGTTCTCTTTGCATATGCGTTTTGTATTCAATTGGCTTCAGGCGTTCTTCTTAAGAAGGTCCGCGACCTCGTACAGCGCCTTCGCCACGATATCCATCTGCTCCGCCGTATTGTAGAAATCAAGGCCGAAGCGGATGTATCCGCCGCGGATGGTGCCGTGAATCCGGTATCTGCGGAGGATATCGCGCACCTCCTCGTCCCGGTCCTTGGGATAATACACGCAGATGATGCCGGACCAGTGCTTCTCGTCCTTCGCCTGCACCACGTGAAGCGGAATCCCCGCAATCTTTTCCCGCAGACGCTTCTCGAGCATCCTCACATGCGCTTCAATCTCCTTCACGTCCAGCTCCAGCAGAAGTTCCACGCCCTTCCCGAGCGCGTTGATGCAGTTGTAGCTCAGGTTTCCGCTCTCGAAGCGTCGGGCGTGCGGATACCATTCGAGGGAATCAAAGTTGGTTGTGATCGAAGGCGGCGAAACATGGCTCACCGTGCTCTGATATCCGGCGTACGGCGGGATGATGTCCTTCACGATCCGATCGGAGCAGTAGACAAAACCGCAGCCAAGCGTGCCCAAGAGGCCCTTGTTGGAGCCGGCGGCCAGATAGTCGATGTGCATGGCCTGCACGTCCATGTCGATCCGGCCGAGCGTCTGAATGCCGTCCACCGCGAACACGACGCCCTTCTCCCGGCAGGCTGCGCCCAGCGCATAGAGGTCGGCCATGAAGCCGGTGGAGAACTGCGCGCTGGAGATGATCAGGATCTTCGTGGTTTCGTCGATGGCGGCGATCATGTCTTCGGTGGGAATCTCGCCGTTCACGCTCTTCACGATATTCAGCTTCACGCCGCGCTGCTCATGCGCATTGATCCACGGAAAGAGCGTGGACTGATGCTCCTGATCGGCCAGAACGACGCTGTCGCCCGGATTCAGCGGATAGCCCATAGCGAGGATCGACATGCCCTCGGCGGTGTTCTTCACAAAGCCGATCTCATGGGTATGTTCGGCATGAATCAGCTGCGCCAGCTTCTCCCGGCAGTCCCCGACGATTTCCCACGCGCTGTCTACCACGCCCTCGCCGACGGCCTTCACGTAGTCGTCCATGAATCTTCCGTACGCCTTCTGAACGCGCACCGGCGGCATGACCACCTGCGATACATTCAGGAAGATCTCATCGCCGAGAAATCCGTATTCTTCCTGAATCAGGTTTTTATTGAGCATTTTGTATCTCGTCCTTCCAAACTGTTTTTATCTTTTGGGCTTTATTTCTCACCACTGACACGGGAAATACTGCTCCTCCA
>JAFQQU010000148.1 GCA_017410445.1 Clostridia bacterium | reverse complement strand
GCTGCGGATGATCCAGTAGCCTCCGCCGCGCGCAATGACCTCGGCATTTCCGAATACCTCGGTCAGGTGATTCTTGGCAGAGGGCGCGCCCTGCTGCTTGCGGATGACGATGGTCAGCGTGCCGCCCGGAGTCAGACGGCGGAAGCTCTCGTCAAACATGCCGTAGATCACCTGCTTGCCCGCGCGGATGGGCGGGTTGGTCAGGATGTGCTCGAATTCGCCCTCGATCGATTCGAAGGCGTCGCTTTCGATCACATGCGCGTTGACCACGCCGTTCATGCGGCGGTTGCGCTCGCTCAGCTCGACCGCGCGCTCGTTCACGTCGGCCATCAGCATGTCGATCTCCGGGTTTTCAAGGGCAAGGGAAAGGCCGACCGGCCCCCAGCCGCAGCCCAGATCCAGCACGCGGCCCGTAAGCGGACCGGCGCTGTCGATCAGCAGACGGCTGCCCGGATCCACGTCGTCGCGGGAAAATACACCCGCATCGGTCAGAAATCTCATTTCACGGCCCAGAAGTTTGGTGTCGATCAGCCGCTCACGGTGCGCGCTGACCGGTTCGCTGGTAAAATAATGCTCGTTCATCGCTGTCCTACTCCTTCATTCCGGCAGCTTTGTACAGATGATTGACTTCCTCTTCGGTCAGCTCGCGCCACTGACCGGGCTCAAGCGATTCGTCCAGCCAGATTCCGGCCACCATCAGGCGCTTGAGCTCCGTCACCGGATGCCCGACCGAGGCGAACATGCGCTTGACCTGATGGAATTTGCCTTCCTGCACGATAACCTCGCACACCGATTCTTCCTCTCCGCGCTCAAGAATGCTCATCTTCGCAGGTTTGCAGGTGAAATCCTTGAGCGGGATGCCCTCGGCAAACCGCTGGACGGCGCTTTCCTCCACCTTGCCTTCCACCCGCGCGCGGTACAGTTTGTCCTGTTCCCATTTGGGGGAGATCAGACGGTGCGCCAGCTGGCCGTCGGTGGTCATGAAGACCAGGCCGGTTACGTCCTTGTCCAGCCGCCCGACCGGGCCCACGCCGCGCTTTCTGAACAGCTCGGGCAGCAGGTCGGCCACGACCGGTGTTTCCTTGTCCTCGGTGGCGGTCAGATAGCCCGAAGGCTTGTGAATCATGACGTGCAGATGCTCGTCGGTGCGCAGCCTTTTTCCGTTCAGGCGGATGTCCGCGCCCTCCGTTTCGATGATGGTCGCCGAATTCAGGATGGTTTCTCCATTGACCGTGACTGCGCCGCCGCGCACAATGACGATGGCCTGCGAACGCGAAACGCCGTTCATCGACAGCAGTTTGTCCAGTCTCATTTTGCTCATATGCACCATCCTTTCCGCAAGAGAGGCCCGAAAATCCTTCACAATAATCATAACACGGTTTCGGGCGTTTCACAAGCGTTTTTCGCTCAGGAATATTTGGAATGGAAACGTAAAAAGAAAGAGATTGCCTTTGTTATTGGGAAAGAGTATAATACATTCAATAGCGTTTCGGGAGTGAAAATAATGAAAAATGCAGTGTGCCGCATCGCAATATGCATTCTGATTGCGATGCTTGCCTGTCCGGGGGCCTTTGCTGAATACAGCACAAAGCAGTACGAATCGGATTATCTGGCCGATGAGGGAAGAGCGCCCCTCGCCCTGTCCTTCCCGGCGGGAATGAGCGCGCCTCTTTCCGTCCGCATCGGTCAGGAGGAGCAGGAGATGCTCCGTTCCTTCGGATATGCCAATACCGGCGTTGAACGCGCGGGCGGGGAGCATCTTACGGACGGCGTGCAGTTTTCTGTCTCCGGCGGAGAGGACGCCGGCCGTTCCAGCCGGAAAAAGGAGCGCGAATACCGCATTGAGGGCCAGGGAATGGGCTCTTTTGATCTGCTGTTTGATCTGAGATACGATCATTACGCGATGGATGAGAACGGCTCGCTCAGCGTCCTGCCCTTCGAAAATTACGGGGCCATGCCGTGGGCGCGGACGACGGTCAGCGTTTATGACCCGGATATGGAGACCATTTATCTGCGTCCGGGCGATGAATTCCTGCTGCAGGGCGAATACGCGGCAGAGGGCGGCTGGGCCCGGCCTTCCTATCGCTCCGGGAATGAGGAAATTGCCCTGACGGATGAATCAGGCCTGATTATCGCCGTGGGATACGGCGAGGCGAAGGTGGTCTCCGAATGGCCGGGGGGAAGGATGGAGCACCGCGTCATGGCCGTTTCCGAGACGCGCAGCGGAAAGATTGAGGATCTTTCGCCCGATTATCTGGAATTTGAGGCGGTGCTGCCCGGAATGCCGCTGTTTGGGAAATATCTCCGGAAGGTTGAATTCCAGGAATACCGGATCGAATACTATGCCTGCATCGCGCCCTACGACGGCATTTATGAGGTGTATACTGAGAATGCGCCCGAATCGATGCGCGTTTTCGTGATGGAAGACGAGAAACTGAAGGAACTGCCGGTTTCGCAGGAGCAGACTGACCGGGGCATCAGAAAGTACAGCCGGCTGCAGCTTCTGCAGGATGAATCGGTCTTTGTGGTTATTCAGGCGGAGGAGAGAACCTCTGCGGACGGATATTTTGTGATTGAAAAAATCGGTGAAATCCCTAAGGCGACGGCCGCTCCTGCGACGAAGGCGCCCACCCGTAAGCCCACGAAGGCCCCCACTCAGGCGCCTACCCGCGTTCCTACGCCCGAGCCCACGCCCGAGCCCACGGCAACGCCTACGCCCAGGCCCACGGCGACGCCCACGCCCAGGCCCACGGCAACGCCCACGCCTAGGCCCACGGCAGTACCCACGGCCGAGCCCGTGCCCGAGCCAACGCCTGAGCCTACGGCAGAGCCCACGCCTACGCCGACCTGCGTGCCCAATCCGACGCCGAACCGCTCCACGCCGACGCCCACGCCCTTCTGTCCGACCATGCCGCCGATTGAGGAGGAGGAGCCGGAGGCTACGCCCATACCGGCGCCTGTGCCGGCGACAGCGACACCTGAGCCCGAAATCTGCGATCCGCCTGCGCCGCCGGTTCCCATTACGACGAACACGCCCAAGCCGGATCCGACACTGCCGCCCGCAACATCTGTACCTTCGACGGAAATCGGCGCCGGCGGATCGGATATTGATCTGATCACGCCGACGGAAGCGCCCTCCTCTGCAGGAGAAGCGTCCGGCTCGGCCTCCGGCACCATCCCGCCGGCGAATAATAGCTGGGAGATTGAGGATGAATCGGGCGAGCCAATGCCGGTTTC
>JAFQQU010000147.1 GCA_017410445.1 Clostridia bacterium | reverse complement strand
TGACGGCGAAAGCACAGGAATCGGTCAGCAATAACCGGGCGGCGACCGAAGCGGTCTGGAACACGCTTACCGATCTCACGACGAACATTCTGGGCTTTGCGTTTTATACCGTCCTGATGTCCTCGGTTCAGCCGCTTCTGATTGTGGTCATTCTGCTTACGGCGATCATCAGCTACTATGTCGGAAACCGGGCTAACGAATGGAGATACCGCCATCGCGATGAGGAAGCGGATTTGGAGAATAAGATGTCTTATCTTTCGCGCCGCGCGGGCAATCTGACGGTAGCAAAGGATATCCGAATTTTTGGTCTGCGCCCGTGGCTGGAAGAACTGTTTGACAAGGCGCTGGATGCATATACCGCATTTCAGAGGAAGGCGGAAGGCGCGCATCTCTGGGCGAGGGTTGTCGATCTGGTGCTTACATTTCTCAGAAATGCCATTGCCTACGCCTATCTGATCGGCCTCGTGATTGGAGGCGAAATCGGGGTTGCGGAATTTTTGCTGTTTTTCAGCGCGATCGGCGGCTTTGCGGCATGGGTGACGGGAATCCTCGGCGGCTTCAATACGCTCCATAAGCAGTCGCTGGACATTTCCACCGTCCGCGAGTGTCTGGAATACAGTGAGCCCTTCCTGTTTGAAGACGGCGCGCACATTGAGCCGGAGCAAGATAGAAAATATGAAATCCGGCTGGAAAATGTATCCTTCCGTTATCCCGAGGCCGATAAAGACACGCTCACAAACATCAATCTCACCCTTCATCCGGGCGAAAAGCTGGCGGTGGTGGGCCTCAACGGTGCGGGCAAGACGACGCTCATCAAGCTGATCTGCGGCTTCCTTGATCCCACCAAGGGACGCGTGCTGCTGGACGGACGGGATATCAGGGAGTATAACCGCAGGGATTATTACACGATGTTCTCGGCAGTGTTCCAGAATTTCTCGCTGCTGGCCGGAACGATTGCCGCCAATGTGGCGCAGGACAGCGAGGGAATCGACATGGAGCGCGTAAAGGGATGCGCAGAAAAAGCGGGGCTGGGCGGCAAGATTGAATCGCTGAAGGACGGATATGAAACCTATCTCAACCGCGAGGTCTATGAAGACGCGATCCTTCTTTCGGGCGGCGAGACGCAGCGCCTGATGCTGGCACGCGCGCTGTATAAGGATGCGCCCTTTATCGTGCTGGACGAGCCGACGGCTGCGCTCGATCCCATTGCGGAATCTGAAATGTATCAGAAATATAATGAGATGACCGGCGGAAAATCGTCGATCTATATTTCACACCGCCTTGCCAGCACCCGCTTCTGTGACCGCATCATCATGATTATGGACGGCGGGATCGGCGAAGAGGGAACGCATGAGGAACTGCTGGCAAAGGGCGGCAAATACGCGGAGCTCTTCGAGGTTCAGAGCAAATACTACAGGGAAGGAGCGGATGAGCATGAAGAAGACTGAGAAGCAGATCTCTTGGAGAGAAGTATTGAACGTCAATATCCGGGCGTTCAAGGTTTTCTGTCATCAGTATCCGCAGATGATTCTGTCCCGTCTGCTGCATACGATTTGGAAAGCGCTGACTCCGTATGCCGGCATTTACCTTTCTGCGCTCATTATCGACGAACTGGCCGGGAGCTGCGATGTGAAGCGGCTTCAGATGCTGGTGCTTATTGCGCTGGCGTCTGCCGCGGTGATTGCACTGGGAAGTGCGCTTCTTAATAAATGGCAGGCAACGCAGGACGCGGGACTCTGGCTGAAAGTCAGGCATATTTTCACGGAGAAGATGCTGGATATGGACTTTGTCAGTCTCGATAATACGCATACCGCCGAGCTTCAGTCCACCCTCTGGCAGAATATGAACAGCGGCGGCTGGGGACTTTATCAGGTCCTTTGGACGTGCGAAACATTCTGTTCCTCCGTGCTGACAATCCTCGGCGGACTTGCGCTCACTGTCTCTCTGTTCGTCATGAAGGTTCCTGACGGCGCGGGCGCTTTGATTGTGCTGAATAATCCGTGGGTCGTTCTTGGCATTGTGCTTCTCATGCTGGCCATTACGCTTTTTGCGCCGGTCCTCGATAACAAATCAGACGGCTATTATGCAAAGTACGCTGATTCTCATCGGTTTGGAAACCGATTCTTTGGTTATTTCGGTTTCTTAGGCTATGACAATGAGCTGGCCGCCGACGTGAGGATGTACCAGCAGGACAGAATCTGCGACCGATACACACATGATAAGGAAACCACCTTTTGCTCCAAGGGATTCTTCGCTCATCTCGCAAGAGGACCGATGGGACTGTTCAGCGCGGCGGGGGCAGCGGTGTCTGTGGTATTCACTGGCGTTGTGTATGGATTCGTATGCCTCAAGGCGCTGGCCGGCGCGTTCGGGCTTGGCATGGTTACGCAGTATGTTGCTTCGATCACGAAGGTATCGGGCGGCATGTCGAACCTGATTTCAGCCATCGGAAAGATGCGGAACAATACGCCGTTCCTGAATCTGACCTTTGAATATCTGGATCTGCCCAACAACATGTATCAGGGCAGCCTTACGGTTGAAAAGCGGCGCGACCGGAAATATCAGGTGGAATTCAGGAATGTCTCCTTCAAGTATCCGGGCAGTGAAAATTATGCGCTCCGGAATGTGAATATGAAGTTTGAAGTCGGAAAGCGGCTGGCTGTCGTGGGCATGAACGGAAGCGGCAAGACCACCTTTATTAAGCTCCTGTGCCGCCTGTATGACCCGACCGAGGGCGAGATTCTCTTAAACGGCATCGATATCCGCAAGTACAACTATCGGGAGTATATGGATATCTTCTCGGTTGTCTTCCAGGATTTCAATCTGTTTGCGCTGAAGATCGGTGAGAACGTAGCCTCCAGAGTGACGTATGATAAGAAGCTGGCCGAAGATTGCCTTGACAAGGCGGGATTCTCGGATCGGCTGGCCGGAATGAAGGACGGCTTGGACACCTATCTCTACAAAGGCTATGATAAAGAGGGTATAGATGTTTCGGGCGGCGAAGCCCAGAAGATCGCCATCGCCCGCGCTCTGTACAAGGATGCGCCGTTTATCATCCTCGACGAGCCTACTGCCGCGCTTGACCCGATTGCGGAAGCGGAGATCTACTCCAAATTTGACCAGATCGCCGGAGATAAGACGGCCATCTACATCTCTCACCGCCTGTCCTCCTGCAAATTCTGCGATGAGATTGCCGTGTTCCATGAGGGCGCTGTCGTTCAGCATGGAACGCACGCAGAGCTGGTAGCAGATGAAAAGGGCAAGTATCATGAACTGTGGCATGCGCAGGCGCAGTATTATGTGAAGAAGGATGAAGCATAGAATGCAATTCATCCCCCGAAATGAGCGATTCGTCCCCGGATTTTGTTCGGGGGCGATTTTTTATGATATACTCGGAGCGTACCAGGGAAAATAGATGAAAGAAGGGAATGATGAAACATGGCGGGAGCCATTGGAAACAAACCGAAAGAACGACCAAAATATGGCATGCTCTCCAACGTCCTGTTTATGATGAGGGAGGCATGGCGTATCAGAAAACCGGTGCTGATCACCGCGGTTTTGGTGACGGTTGTGCAAATTATCCGCAATATTGCGGAGCTGTATCTGACGCCGAGCATCCTCGGAAAAATCGAGCAGGCCGCGCCGCTCCCGGAGCTCCTCGGGACGATCGGCGGCTTTATCGCACTGCTGGCCGTTATGCAGTCCTCGGAGACGTATCTGAATCACTTTGCTTCGTGGGATCGCATTATCGTCCGCATGGAAATCGGCAACCGGCTGCCCATGAAAATGCTGCGAACGTCTTATCCGAACGCAGAGGATAAAGAGTATATATCTGCGCTTTACCGTGCATGGCGCGGCTTTGCAGGCACCAGTTCAGCCGCTGAAGCGATCTGGACAACGCTTATTGATCAGGTTAAAAGCATTTTTGCGCTGATTATCTATGTGCGGCTGCTGACCCATCTGCATCCTGCGCTCATGCTGCTGATTATCGTAACGTCAATCGCCGGATATCTGGCCAGCCGGCATATATCCGAATGGCGTTACCGGCACAAAAATGAAGAGGGCGAATGTCAGAAGCCCATGCGATATGTCAGCTTCAATGCGGTCAACCGGCAGACTGCCAAGGATATCCGCATCTTCAATATGCAGCCGTGGCTGGAGGATGTGTATGCAGCGGGACTGAGAGCGTATGAAGCGTTCTTTGATCGATGCGGCGGCGTGACCATGTGGGGCGGAATCCTTGATGCGGCGCTTGTGTTCCTGCGCAACGGCGCGGCTTATGCCGTTCTGATTGGCATGGCGATTCAGAAGAATCTGAGCGCATCCGAATTCTTGCTGTATTTCTCGGCGGTCGGCGGCTTTTCGACGCTGGTCACCGGTGTGGTTTCGAATATGCTCAAGCTCCATGAACAGAGCATGGATATTTCCGCTGCCCGGGAGTTTGTTGACAGGCCGGAGCAGTTCAGATTTGAGGAAGGTGAGCCGCTTCATCCGGATCTCAATGAGGAATATGAGCTGCGGCTGAAAGACGTCAGCTTCCGATATCCGGGATCGGATAAGGACGTACTCACACGCGTCAATCTGACCATTCATCCCGGCGAAAAGCTGGCGGTGGTGGGCCTGAACGGCGCGGGCAAGACGACGCTGGTGAAGCTCTTGTGCGGCTTCTATGACCCGACCGAGGGCGAAGTGCTCTTAAACGGCGTGGATATCCGCGTCTACAACAGACGGGATTATTACAGGCTGTTCTCCGCCGTATTCCAGCAGTTCAGTATTCTGGAAACCTCCTTCCGGGAGAACGTCACGCAGAGCGTTGCAGACGGCGATATAGAGAAGATGATGGAATGTCTCAAAAAGGCAGGACTGCTTGAAAAGATTGATTCCCTGACGAATGGCGCTGATACGCATGTCGGGCGCGAGATCTATGACGACGGTATGGAACTGTCCGGCGGCGAAACGCAGAGGCTGATGCTGGCCCGTGCGCTGTATAAGAATGCGCCGATTCTGATTCTCGACGAGCCGACTGCGGCGCTCGATCCGATTGCCGAAAACGACATCTATATGAAATACAGCGATATGACCAAGGGGAGAACTTCGCTGTTCATCTCGCACCGCTTGGCGTCCACCCGCTTCTGCGACCGGATTCTCTTTATAGACGGCGGAGTGATTGCCGAGGAGGGGACGCATGAAAGCCTGCTGAAGAAAAACGGGAAATATGCAGAGCTGTTTGAAGTACAGGCGCAGTATTACCGGGAGGAGGGAAGAAACCATGAGTGAAAACAAGCAGAAGCTGCCGCTGATTGAAAGCCTTAGGCTGAATGGGCGGGCATTTGCCTTCCTGTTCAGGCAGGTTCCGATGGTGTTTCTCTCCAACATTGCACAGAGCGTGTTTTCGGCGCTCACGCCCTATGTGGGCATATATCTGTCCGCGCGGCTGATTGATGAACTGGCAGGAGAAAGGAATCCGGAGAAGCTCGTCATGTGGGTGTTGTGGATCATCGGGACTGCGCTGGTATTTGGCATATCGCGCGCGATGATTCAGCGCTGGAAGGATACGAGAAACGTCGCTTGGTGGTTCCATGAGATCATGATCTATGCGCGGAAGATGCTTCATATGGACTTCTGTGATATGGACAATTCCGAGACATTCAAGCTCTATCATCAGATTATGCAGAACACCCGCTGGACCGGCTGGGGACTGGAAAGAATCCGTGTGCTGTTCAGGCAGACGCTGGACGCAGTGCTGAATATTCTGGGGGCGGCGGCGCTGTCGGTGACATTGTTTACGCAGCTGGTGCCTGAAAGCGCGGGAGAATACACGGTGATGAATCATCCGCTGTTCATCATTACGATGATTTCTGTCATGATGATCTCGGTCATTCTGTCTCCCATGTGTGCTAAGAAGGCGGATTCCTATGCGCCAAAGATTGCGGAATGTATGCGCAGCGGCAACCGGACGCACGGCTTCTTTTCGGAGCTTTCAAGCGAGCAGGAGCGGGCGGCAGATATCCGCATCTATAATCAGGAGGCGATATGCGAGCATTATTTCAAAACGACCAATGAAGTTTTAAGAAGCGGCAAGCTGCTCAGGATGGTGCGCGGCAAGCTGGGCTTGATCCGCGCGCTGGGCACGCTGATTTCCACACTGTTCACTGGTGTTGTGTATCTGTTCGTCTGCGCAAAGGCATGGGCGGGCGCGTTCGGCGTGGGCGCGGTAACGCAGTACATCGGTGCGATGGTGGCGCTGTCGGGTGGAATTACCTCGCTGGTGAGCGTGCTCGGCGCCATTCAGAACAACGCTTACTTCCTGCGTGAGAACTTCAAATTTCTCGATATTCCCAACAATATGTATCAGGGAAGCCTGACCACGGAGAAGCGGTCGGATATAGAGTATGAGGTGGAGTTCAGAAACGTCTCCTTCAAATATCCGGGTTCGGAGCAGTATTCGCTCAGAAACGTCTCCATGAAGTTCAAAATCGGCAAGCGGCTGGCCATTGTCGGTCAGAATGGCAGCGGCAAAACCACCTTTATCAAGCTCCTTTGCCGCCTGTATGATCCGACAGAAGGACAGATTCTTTTGAATGGCATTGACATCCGCAAATATAAGTACGATGATTACATGAATATCTTTGCCGTTGTATTTCAGGATTTTCAACTGCTGGCCTTTACGCTGGGCGAGAATGTGGCTGCGGGACAGGAGTATGACCGCGCCAAAGCCGAAAGGTGTCTGAGAGACGCGGGATTCGGAGAAAGGCTGGATTCGCTGCCGAAGGGGCTGGATACCCATTTGTACCGATATTTTATGGAGGACGGCGTAGAGGTATCCGGCGGCGAGGCGCAGAAGATCGCCATTGCCCGCGCGCTGTACAAGGATGCGCCGTTTATCATCCTCGACGAGCCGACAGCAGCGCTTGACCCGATTGCAGAGGCGGAGGTCTATGGTAAGTTCGATGCGATTACCAACGGAAAGACTGCGATTTATATCTCGCATCGGCTGTCCTCCTGTAAATTCTGCGATGAGATTGCAGTGTTCCATGAGGGCGCTGTCGTTCAGCATGGAACGCATGCAGAACTGGTGGCAGATGAAAAGGGTAAGTATCATGAGCTGTGGCATGCGCAGGCGCAGTATTATGTGGCGAATGAGACTGAAGCGGTTCCTGATATCTGAATAGAGACTTAAAATCTTCCGGGAAGTGCTGCTGCATCCCGGAAGATTTTTGTAGAAATATGGGTTGACAGGGATGGGTAGACGGATGTATACTTTGTTTAGGTGATAAGTTGTATACCTAGGAGGGATTCATATGCCGGTACAGGTTACGGATGCAGAAAGCAAGATTCTGATGCTTTTGTGGGATCAGTCTCCCATGACGATGACGCAGATTACGAATGCGCTCAAGGATGCCACAGGATGGGACAAGCACGCGGTGATCAGCCTGCTCAAACGGATGCTGAAAAAGGGCAGTATCCGGATGGATGACGTCAAGCCCGCGAAGCTGTATTACCCATTGATTTCCAGAGAAGAAGCGCAGCTTGATCAGACGCAGACCTTTCTTGGAAAGATTTTTGAGGGAAAACCGGTACGGATGATGAGCGCGATGGTACAGAGCGGGCAGTTGTCAGTAGATGAGATCGACGAAATCATGCAGATGCTGGTCAAAGCCAGGGAGGAACTGACCAATGATGAGGACGATTGTTAATACGTTGATGGTGCAGTCCGCTGCAGGCGGTTTGCTGATTGCATTCATGCTGCTTCTGAGGAAGCTGTGTGCAGAAAAGATCAGTGCACGGCTGATGTATGCACTGTGGCTCCTCGTCGCGCTGCGAATGCTGGTTCCGCTGGAGCTGCCGGGCCTGATCCACACAGAAAAGTCGGCCAGCGTGGTGCAGAACGCGCTTTATACGTCTGAAGCGAGTTTCCCTGAAGCATATGGGGAACAGAATGGCAAGACAATGCCGAGGGCGGAGGAAGCTGAGAAAGAGATTCCGGCAAGTTTTCCGTCTGTGAATGTGAAAACCGTGGAGCAGACGGAAAAGTATCCTTCGGCAACAGTACAGGAGCTTCGTATCGGAAGGATTTCGCTGTATACTGCAGCGTTTTATGGTTGGCTGGGCGGCGTATTTCTCACCGGCGCGTATATGCTTGCGATCAATCTTTGCTACATGCGGCGGGTGAATGAGCAGGCAGTTGCTGTCCACATAAAATGCGCGCTTCCTGTTTATCAGGCGGAGGTGGAATCGCCCTTTCTGGCAGGAATTTTCCGAAAGAGGATATATATCAACGAAGCAGCCCGGCAGGAAGGAAGACTATCATATGTTCTGGCGCATGAAGAGGAGCATTCGAGGAATCAGGACAATCTCTGGCTGCTGTTGAGGAATGGCGTTTGTGCACTGTATTGGTTCCATCCGCTGGTGTGGATTGCGGCGGCGCTGTCTACCAGGGATTGCGAAAAAGCCTGCGATGAGCGGGTGATCAGCTCGCTTTCGAAGAGCGAAAGAGTTGACTATGCGCAGATTCTGTTTGAAATGAGTGTGGGACAGCGGAGAGTCCTTCCGATGGTGAATGCTGTCGGAAGCGGGAAGGGGGCGACAACAGTGCGGGTTGCGAGAATCCTGAAGGGCCGGCAGATCAGGCGATGGGTCAGTGTGATGACAGCAGTGATTATGCTGACGGCGTCTGCATTCAGCTGTGCGACAGGCGAGCCTTTGAACAGGAGCGGACAACTTGTCAATTCTCTGCTGATGGATGATGAACGGATCCTATACGTCATGGATGATGGCGTGTATTCTATGGACGATAGGAATGAGTTTGTCGAACTGTTTTCTTATCCGGGTATCCTGAACGCCAAAATCGATGGCGACATGATATATTTGAATTCTACAGTTGACCGGACATTAATCACAGTATGCGGTATGGATGGATCGAAGAAGGATGTGTTCAAGCTGACGGAAGATGAAATAATCATCGATTATGCCGTTTCTGCGCCATATCTGTGCTACAGTTACATGGATGACAGGATGCTGGATTCGCATCTGGCGGTTTATAATATGGCTACGGGGGAGACGGAGGAGATCAAGGAAGCTGGCAATCCGCATGCGCTGGCTATGGACGGGAAGAAGCTGGCGGCGTACTGTGAGGAAATGACAGGTCCCACATTAAGACTGATTGATCTGGCCAATGGGGAGAATCGAATTGTTATTGAGAGTGCGCCGATGGGGACTCAGTTGTATCTGGATGCTGAGAAAAATACATGTTATGTAGTATATGAGGCATTCAGAACAGGAAGGGATGAATCTACGGTCATTGAAGAGGGCAAGGTCTACAAGGTGGTCTGGGGCAAAGAAGGAGAGCAGGTGCAGATCCAGAGAACGCTTTTGACGAATCTGACAGACAAGGTTTCGATTGCGAATGGGATGCTCTATGGATATGATTATGAAAGCGGAAGGTTGACGGCAAGAGATCTGGACAGCATGGGCCAGAACAAATTGGTTGTGGCCAGCATCGGCACAGGTGTTATGACGACGATACCTCTGTTTATGAAAACGGTGGATATCATGCAGGAGAAATATGACGTTCAGGTGCAGGTTCGCAATTATGATTCACGGGATGAATTGATTCTGGATCTGCTCTCCGGCATGGAACAAATTGATCTTCTGATGATGAACGGGTTTGACTATGTGAACTTTCTGCGGGCAGATACTATGGTTGATCTCAATGAATTCGAGGCATTCAGCGAGACTAAAAGCTCGGGAACGATTAGCGACTGGTTTTTTGAGATTGCTGACGTAGGCGGAAGCAATTTCATGGTGCCGTTTGGATATGTATGTGCCGATCTCTGGCGGGCGGACACCGAATTGCTGGAGCAGTTGAATCTGCAGCTGCCGGATGCGGACTGGACATGGGCAGATTTTCTGGAGATGGCGAAGGTGTGCGGCGAGTATAACGTATCTATCCTGCCGGACAACCGCGGTACATACATTTTCCATCCGGGCGGAAAAAACTATATCAATGCATTTGTTGATCCGTTTGCGCAGGAGGCTCTGTTCGATACGGAGGCCTTCCGGGAGATGAGCGAGGCCTGGAAGATCTGTATAGAGGAAGGATATACTGCAGAAAAAGGAGCAAACAAGAAGAATCTGTTCACTCCGCAGGTCGTTACCGCCTTTACGCTGACTAATGCAGAGAATGAAGGTGCGAAGTATGCATACCTTCCTCAGTTGGGCGGAGAGACTGTCGTCGATGTGGATCTTGGATTGATCGGAGTCAGCCGGAGCAGTCAGCAGCCGGAGCTGGCAACGGAATTCATTCTGACCTGCCTTTCGCCGGAGGTTCAGGCGCTGGAATGGCTGCCCGAGCTGCTGATCTATTCAGATCTTTCGTGGTATACCGATCGATACGAAGATGCGCCGACCGAGGAAGAATTCGCCTTTTATAACGATATGATGAGTAAGGCGTCGCCGCGGGACGAGGTGCATCAGGTCAGAATAGTCGTTTATGAATGTCTGACCCGATATATCAATGATGAAATGACGCTGGATGAGGCGGTTTCTGAAATTTCGCAGCGTGTCGATATGATCCTGTATGAGTAAGATTCTGTAGAATAAAGCCCGGGAGGAATGAGGATGAGACAGTTTTCACGCAGAACTGCGATGCTGGCTGTGCCGTTCCTGCTGGGCTTTTTGCTGTTCTATGTTTTGCCGTTCGGACAGGTAATCTTTTATTCGCTGACCAAAAGTGCGATGGATCCGCAGTTTGTGGGTCTCAGAAATTTCGAGGATGCGCTGAATAACAGGTATTTCAGACTGGCTGCAATCAATACGCTGAAATTTACAGCGGGCAGTGTTCCTCTGGTTGTAATCTGTGCATTTTTGATCTCGCTGATGCTTTTCTACGGAATGAGAGCAAGCAGCTCTGCGCTGCACTCCGCCTTTATTCTTCCGATGCTTTTGCCCAGCGCGGCTGTTGTTTCAGTGATCCGACTTTATTTTTCTGAGGAGGCCAGTCCGGTCCGGATGTGGCTGGAGAGACTGGGGATGGAGCCGGGCGGAATCGCTTTGACGTCGGTCTATTTCATTTTCCTGTGGAAGAATGCGGGGTTTCAGATTATATTGGATCTGGCTGCGCTGAGGTCTGTCCCGAAGGACATCCAGGAGGCGGCGGCACTGGATGGAGCGAATTGCTTTCAAAGATTTTGGAAGATTGTTCTTCCGTTTGTGAGACCGACAATATTGTTTGGAGCGGTGTATGCCGGTGCGCAGGCGCTCAGAATATTCCGGGAAACATATCTGCTCTACGGGGATTACCCGAAAGAGAGTGTATATTTTCTGCAGCATTATATGAACAATCATTTCTATAAACTCAATTACCAGAAGATTTCGGCTGCAGCGCTGATTCTGATGTCAGCCATCCTGCTGATAGCCGTGCTGATCAGGTTGCTGGTGGGAAGGCGGTGGAAAGCGTGAGAAAATGGTTCGGATTGTCGGTGTATATGATGCTGACTGTATGCGCTTGCCTGTTTACACTTCCGATCATTCTGGTTTTCTGCGGTTCTTTTATGTCGCAGACTGAATTGAAATCGATTTATGAAAAAGCAGATGCTTTCGTGAGGCTGATTCCATCGCCGGTCAGTACGGAGAGTTATTATCGGCTGTTGTTCTCGAATGATGCTTATCTGGCGGCTTTCTGGAATTCTGTACTGATTGCTGTATATACAGTGGCGGGTCAGTGTGCGGTTTCTTTGGTTGTTGGATTTGCACTGTGGCAGAAGAGCATTCCGGGCAGCAAATTGATGAAGGCGGTCTATGCTTTTGTCATGCTGCTGCCCTTTCAGGTGACGATGCTGCCCAATTATATGCAGATTCGCCAGATTGGACTGTACAACTCTCCATGGGCGCTGGTTCTGCCGGGGATGTTTGCTCCGCTCGGGGTCTTTCTGATGATCCAGTTCATGCAGGGATTGTCCAATGAAATCATAGAGGCGTCGCTGCTGGATACTTCATCGCCTGTACAGGTCTTGGTATATATTGTTGGTCCGAATGTACTGCCTGCTGTCTGGGCGTTGGCGTTGATTACCTTTGCGGAGAGCTGGAATATGGTCGAACAGCCGCTGATTATGCTGAAGGACGCTTGGCGTTATCCTCTGTCGCTTCGGCTGAATCAGCAGGGCGAAGATCTGGCCATTACTTTTGCCGGCGCGGTACTGTTTATGACGCCGGTTTATTTTCTGTATCAGATGTTCAAGGATTCTTTGCTGGCGGGTATTGAGCGCGTTGGCTTGAAAACGTGATGGGGGAGGGGAAGAGCAGTGGCAGATGCAAAAAAGGCGGTTCGGAGCCTGCGGATATTTCTGAGTATCATGCTCCTTTTGACCTTCTTTTCGCGCACACTGTATCAGGCGACGTTGCCGCAGGTAACGGCGGTAAGTATATCGGGTGGTTATCTGACGCTCAATATTCCGGTACAGAATCCGCTAATCAACTCAGAACTGACAATTGATTATGTCCTGTGCGTTGAGAACCTGAGCAGTCCCCTGAAGGTCAAACGGATTTATGGCCAGATCAACCAAATGTATGAGAAGGACAGTGCGCTCGTTGAATTTGATTCATATAGGGGTGCGTATGCACTAAAACAGGCTGAAATCGAGTATGAAGAGGCGGAGACAGCACTGAAGTTGTGGCGGCAGAGCTTTGATCAGCGGATTCGGGATATACAAAAAAGGACGGATGAATTGCATTCTGCAGGTGAAGCATCAATGGAAGAAATCCGCATGCTGAACGAGGAGCGAAAGCTGATGGAGCAGGATGGAATACACAATGGCAGTTCGCTGACGACTTTGGAGACAAGGTATAATGAGGCGAAGAGGATCTGCAACGTGTTGAGTGAACTCTCAGAAGATGATTGGATACTGAATGCGCCTGATAAGCTGTGGCTCACCTCGCTGAATGTCGAGAAGGAAGGAGAATACTGGGGGATTGAGCCGGTGTTTTCGTATGTACCGGATGGTGGAGACCTGTATGTCGGAGTATCGACTTGTCTTTCCGAGGAAATGATCAAAGCAGCAGAGCAGATTGTGATGTATGACGGACGAGGGAAACGCAGCGCTGCATGGGCTTTCGATCATATGGAGCAGATTGGCGAGAACTGTCTGCTGTGGGCGGTTTCTGTGGGCGAAAACGCAGAACTGCCGGAGAATGATCTGTATTTCCGGCTGGAAACCGGCTATTATGATTCACTGGTACCGTTGGATGCAGTCTTCGGCGAGCAGATATATCTGGTCAAAGAACGCGACGGATCGTGGGGACAGACAGAACAGTATGTCTGCCGTGTGGATGGCAAAAGGATCATCGAAGACGATCAGTATGTGCTGTTTGAAACAGCAGAACCGCTTCGGGATGCGATGGTTGTGGTTGACTGGGATCGGCCATTTGAAGATGGTGATGCGGTTGTGCTGAAAGAGCGGTAGGAGGCCGGATATGAGACGATTATTGATCGCTGTATGGGGGCTTTCACTGGCTGCGCTGTGTGGAATTTATGGATCGTTCGATATGCTTGCGGACAGCTATGCGGTCAGACTGCAGTCGCCGCCGGCCGATGAACTGCAAAAATACATTAAACAGCTGAATGATCAGGAGGAAAAGGCTGCAGCTTATGCACTGACCAGATCAGATGAGCTGCAAATGGGAGAGCGCCTGATTCATGGAGTGGTTGTGTGTGAGTATTTCAGGTTGGATCGGGCAGGAATGGGGATTACACTGATTTCGGGAAGGTATCCAAAGAGCGGAGAATTGACAGAGGCAATCATCAGCGACAGGACGGCTCAGGCTTTACATCCTTCAATGGAATGCATTGGTGAAGAAATGGTCGTCCGGGGGAAAAAATACAGGATCGTCGGAGTATACAGTCAGAGCAGAATTGCGGGGATTACACCGGTGCGCATGGATGTGATGCTTCCCGCAGGGCAGGAAGGCGAATATGAGTCAGTTTTTCTCTGGATGACAGCGAAAGACCAAGCGGGAGGGATGCTGCGGACGCTTGAGGGATTATCGTCGCCGGACGGTTATCCCGGTACAGAGGTTATTGATCTGCATAGCTGCGCTTTAGTTGAGAAACAGTGGATTGCATGTGTGATGGTGTTCATGGTATGTATATGCGCCGGCTGTCTATGGATGCAGGCGCGGCGCCAAAGGAAGGAGATGCCGCGCGGCACAGGCGACTCCTTCTATACGGTATCAGCCGGCAAATGGTTTTGCGGCAGAATCGTAGATATTCTGGCTGACTGGAAAGCGATTACAGCGATGGCTATGCTGTGCGGAGCAGCAGTGTGGCTGATCAAAACATTGTATCTTCCGCCTGATTCGCTCCCGGATAATCTGCTTTCTCCGATTGCATGGTATGACATGCTGATAGAAAAGGCTGAGCGGGCGCTTGTTCAAAACACGTTCTATATACCGTCCGTACAGCAATTGATCCTGATGAAAAAGGCGGGCGCTATTTTCAAAATTATGGCTGTTATGAGTGGGGCTGGATATGTATTGGTGAGCAAGTGTGAGCTTATGCCAGAAAACGGTGAATTTCATATATGCAAAAGGACACGGCACATCAAATAGCCGTGTCCTTTAATAATGAAGTAATGGGAGTAGCTACTGCAGCAGCATGCCTTTTTCCCTCAGGGCGTCCTCGATCAGATCAAGAAGCTTCTCAGCGGGAGCAGTGATCGTGTGATAATGACAATCGTCGGTCAGCACTTTCAGCGGATTGTCCCGGCAGTGAGTAAGACGCTCGACAAAATCGTGTGCGTCCTGAGAAGTCTCGATCAGGAGATCTACGCGGATCTGGCCGTAAATTTCATGCTCTACGGCGACGTCAATGATGGCTCCGCCCAATTCAAGGACAGTCAGGAATTCGTCAAGCACCTGTTCTGTGGTATGCTTCACATAGAACACGCGCTTGGGCTGAGTGTTCTCCATGGATGCTTCGCGGTAGATGTAGCCCTTGTTGGTGGAGAGAATATTGTGATTCTCGGCGCGGATGAGAGCGATGTCCTGCACGATCACCTGTCGGGTTACTCCGAGGGCTTTGGCAAGAGCTGTGCCGGATATAGGAGCTCCCTGATCTTTCAGCAGCTGAAGGATCTGCATTCTGCGGTTTTCAACCATACCCATTTTGTTTCTTCCTCCCTGTACTGTTATATTATAACCACACTTGTGTGAAAAAGTCAAACGCATCCTTGACACCTGGGAAGTGCGGAGTATAATTGTCTTGTCATGTGTACATACAGGTGTATATACAGAGAGGAGTCTTTGCATGAAGGATTTTCTGAAGCGGAAAAACATCGTTTTTTCAGCCCGCAGATACGGCATTGATGCGCTGGGCGCGATGGCACAGGGTCTGTTCTGTTCACTGCTGATTGGAACGATCGTCAAGACGCTGGGCCAGCAGCTGAACCTGCCGTTTTTGGTGCAGGCGGGCGGCTACTGCTCTGCGATGAGCGGCCCCGCAATGGCGGTCGCCATTGGCTATGCGCTGCAGGCGCCGCCGCTGGTGCTGTTCTCACTGGCGACGGTCGGCTATGCGGCCAATGCGCTGGGATCTACGACGCTGTCCGGCGCGGCAGGCGCAGGCGGCCCTCTGGCGGTTCTCTTGATTGCGATTATCGCCGCGGAATTCGGCAAGGCGGTATCCAAGGAAACCAAGGTGGATATCCTGATCACTCCGCTGGTCACGATTCTGGTCGGCGTGGGCCTGTCCGCGCTGATTGCGCCCGCTATCGGCACGGCAGCTTCTTCTGTCGGCGAGTTTGTCGAGTGGGCGACGGTTCTTCAGCCCTTCTGGATGGGCATTCTGGTATCGGTGATTGTGGGCATTGCGCTGACGCTGCCGATTTCCTCTGCGGCGATCTGTGCGGCACTGGGACTCAGCGGCCTTGCGGGCGGCGCGGCGGTTGCCGGCTGCTGCGCGCAGATGGTAGGCTTTGCAGTGCTTTCCTTCCGTGAAAACCGCTGGGGCGGTCTGGTCAGTCAGGGACTGGGCACTTCCATGCTGCAGATGGGCAACATCGTGAAGAACCCGCGCATCTGGATTCCTGCGACGCTGGCTTCTGCCATCACCGGCCCCATTGCAACCTGTCTGTTCAATTTCCAGATGAACGATCCTTCGGGAGGCGTC
>JAFQQU010000014.1 GCA_017410445.1 Clostridia bacterium | reverse complement strand
GTCCGCATCGGGAAGGTCACGCAGATGGTTTTCGTGGGAACAGCCGCAACCAGCGCCATGGCCGAGCCCTTCCTCTGCTGCTCAAGCACCGGAAGCAGCTTCATCATGAGCGCCATGTCGGCCTGCTCCATGGGCGGATCGCACAGAAGATCGGCGCACACCGCGCTCACATCCCAGCCGCACACCCTCGCCCATTCATTGACCAGCCGCACGCAGCCGCCGCTGATATCCATGCCGCGGACCGCAAGGCCCATGCTGCCCAGAATCAGGGGATTCATGCCGCAGGCCAGATCCAGCACGCTCTTAGGCTGCCCGGCTGCCTCCAGAATGCGACGATACAGCGTTTCTGCGCCCGCAAGGCGTTCTCTTGTCGAGCTGTGCAGGCGCAGCGTCTTTTCGAAGGCTTCGGTATCGCCCTCCCTGTACGCCCGAAGATACTTATCCGCCGTTTTCATCTCCTCCGGCGTCATGAACGCGCCGGTAATCTGATGAAGATGCGCCTTGACCGCCTTGTCGGCCTCTTTCTCACTCTTGTATTTGGCGCGCTCGGTCTCCGTCACACGCCTCACAGTATCCGGGCAGATATCCCGGTACTTTTTCGAAATCGCAATCTCACTCATGCCTAAGCAGCTCCATCAGTCGCCCGTAGAAGCGCAGGTTATGCGCCGTCGCCAGCCGGTATGCCTGCGAATCGCCCACCTTGAACAGATGATGGAGATACGCCCGCGAATACTTCCTGCACAGAATGCAGTCGCACTCCGGGTCCACCGGGCCCTTGTCGCGCACATGGACGTCATCCAGCATGTAAAGGAACTTGTAGAACTTGCCGTCCGGCACGCGCACGCCTTCCGGAGTATTCATACCCTTCTTGAAGGTATACAGCCGCTGATGGCGCGCCTCGCGCGTCGGAATGACGCAGTCAAACAGCGAATAGCCCATGTTGACCAGCCGGACAATCTCCTCCGGCCGGCCCAGTCCCATGGCGTATTTCGGCAGGTTATCATCCATTGCGTCGGCGGCATACTGAAGGATGTCTTCGCGGAAGTTTCCGTCGCCGTCCAGCGGCCAGCCGCCGAAGCCGAAGCCGTCGAAACCGATTTCCTTCAGCCTCGCGCCGCATTCCATTCTGAGCTCGCGGTTTGCGCCGCCCTGAACGATGCCGAACAGAAGCGGCCTCGGGCCCTTCTTCCCCTTCACCAGCTTGTCGAACTCCTCGCGGCACCGGGCTGCCCACTTGACAGTCAGCTCGACCGAGCGGCGCTGCACCTCTTCCGGGTCGTCCGGATGGGTGCACAGATCCAGCGCCATCATGATGTCCGAGCCGAACTGAAACTGCGCCTGAATGCTCTTCTCGGGCGTGAAGGTGATCTTCTCGCTGCCCCGGTCGGGCCGGAAAATGATCTCATTATCCCGGATTTCGCCGTATTCGGCGTTTTCACGGATCTGGGAGAAAAACTGGAATCCGCCCGAGTCGGTCAGGATGACGCCGTTGTAGCCGGTAAAGGAATGCAGGCCGCCGAGCGTCTTGACCAGGCGTGCGCCGGGCCGGTTGTACAGGTGAAAGCTGTTCATCTCGACCCCGAAAAGGCCGGCGGCTTCCACGTCCTCATGGCCGGTCGCGCGCACCGTTCCGTATGTCGCATCCGGAAAGAATGCGGGCAGCGGCACAACGCCGTGCGGTGTAGTCAATTCACGCATGAAATTTCTCCCGTTCATAGTTTTTCGACAATCCGGAGCGTCGCGCTGCGGGCGCGCGGATTCTCCTTGAGCTCCTCTTCGGAGGCCGTGATCGGCTTCCGCGTGATGAGCTTGACCGTCGGCTTCTTTCCGCACACGCATACCGGAAAGCTCTTCGGACAGGTGCAGGGATCAGCCAGATTCTTGAAGGTATTCTTGACCACGCGGTCCTCCAGCGAGTGGAACGCGATGACGCACAGCCGTCCGCCCGGCTCAAGCAGTCCGGAAATATCCCTGAGCGCCTGCTCGAGAGGAGCCAGTTCGTCGTTTACGGCGATGCGCAGCGCCTGGAACGTGCGGCGCGCCGGATGCGCTCCGTCGCCCTGCTGGCGGACCTTTTTGGGAATCGCCGCGTCGATGATGTCGACCAGCTGACCGGTCGTCTCAATGGGCTGCTTCTTTCTGCGGTCGCACAGTACGCGGGCAATCTGAACCGCCCAGTTCTCTTCGCCGTAATCGCGCAGGATGCGGGCAATCTCCTTGTCGCTCCATTCGTTGACGATATCCCGCGCAGTAATGCCCTGCGAGCGGTCCATGCGCATGTCGAGCGGCGCGTCGGCATGATAGGAAAAGCCGCGCGCGCCCTCATCCAGCTGATAGGAGGATACGCCCAAGTCCAGCAGCGCGCCGCTGATCTTCTCAACCCCGATGGAGGCGAGCAGTTCAGGCGCGTCGTGGAAGTTTCCGTGCAGCGCGTCGAACGTGCCGCCGGTCTCATCGGTAATCTTTTTGATCCGGGCGGACGCGGCGTGGATGGCGTCCATATCCCGGTCTATGCCAATCAGGCGACCGGAAACCAGCCGCCTGATGATTTCAGAGGAATGACCGCCGCCGCCGAGCGTGCCGTCCATATAGACGCCGTCTCCGCGGATGGCCAGCCCTTCCAGACACTCGTCCAGAAGGACCGATTTATGCTTGAACTCCATCTGCTTACTCCTGATTAAAACTCCATCGCATACGCGCCGTCCGCACGGATCATGAGCGGAGTGACCGCGCCTTCACCGAAGACGGAGTTCATGCGGGCAGTGTATGCGCCGATCATATCGGCCGGTACAAACGCCAGAATGGTTCCGGCAAATCCGCCGCCGTGAATGCGCCATGCGCCCTTGCCTTCCAGCATTCTTCTGGACATTTCCAGCGCCAGAGGCATTTCCTCGTTGTCGCTGCCGGCAACGTACAGGTTCTGAAGGAGCTTCCAGCTGCTCTCGCCCGAGGCGATCAGCATGGCGAGGAAGGTATCGACGTCGCCCTTCGCAAGGCCAGCAACCAGCTTATCGACGCGCTTGTTCTCATCATAGAAATGCAGCGCGCGCAGGATGGCGCGGTCGCATACCTTGCCCTTCAGGAAGGGAATCTTCTCCTCCATCTCTTCGGGCGCGATGTCGCGCAGCACCTTTCCGCCCAGCGCGGCGGCAACCGCCTTCATCTCGCTGGGAAGCGCGGCGTATTCATTGGTGAGGTTTCCGTGATCGCCGCCAACGCTGACGACGACCGGGATCAGGCCGGCCTCTTCAAAGTCGAACTTCATGGCGTTGACCTGAGGATCCTCGCTGCCGAAGTCGATCGCAACCAGACCGCCGACCGAGCTGGCCATCTGATCCATCAGGCCGCAGGGCTTGCCGAAGAACACATTCTCGGCGTACTGGGCGATCTGGGCGCGCAGCTTGGCGCTGACGACGAAGCCGTTGTACAGCGTGTCGATAATCGCGCAGATCAGTACCTCGAACGCCGCAGAAGAGCTCAGGCCGGAGCCCTTGAATACGGTGGAGGTCACAACCGCATCGAAGCCGCCGATGACATAGCCCAGCTCCTTCATGCGCGCAGCAACGCCGCGGATGAGGGAGTAAGTGGTCTCCTGCTCGCCGTCGACGGGCGTCAGGTTGGCCAGGTCAACGACGAAAGGCTTGTCGTAGCCGTCGGAATACAGGGTGACGACGCCGGTGTCGTTCGCGGAAACCGCAGCGACGGTGTCCAGATTGACCGCGGCCGCCAGCACGCGGCCATGGTTGTGGTCGGTGTGATTGCCGGCGATTTCGGTTCTGCCGGGCGCGGAGACAAACTTCATTTCCTTCTCGCCGAAGGTATCCTTATGCCAGTCCGCCAGACGGGCATACCGGGCGGTCTGCTTCTCGACGGCGCCGTCGCGGGTGCCGTACAGACGGGTCAGCTGCTCAATGCCCTTTGCGCTCTCCAGAAAAGCCTTAGCCTGCGTATTCAGTCCCATAAAATATCTCTCCAGTCATTGATGAATTTGGTTCATTACTTCTATTTTAGCCGAAAAAGGGGTTCTTGACAATAGATATTCTGATTTATTAGGGTTTACAGTTGCCGCACGGCACATAGCCCATGCCAATAACCTCATCTCGCGTACCGGTAAAATCGCGCCGGTTCTCATCCTTGATGTCCTTGACGCTGCGGCACGAGGGCTTGTGAAACCGCATCCGGGACGGATTGGCGTTGAGCACATACTCCCGTCTCTCCGTTTCCGGCTTTTCTGTGGGCCTTGCTGTCGGCTTCACGGTCGGGGCGCTCGTTGCCTTTTCCGTGGGCAGCACTGTCGGCCTCATGGTCGGTCTCGTTGTTGGAGCGGGCGTCTCCTTTTCCATGGGCATCGCTGTCAGCATAACGGTCAGTTTCGCCGTCGAGGCGGCTGTCGCCAAATCTGCCTCTGCCCTCTCCTGCCGATCATACGGCGGCGCGACTTCGGTTTCCCAGGGAATCACATACGGATAGACAACCGGCGCCTCACCGGAACCGCCGCCGCCCGAATCCTCCGCCGTAAAAGATCCGCTGACAACCCACACGATCAGCCCGAACAGGACGACGCAGACGGACGCCAAGCCCGTCAGCATTTTCTTCGTCAGCTTCATGCTGCTCTCCAATCCGCCGGATATTTACAGCACCGCAATCACAATGCCCGCGATGACCACCGCCGCGCAGATCAGCTTGTATCCGATGTTCTTCTCCCTGAACACCAGCCGTCCGCCCAGAATCGCCACCACGCAGGAGGATTGCTTCACCAGCGTCATCACCGTCACCCGGCTGTCCGCCATGCCATTTGCGATGAATAGCGCCCGGTCGCCGATGACGAACAGCACCGCCATGACCCATATCCAATAATTCTTCAGCACATTCTTCCAGTCGAACCGGATCTTTCTCAGCAGCATGTATGCCGCGTAATACGAGCACAGGAAGAACATATACCAGAACTGCAGCTGAGTCGAGGTCATGTGCTTCATCAGCACCTTGTCCATCGTGCCGGAAACACCGTTGAGCAGGCAGCACGCAAGCGCCAGCCCGATCAGCTTCGCCGACACGCCCTCGCCTTTCAGCGCGCCGTTCTTTCCGCCCAGACGCAGCATGATGAGGCCGCCCAGCACCAACATGAGGCCCGCGCCCTGAAGAAGCGTCATCCGCTCGCCCAGGAACACCACGCCCAGCAGCATCGTAAACAGCATCTGCGAAAGGTCCAGTACGCCGTACAGGCTGACCGGCATCTTTTCAAGCGCATAGAATCCGCAGATCCATCCGACAAAAATCACAAACGATTTGATCGCCGTGTATCCGAGAAACGCGCCGCTCACGCCCATCGCTCCGCCCGCGCCGGGCAGCACCAGAAGAAACGACAGGAATGTATAGAAAAACAGCACGCTCAGCACCGTGCTCTTCTCAAGCGCCTTTTTCTTGGCGATATCCCGCGCGCCCTTGAGCACGCCGTACAGCAGCACCAGCCAGACCCATGCCATATCTCTCGCCTCCCTTAATCCATCGCCATGCGGACGGGCGGCGCCTTCATGGGCCGCTGTACATACATCTCGTCCCACGTATGCTCCGTATGGTTTCGGAAGAAGAAGCCCGCCGTGCCGTCTTCGTAATACTCCATGATCGCCGAACGCACCGCGCTTCCCCGCCGGTTTTCAAGGGAGGCGATGTTGATCTGCGGAATCTGCTGATTGTCCACGCAGGCGATCTTCCGATAAAGATCCTTTCCCGCCCACATGCCGTCGCCGATGTGCGCATGGCCGTAGATGTGCATGCGGACGTTGTCCGGCAGCGGAAAGATCTTTCCCAGCAGCGGATTTCCGCGGTTCGCGCCGGGGAAACCGTAATGGCCCAGCGTGAACACGGGCTTATTGAACGAGGCCAGCATGCGCCTCAGCTCGTCTGCATTGTCATGATACGGATATTTCGACACATCGCCGCGCACCGTTCCGTTGGTGGTATGCCAGCTGGCGTCCGCCGCCGCATGCGCCGCGAAGAAGACCATGACGAATTCGCCCCAGTCCTTGACGAAATACTGATCCTGCGCGGTTTTCTGCGTGTGCCAGCCGTCAAGTCCGCGCACAGTATCGTAAAAAGGCCATCTGCCCTCGCCGGTCGCGCGCAGATAGTCCATATCGTGATTGCCCATGGCATAGTACACCGGCGTGTTCAGCGAGCCCAGCTGCTCAATCTGCATCTCTGTCATTTCGTTCAGGAATTCCAGCCGTCCGCCCTCTACCGCGTCTCCCAGATAGCAGATTGCGTCGCATTTCAGCTCCAGCGTCTTAAAATCCTCGACGCCGGCCGTCATGCAGGCGATCGCGTTCTCCGGAATCGACTGCTGCAGATCCGAGATCAGCCAGAACCGCTTTACAACGCTTGATTTCATCGCATCCATCGCGCGCCTGATCATCTGTGCATTCCCCTTTTGGCATATTTCGTTAGTTTATATTGTACTTCCTTTTCGTAAAATGCGTAAGGGCGGACGGCCATATTTCATCCATTCATAAAGAAACTCCCGCGCCGGCATGCGGTGCGGGAGAAACGGTATCCATTCAGTACACGGCTGATTGATCTTACTTGAACTGCGGCAGCCACTGCTCGTTCTGCTTGAACATCTCGTCCACCATCGCGCGGATCTCCTTGAGGGACAGCACGGCGGCGGTCAGCGGATCATAGCAGATGGCCTGATAGATCATCTCGCGGTCGCCGGCCAGATGGCCTTCCACGACCATTTCCTCGATCTGCGCGGACGTGCCGGAGAGCAGCGCCAGCTGCGGCGGCATCTTGCCGACATGGATGGGCTCAAGGCCTCTCTTGCTGGCCAGAACCGGCACTTCGACGCAGCAGCCCTCGGGCAGGTTGTCGATGAGGCCGAAGTTTCTGACATTGCCGTTGAACTTGTACATCTCGCCGTCGCCGAAGATGGCGTTGAAGATGTAAGCGGCGTATTCATGGCCGCGCTTGAGCTCCAGCGGCTCGTCGAACCACTTCTTCGCGTCGTCCAGCCAGCTGGTCTCGCGGCGGCGGTACTCATTCAGAATGTAGGCATAGTGGCCGGGATTCCAGCCGGTGCCGTGGGTGCAGTATTTCTCGATGAGGTCCGGGCGCTTTCTGAACCAGGCGTTGTATTCGCTGTTGTGGCCGGAGGACTCGGTGACATAGTAGCCGAGCGCCAGATACATTTCGTTTCTGACGATTTCCTCATTGTAGATCTCCGGATTCTCGGTGATCGCCTTTTTGATCAGCGGATAGGCGTCCTTGCCGTTCCAGAGGAATTCGGTGTAGAATGCCTGATGGTTGATGCCGGCGCAGGTGTAGCTGATTTCATCCTCCGGCGCGCCGATCCATCTGGCGAGCATGGACGCGGTTCCCTGAACACTGTGGCACAGGCCGCTGGCCATCATTCTGGGATACTTGCCCTGAACCGTGCGGCAGAGCATGGCCATGGGGTTGGTATAGTTGAGGTATACGGCGTTCGGGCAGTAGCGGTCGATATCGGCGGCGATGTCCATGATGGGATTGATCGTTCTCAGATAGCGGAAGATGCCGCTCGGGCCGCGGGTATCGCCGACATTGGTATCTACGCCGTATTTTTTCGGGATCAGAATGTCATGCTGCCAGACGTCGCACTCACCGGCAAGGATGGTGGTCACGACGCCGTCCGCGCCCTTGAGCGCTTCGACGCGGTCCATCGTGGCAGTGACGGTCGCCTTGTAATTGCCGACGGCGACAATGCGGTCGACCGCCTTCTTGATGAAATCGAGGCGGTCCTTATTGATGTCCATCAGGGCAATGTGCGCGTCCTCAAAGGCCGGGAAAGTCAGAATGTCCTGAACCAGTTTTCGGGTGAAACCGATGCTGCCGGCGCCGATGAAAGCGATTTTGCGTGCCATGTCTGTCCCTCCGTTATATTGAATTGTTATGCGCTGATTGCGCGCTCAACGTAATTGTAACAGAATACGCCCTCACCGTCAATCATATTCTTACTTCCCGATCGCCGCGCGGGTGTAGAGCTACAATACATCTTGGAAAAAGAGAAAAAAGAAGAGAGATTTGAAAGCCAATCTGATATAGTTAAGCTGCGACACAAAACTAAGCGAAAGGCGGCTTCAAATCTCATGAAT
>JAFQQU010000146.1 GCA_017410445.1 Clostridia bacterium | reverse complement strand
TCGCCGAAGATGGCGCGCAGCAGGCGCTCCTCGGCCGTCAGCTCGGTTTCACCCTTGGGCGTGACCTTGCCGACCAGAATATCGCCGGCACGAACCTCGGCGCCGACACGGATGATGCCGTGCTCGTCCAGGTCGCGCAGCGCGTCATCGCCGACATTGGGGATATCGCGGGTGATCTCCTCCGGGCCCAGCTTGGTGTCGCGGGCTTCAGATTCGTACTCCTCAATGTGGATGGAGGTGTAAACGTCTTCCTTGACGAGGCGCTCGCTCAAAAGAACCGCGTCCTCGTAGTTGTAGCCTTCCCAGGTCATGAAGGCGATCAGCGGGTTGCGGCCCAGCGCGATTTCGCCCTCGTCCGTGGAAGGACCGTCGGCCAGCAGCTGGCGCTCGCGGACGATTTCGCCCTGCTGTACGCGCGGACGCTGGTTGATGCAGGTGCCCTGGTTGGAACGGGTGAACTTGGTCAGCTTGTACTGGTCGACAGAGCCGTCCTCCGTGCGGATGACGATCTGATCGGCGGATACATACTCGACCACGCCGCCGCGGCGCGCCAGCAGCACAACGCCGGAGTCGCACGCAGCCTTGAACTCAATGCCGGTACCGACGATCGGAGCTTCCGGAACCAGCAGCGGAACCGCCTGGCGCTGCATGTTCGAGCCCATCAGCGCGCGGGTCGCGTCGTCGTTCTCCAGGAAGGGAATCATACCGGTGGCAACGGAAACCAGCTGACGGGGAGATACGTCGATGAAGTCGACGCGGTTCTTCTCAACCTCGGTGATCTCGTCGCGGATACGGACGGTCACGCGGTCGTTGATGAAGTGGCCGTTCTCATCCAGCGGCTCGGTCGCCTGAGCGATGATGTACTTATCCTCTTCGTCCGCGGTCATGTACACGATCTCGTCGGTGACGTGATGATCGGTCATGTCGATGCGGCGGTAGGGGGCTTCGATGAAGCCGTATTCGTTGATGCGCGCATAGGTGGCCAGAGAGCCGATCAGACCGATGTTGGGACCTTCAGGCGTCTCGATGGGGCAGATGCGCGAATAGTGGGAGTAGTGAACGTCTCGGACCTCGAAGGAGGCGCGGTCGCGGTTCAGACCGCCCGGGCCCAGAGCGGACAGACGGCGCTTGTGGGTCAGCTCAGCCAGCGGGTTGGGCTGATCCATGAACTGAGACAGCTGGGAGGAGCCGAAGAACTCCTTGATCGCCGCAGACATCGGACGGATGTTGATCAGATCCTGCGGACGGACCTTGGAGGGATCCTGCGTGGACATGCGCTCGCGGACGATGCGCTCCAGACGGGAGAGACCGACGCGGATCTGGTTCTGCAGCAGTTCGCCGACAGAACGCAGGCGGCGGTTGCCCAGATGGTCGATATCGTCGATGTTGCCGATGCCGTAGGGCAGGGTCAGCTGATAGCTGACGGAGGATACGATATCGTCGATCAGGACATGCTTGGGAATCAGGCGGGCGATGTTCTCTTCAACCGCAGTCAGGAAGGGAACGCCGTCCTCGCGGACGCGGCTGATCAGCTCGACCAGCGTGGGCATGTGAACGCGCTCGAACAGCGGGCTCTCATACTCCTCGCCGCGGCTGTTCAGCTCGTCGACATACTGGTTGTACAGGGCCTCGTCGTAGCCCTTGAGGAACTCGTCGAAGCGGACGAAGTTGTTGCCGACAACGCGCAGAATGCGGTTCTCGCGGTTCAGCAGAACGACGTTTACGCCGGCGTTCTGGATCTCTTCGGCCAGCTCATGGCTGATGACGGTGCCGGCAGCGGCCAGAACCTCACCGGTGAAGGGATTGACAACATCCTCCTCGACGGTCTGACCGGCGATGCGCGCGGCAATCGCCAGCTTCTTATTATACTTGTAACGGCCGACACGGGCCAGGTCATATCTCTTGGGATCGAAGAACTGCAGGTGCAGAAGCGTCCTTGCAGAATCAACGGTCGCCGGCTCGCCGGGACGCAGGCGCTTGTAGATTTCTTCCAGCGCCTTCTCTTCGCCGGTGGTCGGGTCGTGCGCGATGGTGGCGCTCAGGCGTTCGTCCTCGCCCAGCAGCTCCAGAATCTCCGCGTTCGAGCCGTAGCCCAGCGCGCGCAGCAGCACCGTTACCGGCAGCTTGCGGGTTCTGTCGATGCGGACGGAGATCACGTCGTTGGAGTCAACTTCGTACTCCAGCCACGCGCCGCGGTTGGGAATCATCTTGGTCGCGTAAACGTACTTGCCGGCCTTGTCCATCGTGCGCTCATAATAAACGCCCGGGGAACGGACCAGCTGGGATACGATAACGCGCTCGGCGCCGTTGATGATGAACGTGCCGTGCTCGGTCATCAGCGGGAAATCGCCGATGAATACATCGCTCTGACGGACGTCCTCTGTCTCCTTGTTGGTCAGGCGGACGGTCACTTTCAGGGGCGCGGCATAGGTCTGGTCGCGTTCCTTGCAGCGCTCGATGGAGTTCTTGGGCATATCGTCCAGCGTGTAGTCCACAAACTCCAGCATCAGGCTGTCGTTAAAGTCGGTAATCGGCGAGACGTCCGCCAGAACCTCCTTCAAGTCTACCTTCAGGAAGTGCTGATAGGAATTCTTCTGCACCTCAATCAGATCCGGCACACCAAGTGCTTCCTCGATCCGCGCGAAGCTCATTCTCGTGCGCTTGCCCATTTGCACCTCGTGGATCATAAGAGCAATCACCCCTCATCAAGATTCGATTGGTTCTATCCTTAAGGGAGCCGCCGCCCGGCGCTCCATTGATCGCCAAATAAATCGCCGTAAATTTTTTGATAAATCCCTCTTGATTTTTTGCCCGATGCATAGTACAATACATGCAGTCAAGCGGCGAAATCTCCGGAATTTGACCTTCCGGAAGGATCTTTCGGCATTTTAGCGACACTAATACAATTGTTTATAATAACACTTAAGGCGCGGTCTGTCAAGTCTGACAGGCCGTTTTTCATGCCCTCTTCCCCCTGTTCCGCCGCCTGAAAATCGACTTTTATAAAACTTTTAACATCTATCCCGACCAAAAAGGTTTTCTTCCCGCATCCGGGTTTTCACATGCGCCCAGCCGATTCATGCATGTTTTCTTCCTTATTTGCGCGCTTTATGCATTTTTCAATTCATTTTCATCCTGCCGCCCTCCTTCTTCTCCCCAAAGCTTCTCACTGTTTTCTAATTTCCCTCCCATTTCCTTCTCCTTGAATCCGCCCTCCGCCTGCGCTATACTGTATCCATCAGCCGCAGAATCCAAAACGGAGGGATAGAAAAATGGATAAGAAGTTCACTGAAAACCTGACCGGGGGCATCCGCCGCTTTGCGATGGCGGGCGTCGGCGCAATTGCCCTGACCGTAGAGAAGTCCAAGGAAATCATCGGCCAGCTGGCCGAGCGCGGAGAAGCGACCGCCGCCGACAGCTCCGCCTCCTGCAGCGACCTGCAGAAGAAGATGACCGAGCAGCTGAACGCATTCACCCAGAAGCTCCGGGCCGATTATGAAAACGCGAGCTTTGAGCAGCTGGTCGCAAAGTGCCGCCGCCTCACCCCCGAGCAGAAGGCCGAGCTCATCGAACGCATGAACGAAGAACCCGCAGAAGACGAAGCCGCCCCCGCTGAAGAAGCCGCTTCAGCATGCTGCGCAGCCGAAGAAGCCTGTGAAGCCGCCTGTTCCTCTGAGAACTGCTGCGCCTGCGAAACCGAAGAAGCCGCCGCCTGCGGCTGCTGCGAATCCGAATCCTCCTGCGAATGCCATGAGGAAGAACCCGCCGAAACGGCCGCCGAAGGAGACGCCTGCTCCGAATGTGAAGCGTCCTCTCCCGAAGAAGCGCAGCCCGAAAATCCGTAACTCCGCACATCCCGGGAATCCGGCGGAAAGACCTTTCTTCTTCTAGAAAGACCTCCTATCTTTCCTTCTTGTCTCAAAAAAACCATGTACGCTTTCCGCCCGTCCCTTACGCCGTCCGTGCACACCGCGGGCGGCTTTTTTGCACTTTCCGTCCGTTCTGCAGGATCACCCAATTCATTTGTTCATTTCCCTCGCCTCTTCCGCGATGATTTCGCGGCATTCCGGCCCTTTATTGCCCATTTCAAACGGGAATCCTGCATATTTTTATGGAAATATCAAAAACAATGTTGCAATCCGGCGCTCGTCATGCTACAATATCCCATAACGTTTGTTTTGGACAGGGGGTATGTCGCATGCGGATGAGGAAGCTGGGCGGCACCGGAATTCAGGTCAGCGAGATCGGTCTGGGCTGCGAACACCTGCAGTGGAAGGACGAAGGCCTGATCCGCGATGTGATTCATGCCGCGCTGGACGGCGGCGTCAATATTCTGGATGTGTTCATGTCCGAGCGCGAAGTCCGCTCAAACATCGGCAAAGCGCTGAAGGGACGCCGGAATCAGGTGATTCTTCAGGGGCATCTGGGCTCCTGCTGGCTGGACGGGCAGCACCGCCGCAGCAACGATCCCGCCCTGACCGTCGAAAACTTTGAGGATTTCATGACCCGGCTGGGCACCGATTACGTGGACCTCGCCCTGCTGCATCATGTCGATACCGACGAAAACCTGGACGCCATGGTGAACGGCGGCCCGCTTGAATACGGCCTGAAGCTCAAAAAGGCGGGCGCCATCCGCTTCATCGGCATGAGTTCGCACAATCCGGCGGTCGCCCTGCGCGCAGTCGAGGAAGGCGTCGTCGATATGCTGATGTTCTCCATCAATCCGGCGTTTGACCTGCTGGGCGATCATTCAAAGAGCGGCCAGCTGGTTCCCGGCAGTGAGGGCACGGGCGATATTCACGCCGAGCGCAAGAAGCTCTACGAAACCTGCGAAGCCCGCGGCGTGGGCATCACGGTCATGAAAGCGTTCGGCTCGGGCATGCTGCTCGGCGAAAAAACCTCGCCCCTCGGCAAAGCCATGACCGTCAATCAGCTCATCCGCTATGCGCTCAACCGGCCGGCCGTCGCAAGCGTTCTGGTCGGTATGCAGACCGTGCGGGAGGTTGAAGAGGCGCTGGCCTATGAATCGGCCGCAGACGAGGCCTGCGATTACGCGGACGTCCTCAGCGGCGCGCTCACCGGCACCGCCGAAGGACGCTGCATGTACTGCAATCACTGCCTGCCCTGTCCCGCCATGCTGGACATCGCGCAGATCAACAAATACCTTGATCTGGCGCTTCTGGGCTCGGGCGCAACGGACACGCTGAAGGATCATTACCTCTCCCTCGCCCATCATGCCGGCGAATGCCTCGGCTGCGGCAGCTGCGAAACGCTCTGCCCGTTCGGGGTATCCATCGTCGAGCGGATGCAGACGGCCCGGGACCTTTTCGGAAAATAACTACACCACGCAAGGAGAAATTGCTTTATGATGGATAAAACCGTTCCATTCATCGGCGTATTGATGACCTGTCAGGATCCGACCGGGTATCCGCGCTGTCCGCTGCCCGCAGGCTATGAGCTCAGGATGTACGAGCCGGGCATGGAGAAGGACTGGGCCGAGCTTCAGGTCAGCGTTGAGCACATGGATACATTCGACGAAGCCCTCGCGCGCTTCAACGAAGAGCTCGCGCCCGATCAGGAGACGCTCAGAAACCGCGCCTTCTTCGTCTACGGCCCGGACGGCAGCCTCGCCGCCTCCGCCATCCTGTGGTACGGCAATCACTTCGGCCGCACGCTCGCGCGCGTTCACTGGGTAGCCGTGGCCCCCAGGGAGCAGGGCAAGGGCCTCTGTAAGGCGCTGATGACCGTCATCATGGATCTCTACCACAAGAACAATCTGACCGGCGGTCTTTACCTGACTTCCCAGACCTGGAGCTACAAGGCGCTTAATATCTACCGCCGCTTCGGCTTCAAGCCCTATATCGGCCCCAAGCCCTCCGGCTGGAAGCCTACGACCGACGACTTCGAGCAGGAAACCCGCGAGGCGTGGAACCTGATCGAACAGAAGCACAAGGCATACCGCCAGCAGCTGTAAACAGAAACAGAATCATCAGGGCGCAGCCGCGCATGCCGGAAACGGATTTGCCGTTTGCTCCGGACGGACGCGGCCGCGCCCTTTCACATGGACAATATCCAATCCGGACGACGGAGGTGCGAATTCATGCGCTATATCGATCTGAACGACGACGCAGCCCGGCAGATTGTGGTGGACCGGGAAGAAGGCCAGTATCTGGGCCATGTATCCAGCGTCCTTCTGGAGGACGGAAAGACCATTGTCGCCGTCTACCCCAAGGGACACGGCCGCGGCCAGATCATTCTCAAAAAGAGCTTCGACGGGGGCCTTACATGGAGCGATCGGATGCCCCTGCCCGAGTCCTTCAAGACCTCGCTCGAGGTGCCGACCATCTTCCGCATGAAGGATGCGGCCGGTAAGGAGCGCATCATCCTCTTCTCCGGCCACTTCCCCATCCGCATTGCCATGAGCGAGGACGACGGAGACACGTGGACCGAGCTTCAGCCGCTGGACGATTACGGCGGCATCGTGGCCATGGGCGACGTCATCGCGCTGGACAAGCCCGGTCATTACATGGCCATGTTCCATGATGAGATCAACGCCCTCTACGGCGGCGACCACAGCGAGAAGATCGCGTTCATGCGCTACGCAAAAGACGGGAAGAAGAAATACGTCCGCATCACGTCTCATCTGAAGGACGGCGCCTTTGAGCCGGCCGAGCGCGTGATGATCGAGGGCGACGAAAGCGTGCCCGAGGAAAACGGCTTTCTCCTCTACGAAACCACCTTCGGAAAGCTCGACCGCGGCAGGCACTTCCACGTCAACAAGATCATCACCCGCGACGGCGGTCTGACCTGGAGTCAGCCGCAGACCATCGCCCGTCATCCCGCCGCCCATCTGTGCGAGCCGGGCATGATCCGCCTAAGAGACGGCCGCATCGCCGTGCTGCTGCGCGAGAACAGCCGCAGGCTGAACGCCTTCATCATGTATTCCTTCGACGAAGGACAGACCTTCACCAAGCCGGTGAACCTGCCCGACGTGCTGACCGGCGACCGGCACACCTGCCGCCGCTTAAGCGACGGCCGCATCGCCATCACCTTCCGCGATATGGGCCTCCATAGCGACATTCACGGCGACTGGGTGCTCTGGATCGGCACGGATGAGGACCTGATCAACCGCACCGAAGGCCAGTACCGCATCCGCCTCAAGGACAATTATCCGACCACCTGGGACGGCGACTGCGCCTATCCGGGCATGCATGTCCTGCCGGACGGTACCATCGTCGCGCTGACCTACGGCCACTGGCAGCCGTGGAAGCGCCTGACGGATGCTTCCTCCGCCCTTCCGCATCCGGATACTGTCAGCGGCGAGGGCGATAACCAGCCCTACATTCTCTGTGTGCGCCTGTACCCGGACGAACTCAGCACGCTGTAACCGCATTATCCCATCAGGCACACAGATTTCGCTTTACAATCAGGCTATTCATGACGTATAATAGATGCATGACTATTTTCGGGAGGAACTTCCTTATGAGCGACTATACCGTAAAACAGCTTTACGCTGCGATTCCCGCCGAGCCTGTCGAGCAGGTCACGGTCAGCGGCTGGGTGCGCACCATGCGCGATTCCAAAACTTTTGCATTTATCGAGCTGAACGACGGCTCTTTCTTCAAAAATCTGCAGATCGTCCTGTCTGAGGAAAACGTGTCCGACTACCGTGAGCTGGTCCGCCGCATCGGCGTCGGCGCGTCCCTGACCGCCACCGGCACGCTGATTCCCACCCCCGAGATGAAGCAGCCCTTCGAGCTGCAGGCCACCTCTCTGGAGATTCTCGGCGAAAGCCCCTCGGACTATCCGCTTCAGAAGAAGCGCCACACCCTCGAGTATCTGCGCACCATCGCGCATCTGCGTCCCCGCGCGAATCTGTTCCAGTGCGCCTACCGCATCCGCTCGGTCGCCGCGCAGGCCGTTCACCGCTTCTTCCATGACCGCGGCTTCGTCTACGTCCATACGCCCATCTTCACCGGCAGCGACTGCGAGGGCGCGGGCGAGATGTTCCAGGT
>JAFQQU010000145.1 GCA_017410445.1 Clostridia bacterium | reverse complement strand
TTTCCGAAGCGGTCCACGTCGTAATAGAACGCGTCCTCCTCGCACCAGCAGATTTCCTTCAGCTTCCGTTTTACGTCCTCCGCCTTCTCACGCCACAGCTTCGCTTCCTCCGCTTTTCCGAGGCGCTCCGCCATTTCGGAAAGCGCCATGCGGGAGCCATAGAACACGGCGTTCATGTCCGGGCAGATGAGCGGCAGCTCGGGGTTTACGTTGCAGTTTTCCGCGCCGTTCACGCAGCCGCCGGGGATGCCCTTGAAGCGCGCGCTGTTGTCGTGGCCGGTATCGAATACGCCGAACATCTCAATCAGGCCCTTGCCGAGGGTCATCCGGTGGTTCACCAGCCATCCGTCCCACTTGACGCACTTTTCATAGGCTTCCCTCAGAAGCGCATCGTCCTTGCAGAGAATTGCGGCTTCCAGACAGAGGCGGGTAAAGGAGACGCATTCCTGAATCTGATTGTATCCCATCAGGCCGCCGTAGTTTTTGGTGCTGGGATTGGAGCTGTCCAGCACATAGCAGGGCAGCTGGCCGTTCTCCTTTTGATTGTCGAGGAACAGCTTAACCTGCGCGCGGGCGACATTGGCCATGGACGGCTCCAGCTCCGCCCAGGCAATTCCGTCGTAGGCATGCTCCAGCCAGACGCCGGGATAGGCGTTCGAAATCAGAAACAGCGGCTCGGGCAGCCCGGGGAAGGGCTTGATATGGACATTTACAATGCGGTCCATGACCGTTTTATAATC
The DNA here is from genome assembly GCA_017410445.1 of Clostridia bacterium. Lineage (GTDB taxonomy): Bacteria > Bacillota > Clostridia > Christensenellales > Aristaeellaceae > RGIG2066. Next base: position 4,959 of record JAFQQU010000145.1, on the reverse strand, counting down.
CGCGCGGATTTTTTCAATCGATGCTTTCATATTGTATCTCTCCTGATGATCATGTGCTTGCCCGTCATGCAATCGCCGGGCTCTTCTCATTATATCCCATTTTGCGCCCGGTGAAAAGTTATTTTGCCGATCATTCTTTGAAAGGGATTGACGCACAGGCGCATACAAAATCCCCGGCTCCGCATGAAAGAAGCCGGGGTTCCGTATATGGTCGGAAGCATTATCCGTTACCGTCTGCTCACATATGCCTCGATTGCCCTGCGCGCAAACTCCGCCGTGCCTTTGCCGCCCGCCGCATCAATGTTGTCGGTCATCTCGCCGCCGGTTGCGTACATCTGCCCAAGCCCCATGAGAATCTGCGGCGTGCAGTTATAATAATGCTCGGTGATGAAAGCGCGCAGCTTGCCGACGAGCGCCTGCGCCTCCTCGCCCTCCGGCGGGCAGGAAAGGTTTTTGCCCATCTCCCGGAAGATATCCATCAGCATATCCCCGGTATTCTTCATTTCGGCGGACGTTTTTCCCCTGCTTTTCTGCTCATATTCCTTCCATGCGTCCGTCTTGCCCCATTTTGCCTTCGCTTCTTCCGCGTACCGGTCGATATCCGTCCGGTCAAAGGCCGAAAAATCCATCTGAACCACTCCTGTCTTCTGTATTTGCCGGGCCAGCGCAATCATTCCGTCCAGCCGTCTGCGCCGCATTTCCAGCAGCCTGATCTGATCCTCCATCGCGCTGCGCGGATCAAAATCCGGCCTGCCGAGCAGCTCTCTGATCTCCCGGAGCGGAAACTGCAGCTCCCTCAGCAGCAGGATGGTCTGAAGCCTTAAAAGCGCCCGCTCATCATACATGCGGTAGCCCGCCTGCGTGACTTCCGTCGGCTTCAGAAGGCCGATGGCGTCGTAATGATGCAGCGTTCTCACGCTCACCCCGCTCAGGCGGCTGACCTCGCTCACCGTCATCAAGCCTCATCCCTCCTTACAAGAAGATCATACGCCATAACGCAGCGTCAGAGTCAAGCGGAATATGCGCGTATCTTCGAAAAAATCCGCCCGGAACTCATCCCGGACGGATCGTTTTTATTCATCAGCCCTCTGCGAAGGAGACGCCGTGCGCCAGCAGCCTGAGATCGCTGCCATCGGTATTCATGCTCTTCAGGCAGACCGACCATCGCTCCATGTCATACGGAGAGAAGTAAATCCTTCCGTTCACGACGCGCACCACCGGGTCCATCTCGGTATAGAACAGCATATCGAGCGATTCGGGATTGAGCATGGTCTGGCTGTCGTCAGTCAGGCTGATCGCAATGATGCGGTCCTGCTGAATGAAATCGTCCTCGCTGGAGAGGATGCTGCACTGGGAGATGTAGAGCGTGTTGTCCTCAACGCAGTTGAGCGCAACCCACGCATCGCTGTCCACCGGAAGGTCGGCCAGCCGCGTTCCGTCGCTCTTCACGCGGACGATGCTCGATCCGCTGCCGGTTTCGGAGGAATAGTCCGAATGCAGGCCGTAGATCACGCCGTCCTGAACCAGCGTATAGCTGTCCACAACGCCGTCGCCCTCGGAATAGTCCGCGAGCTTCGTCTCTTCAAGCGTATCGGCCGAGGCGCAGAACAGACCCTCGTCCACCGCGATTTCCTCGCTGCCGTCGCCGGTCGAGCGCCAGAAGTTGTCGCGGGTATAGTAGATCTTCCCGTCCTCAATGCCCAGAAAGCGCGTGCCCACGCCGCTGATAATCTCGCAGGAATAGCTGCTCAGATTCATCCGGCAGAGTTCCGCGCCCATGGGCTGGGCAGTACCTTCAGAATAAACGGATCCGCTCATCTCGGTCCAGTCCAGATAGTAGTAATAACCGCCCTCGACGGCCAGCGCATAGTAATCGTAATAGCTGCCGCCGTCCAGATAGATCTGAACGTCGCTGCCGTCCTCTGCGCAGGAAGCGGCTCCCCAGAAGAACCGGCCGTCCGCAGCGATTGCCGTGCCGGAATACTCGCCGCCCAGCGGAGCCATCACTCCGTCCGGAAACAGCACGGCCAGCTGACCGTCGCCGGTCTCCAGATCATAGTGATACACCAGAAGGTTCTCTCCCGACAGAGCCAGCAGGTCCGCCGTGATATCCGAAATGCGGCGCACATCGCTTCCGTCTGAATTCATCGTGAACACGCCGCTCTCGCCGCCGTCCACGCTGCCGCTGTAATAGATCAGATCGCCGTCGATGATGGTCGTTCCGTCCAGGCGCACGGGCGCGGCTTCAGCCACGGCAGCCGCGGCAAACAGAAGCATCGCCGAAAGCACGAGAATCATCATCTTCTTAAACATGTTTCCACCTCCCAAGGGATACAGAGCCGATATTGATATCTCCGGGTTCAAAGCGCCTCTCATCCTTTCAGACGCTTCGGTATCTTTTAGGATACCATGTATTCTATAGACTGTCAAACTGAAATTCCGGTTCCGCACATCATCATCCCAATATTGGGACAAATTTCCCATTTCGCCATTGACAAAGAACATACGTTCTGTTAAAATACACATCACGAACAACTGTCCGGAGGTGAATGCAAATGACGAAACAGGAACAGTGGCTCAAAACGCTCCGCGCGCTTCATCTGATCCGCAAGAACTATACAGCGCTGCGTGCCGGAAACTCCTACCGGCTGACCGGGCTCAAGCGGCGGCAGATGCGCGAGCTGATCCGCTGGCTGACGGTGGTCGACCGCGTGTATGACCGGCTGCGCAGGAAAAAGAACAAATCTCCCGCCCGTGCCCGGCAGGACTGGCTGATTGCCCGGGTCATTGAGCTGACAATCTATTCCGATCTGGACGAAGAGCGCATCCGGCAGCACCTGACCGGGCCGCGCCCGCTCACGCATGCCTATATCGGAAAGCTGACCGAAGCGGCGGCGCTTGAGATTCAGGCAGCGGCGGCTGAGGAAGGGCTGTTCGGTTGATCAAAATCTGCGCGCTTCCCTTGCGGGCAATGGCAAACAGGCGTATAATATAGGAAACTGTGTATCAAAACACGCCGGGGAGGTCATTGGAAGTGATACGGAAGAATCACCACGACAGCGATCTTGCGCAAATCATCCGGTTTACGCTGCCGGTCGCCGCTGAAAACCTGATCACGCAGATGATCGGCATGGTCGTTTCCATGCTGATCGGCGGAATCACGAAGAGCGCGCTGGCCGCGGTCGGCCTGGTCAATCAGGCGATCTCCATGTATACCGCCATCTTCTCGCTGATGTCCACCGGCGGCGCGGTGCTGCTGGCGCGAAGCATCGGCGCGAAAAATCACGAAGAATCCTCGCTGATTGCCGAGCAGAACATGCTGCTGGCGCTGGGCGTAAGCCTGATCATGAGCGTCGTTTCTTTGCTGGGCGCGACGCCGATCATGCATCTTCTGATGAACAATGTCGAAGAGACGATGTTCCGCGAGGGCGTCATCTACTTCCGGCTGATGATTCTCTCCTTCCCCGCGCTGATCGTCAACACCGTCGCCTCTGCCATGCTGCGCGCTTCCGGCAATTCGCGCGGCCCGATGCTGGTCACGATGATGGTCAACGTCGTTCAGGTCGCCGCCGCCGCGCTGTTCATCCCCGCGCTCAATATGGGCATCACCGGCGCAGGCCTGTCCTACGTCGCAGCCCGCTACACCGGCGCGGCGCTGGTCACCTACATGCTGCTTAAGTATCACGGCAGCTTCCGCATTCAGGTCCGCCGGATCTTCCGCCCGCATTTCCCGACATGGGCCCGCATGGCGCGCATCGGCGTTCCAAATTCGCTGGAATCCACGCTGGTTCAGGCCGGATATCTGATCGCCAACATTATGATCGTAGGCCTCGGTACCCATCAGGCGGCGGTCTATCAGGTGACCAACACGCTGTACGGCTTCGCGGCCTATCCGCAGGGCATCTGCGGCCCGATTCTGATCAGCTTTGTCGGACAGGCGCTGGGCGCAGGCAACGTTCCCAAGGCCCGCAAAACACTCCTCGGCATTTACTGGACCGGCATGGCCGCTTCGCTGATCTTCAGCCTGGTGATATCGCTGGCTGTGGTTCCGCTCGGCTCGCTGTATACCTCCGATCCCATGGTCATCGAGGACTGCAAAACCACCATCTGGTACATGTTCGCCATGTGCATCCCGGCCATCTCCATCAACGCCATGGACCCGGGCCTGAGAACCGGCGGCGACAGCAAATGGATCATGGCGTACACCATCTTCGGCGTGTGGGCCATCCGCGTGCCGCTGACCTGGCTGTTCTGCTACCATATGAATCTGGGCGTGCCCGGCCTCTATCTGGCCAACATCATCTCTCTGGTGTTCCGCACGCTGTGCAGCCAGTTCCGCTTCTACACCGGCAGATGGCTCCACAAGAATATCTGATTCCATCAAAAAAGAACGACTTTCCGGCAGACCATGTGTGTCCGCCGAAAAGTCGTTTTCGTTTTGGGCTGTTATTTTCCTTTCAGCGCGTCGTATTCCTCCCGGGTCATGCCCGCCTCCCAGACGCTTCTGGTGAGCCATGTGCATTTCTGCTCGGTCAGAATGCGCTTCGTGTTCTCAACGGCCTCCTCCCGGGTCTGCGCCGGCCAGGTAAGGACCGTTCCGTCGCTGCCTTGCCACGAGCCATGCCCGACGCCGTCCACATTCTCCTTGTCATACAGGCCGATGACGAACTCGCCGAGGCCGGGGCTGCCCACTATGAAACCCATCGAATTGAGCATATGCTGATCGTCCGAATAGACGAGGTACCCGGTCTGGTCAAACCTCACCTCAGTCAGCGCCTCCGTCCGCTGGGTGATCCCGACGCCGTCGATCATGATATCCCCGAGGAACGTATCGTCCCGGAAGAGATAGTCGTAATACGTCCCCCGGATGACCACGCCGACAGGCTCTGCGCCCAGCTCCTCATGCCCGCTGCGCCAGCGGATGGCTTCGACCCGCATGTCGACCGAGCGCGGAAGCGG
>JAFQQU010000144.1 GCA_017410445.1 Clostridia bacterium | reverse complement strand
GCAGCAGCGCCATATTCAGCTGCGCGACCGAATCCGTGGAATAGCCCGGAACATTGGTAACGACGATTCCCTTTTCCCTGGCCGCAGCGAGATCAATGTTGTCATATCCGGTCGCCAGAACGCCGATATACCGAAGCTCCGGCAGCGCATCCATAATTTCCCGGGTCATCTTCACCTTGTTGACCAGCACTGCCTCCGCGCCCTGCGCGCGGCCGATCACATCGCCGGGCGTCGTGGAATCGTATCTCTCCAGCGCGCCGAGCGTCTCCATTTTTTCCCAGTTCAGATCGTTCAGCTGTTTTCCGTCCAGTACGGCAATTTTCATTTTCAATTCCCCCGCTGTCTGTCGGTATCGCTTACTGTTCGTCCTCGTTCAGCATGGCGGTATGCTCCGCCAGAATCAGCGCGTCGATAATCTCGTCCAGATCGCCGTTCATGAAGTTATCGATGCTGTAGATGCTCTTTCCGATGCGGTGATCCGTCACTCTTCCCTGCGGGAAATTATATGTGCGGATGCGCTCGCTCCGGTCGCCCGTGCCGATCTGGCTGCGGCGCTCACTCGCATACTCGTTCTGCGCCTGCTGACGCTGCATGTCATACAGCCTCGTCCTCAGAACGCGCATCGCCTTTTCGCGGTTCTGAATCTGTGATCTCTGATCCTGACTGGTTACGACCACGCCGGTCGGAATATGGGTGATGCGCACCGCAGAGTCGGTGCGGTTGACGTGCTGTCCGCCCGCGCCGGACGCGCGGTAGGTGTCGATGCGAAGATCGTTCATGTTGATCTCCATCTCGACGTCTTCCGCCTCGGGCAGCACCGCGACCGTCGCCGTGGAGGTGTGAATGCGTCCGCCGGATTCGGTGACCGGCACGCGCTGTACGCGATGAACGCCGGATTCGTATTTCAGACGGCTGAATACGTTTCTGCCCTGAACCATCAGAACAGCTTCCTTGATGCCGCCCAGCTCGGTCTCGCCGTTATCCGTGAGCTCCGCGCGCCAGCCATGCGCTTCGGCATAGTGGATATACATGCGGACCAGCTCCGCTCCGAACAGTCCGGCCTCGTCGCCGCCCGCGCCTGCGCGCACCTCGATGATGGCGTTTCTGTAATCGTCCGGGTCCTTCGGGAGCAGCAGCAGCCTGCCTTCCTGCGTTTTGGCGTCCAGCTCGGGTTCCAGCGTTTCCAGCTCTTCCCGGGCCATCTCAGCCATCTCTTGGTCATCCGATTCGGCCATTTCGTGCGCCGTTTCGATATCTTCGAGGAGCTTTCTGTAGTTCTTCGCAAACTCCGCTGTTTCGCTCAGTTCGCTGTGCTCGCGCATCAGCTTCTGAAACAGCGCGCCGTCCGAAATGACCTCGGGCAGCGTAATCCGGACGGACAGTTCTTCAAACCGTCCCTCGACCGCTTCCAGCTTCTGAGCAATCCGCTCATATTCATTAAAGGAATGTCCCTGCATGAATTCCATCCTCCCGGATTGTTTATATCATTCCGTCCGCCGGCTGTCCGCGCCATACCCTGATGACTCTGTCAATTCCGCACAGGTCCTTGTGCGCCTCCGCGCAGAATCCCGCCGCGTTCATAAGGTCAGCTACATCCTTCTCCTGTCCCCTGCCGATTTCAAGCAGCGCCTCGCCATTTTCGTTCAGCGCGCCGTCCAGCCCAGCCGCAATTCTCCGATAGAATCCCAGTCCGTCCGAACCGCCCCAGAGCGCCAGCTCAGGCTCACGCCTGACTTCTTCCATCAGCTCTTTCATGTCCTGATCCGTCAGATACGGCGGGTTGCACAGAATGAAGTCGAATTTCTCTCCTTCAACCGCCTCCCAGAGATCGCCTCTGAGAATCCGTACATTGAGTTCAAGCGCATCCGCGTTCTTTTTCGCCAGCGCCAGCGCGTCCTCGCTGATATCAGCCAGCGTGACCACGGCGTCCGGGCGATAGTGCTTCATCGTAAGCCCAATAGCCCCGGTGCCCGTGCACAGGTCCAGCACGCTGGGATTTTTCACATACTGCATGCGGTGCAGCGCAAGCTCGGCAAGCGTCTCGGTATCCTGACGCGGTATGAGCGCACGCTCGTCGCAGAGAATATCAATGCCCATAAACCCGGTGTGGCCCAGTATATACTGAAGCGGTCTCCCGTCCATCCGCTCATGAAGCCAGAAATGAAGCTGCCTGCCCATTTCTCCTCGGATATCGTTTCCTTCAATCCACTTAAGCTCCGCCCGGCCGCACTCAAACACCTCGCACAGCATCCAGTCAACGTCCCACGCGGCGTCCATGTCACCGGCTCGCTCCAGCTCGGCGCGCGCTTCTTTTCGCCATTGTCTGATCGTCTTATAGCTTTCTTCCACGCCGCACCCTCCTGCACAAACAAACAGATCTGCTCATTCAGGTCCGCTGCCGACGCGCATGTCGCTTCCGCACTGCTTGACCGGGGCTTCGCCCGTTCAACCGGCAACAGATCCGCACGGGCAGATCCACCTGTATTATTCTTATCCGTTATTCCGCCGCTTCCTCTTCGCTCTTCTCCGGTACATAATCCGGATCCAGCTCCTTAGGCAGCGCATCCGGCATGCCCAGCGATGCTTTGAGCGCAATCAGCGCAATCTCGACCATGCTGTCGTCCGGCTGCTTGGTCGTCAGCTTCTGAACCATCAGTCCGGGCCACTTGAGCGCCTTGACAATAGGCGTATCCTCCGCCCGGCCCAGCCACTTGAGAATCTC
>JAFQQU010000143.1 GCA_017410445.1 Clostridia bacterium | reverse complement strand
GTGATGATGGCCGGCATATTCGCGGCGGGCTGCCTCGTAATCGGCGCGTTCGCCCGAGAAGAGTACGTCCTTGCCCTGTGCCAGCGAATATTCCACAAAATCCATCACCCGGTATTTCCAGCCGGGATTCTGCTTGCTGATGGCGGCGCAGTACAGCTCGCGTCCGCTGCAGAAGACCTCGTATTCGGCCTCGTCGGTCAGGCGCAGGCAGATCCATCCATGCTCATAGTTCTTGCCGGTTATCGGGTTGACCGGACCGGGTACATGACCGGGCTCCACGAAGAAAATGCCGCTCACCTGTCATTCTCCTTTCCGTTGGGCGGGAATTGGACAAAACAGGGGAAAGCGCAAAGCTCTCCCCTGTTTGATGCTTACTTGGCGAAATCCACGGCGCGCGTCTCGCGGATCACGCTGACCTTGATCTGGCCCGGATATTCCATTTCGTTCTCGATGCGCTTGACGACTTCCTTGGCCAGGATGAGCGTCCCGGCGTCGTTGACGTCTTCAGGCTTCACCATGATGCGAACCTCGCGGCCCGACTGGATGGCGAAGGACTTCTCAACGCCCTCGAAGGAATTGGCGATCTCCTCCAGCTTTTCAAGGCGCTTGATGTAATTCTCAATGGACTCACGGCGGGCGCCCGGACGGGCAGCCGAGATGGCGTCCGCAGCCTGCACCAGCACGGCTTCCACCGTGGTGGGCTCGACGTCGTTGTGATGCGCCATGATGCAGTGGATGACGTTATCGGACTCATGGAACTTCTTGACCAGTTCGGCGCCGATGGTCACGTGCGTGCCCTCAACCTCATGGTCAACCGCCTTGCCGATGTCGTGCAGAAGACCTGCGCGCTTGGCCAGCTGAACGTCTGCGCCCAGCTCGGCGGCCATGATGCCGGCCAGATGGGATACCTCGATGGAATGCTTGAGCACGTTCTGGCCGTAGCTGGTGCGGTATCTCATGCGGCCCAGCAGCTTGACCAGCTCATGGTGAATGCCGTGCAGGTTGGTCTCGAAGATGGCCTGCTCGCCGGCTTCGCGGATCTGGTTGTCGACCTCCTTGCGGGCCTTCTCCACCATTTCCTCGATGCGGGCCGGATGAATGCGGCCGTCCATAATGAGCTTTTCCAGAGCGATTCTGGCCACCTCGCGGCGAACCGGGTCGAAGCCGGAGATGATAACCGCCTCGGGCGTGTCGTCGATGATCAGATCGACGCCGGTAGCGGTTTCCAGAGCGCGGATGTTGCGGCCCTCTCGGCCGATGATGCGGCCCTTCATGTCGTCGTTGGGGAGAGCTACAACGGATACGGTGGTCTCGGCCACGTGGTCGGCGGCGCATTTCTGAATCGCCATGGCGATGATATTGCGCGCCTTCTTGTCGCCTTCTTCCTTGGCGCGGCCCTCAATCTCACGGACCATCACCGCGGCGTCATGGTAGGCGTCCTTCTGGATCCTGTTCATCAGGATCTGACGGGCCTCTTCCATGGTCATGTTGGAAATGCGCTCCAGCTCGCCCTGCTGCTGGTCGTGCAGCTTGCGTGCTTCGGCTTCAAGCGCTTCGGCTTCCTTATACTTGGCGTTCAGGCTTTCCTCGCGCGCTTCCAGGTTGTCCATCTTCTTGTCCAGGGTTTCTTCGCGCTGGGTCAGACGGCGTTCCTGCTTGCTTACTTCACTGCGCCGGTCGCGGACTTCCTTATCCAGCTCGCTCTTGAGGCGGATAATTTCTTCCTTGGCTTCCAGAACCGCTTCCTTCTTCTTTTCCTCGGCCTTATGAGTGGCTTCGGACAGCAGATTGTTGGCGTATTCCTCGGTGCGGCCGATCTTCTTCTCCATCACGTTCTGACGATAGAGAAAGCCTCCGGCCAGACCTGCTACCAGGCAGACCAACGCAAGGATAATTCCCAAAAATACAGGCATCATAAGTGAATCGTTCTCCTCCTTCCCTTTCAATCTCTATTCTTCCATTATTCATAACTCGTCAGCCTAAAAAGCTAACAGACCTATTTTATATGGTATTTTTTCACCTGTCAAGTGCGATTCAGTGAACCTGCGCCAATTTTTTTAACTTTCCTTCGTGAAATTCACTAAATTCCATAACCATCCGATGCGCGGTCGATTCACTCTGCATCATTTTTGCCGCAATCGTGAATATCGTGAATTTTTCCATGCAGAACGCAGGTTCCGCCGGTTACTCCATCGTCAGAATCCAGTGGCAGATATTGACCAAACCGCCGGTGTCGCCCGTCCTGTAGTAATCATGCCACGGTACGGAGGACTGAATCAGCACGCGCTGCGTGCCGTCGTCCTCGTCAAGCACCAGATTGTTGGAATAGAATGCGCCGATTCTTGTATCGCTCTCGTACAGAAACACACCCTCATCCCAATGGATTCCGTCCTCGCTGGCGTAAAGCACCATGTTGACAGGCGCGCCGGGCGTTTCACTGCCGTTTCTTCCGTGCAGGATGTATCCGCCGCGCACGCGCGTCACCTGAGGATTGCGGATGCGCTTTTTGCAGAAGCTCTTGCCGTGCTCCTGCCACGTCGCGCCCTTGTCGTCGCTGATGAAATAATCGAGATGATACTCGTCGCCCCGGCTGTAGGTCCATACCATGAGCCGGCCGTCCTCGGTCATCTCCATCGAGCCGTAGGCATGGCCCATATTGTCGCCGGGCAGCAGGCTCTTCATCCGGAAGGTCTGTCCGCCGTCGCGGCTTTCGTAAACAGCGTAGCGCTCGTTGGGATTATGCACGTCGAAATCGCGGTTGTGCAGCATCAGCGCATAGATGATTCCGTCCTCGCAGATGGCGTCGTAGATGCGGCCGACCTCGTCGGTGATGTGAATGGGCGCAGACCATGTTTCGCCGCCGTCGCAGGACTTCAGCGCGACCGGCTCCATATAGGGCTCCCAGCCGTTGGGGTTGAGATTTCTCGTGCAGAACACGACGATTTCGTTCTCCGCAGGAGAGACCGCCTTCTCGCAGCTGACTGTGAACGGCTCGTTGAGGAAAGCGTCCCAGGTGTATTCGAGCTTTCTGCCCTCGTCCCACGTGCGCGCGCCGTCGGCCGAGTGCTTGTATTCAATCCAGCCGAAGCCGCTGTGGCCACGGTTTCTGTTGCGGGAGCAATTGGAATAGAAGGCCAGCACATGCCCCTTCTTATACTCGACCAGCGCATGGCTCATGTGGCCGCTGCGGCCCTTTTCCTGATGATTGACAAACATGATTCCCTCGTTGGGCAGCGGCGCGGGATTAACGGTATACTTCACCATGTCAATATCTCCTTTTCCCTTAAAACATATGACAAGCCCTGCCGGAGCGCTCCGACAGGGCTTCTGCGTCAGTTATTCAAGATTTTCCAGCGCCTTGGTCAGTTCATCCAGCCAGGTGCCGTCGTACAGCTCGATCATGCCCTTGTCGCAGGCGCCCGCCAGCTTGGGGTTGATGGGCAGCTTCGCAACGACCGGGATGCCGTACTGCTCCGCGATTTCCTCGGCATGGCTCGGGCCGAAGACTTCCATCTTCTTGCCGCAGTCGGGGCACTCGACGTAGCTCATGTTCTCAACCAGGCCGAGAACCGGAATGTTCATCATGGCGGCCATCTTCACGGCCTTCTGGACGATCATGCCGACCAGCTCCTGCGGAGAGGCGACGATGATGATGCCGGACAGCGGCAGGGACTGGAACACGGTCAGCGGAACGTCGCCCGTTCCCGGAGGCATGTCGACGAACATGAAGTCGACGTCGCCCCAGCAGACGTCGGTCCAGAACTGCTTGACGGTGCCGGCGATGACCGGGCCGCGCCAGATGACGGGGTCGGTGTCGTCTTCAAGCAGCAGGTTGATGGACATGGTGCCGATGCCGGTCTTGGTCATGACGGGCAGGATGCCGGCGTCGTTGCCCATGGCCTTCTGAGTCAGGCCGAACGCCTTGGGAATGGACGGGCCGGTGATGTCGGCGTCCAGAATAGCGGTTTTGTACGCCGCGCGCTGCATGTTGACAGCCAGCAGCGAGGTAACCAGGGATTTGCCGACGCCGCCCTTGCCGCTGACGACGCCGATGACCTTTTTGACATTGCTGTACTGATTGGCGGGGGCCAGCAGGCTTTCCTGCTTGCGCTCACTGCAGTTGGCAGTGCACGAACCGCAATCATGCGTACAAGATTCAGACATGATAAGTTCCCTCCATAGACGGCGATTTTGGTATCGCCGCATAGTATCTTATTTTATAATACCCCTGTTTCGGCCTTTTGTCAACCGATGCGGCGCTCCAAAACCGTTCCGGCAATTACTTCCTCAGCGTGATGGCTAGAATTCCGCCCGCGGGCACCGTCACGGTATCGCCGTCCGACAGCGCGCCCTCCCAGCGCACCGGCTTCACGTTTTCCGGCTGCTCAAAAGTATTGTGCGCGTGAACGTCGTCCGCCGCCAGCAGCGCAAACTCCGCCTTTCCGTTCAGCTCCCCGCCCACGCCCGAAAGACAGATTTCCTCCGCCTCCGTGCAGGAGAGGTTGCCGATGGTGATGGTCACGCTGCCGTCCGCCGCCTCGGAGGCAGACGCGGTGAGCCTTTCGAGCCTGACCTTGCCTTCCTCCTCGAAATATCCGCCCTCGTTGACCACTTCCAGCTGCTTCGCGCCCTGATGACCCTTGAACAGATCGAACACATGATAGGTAGGCGTTTCGATGAAATGCTCTCCTCCCGCGAGGAACAGGCAGTGCAGATTGTTGCACAGCTGCGCCACATTGGCCATGGCGACCACGTCGCAGCGGTTGTTGAACAGGTTGAGCGTCATCGCCGCGACCATGGCGTCGCGCATGGTGGACTGCTGCTCAAACAGATTGTAGCCCTTGCTGGGGCCGCTTCCGTCCGGATGCCAGCATCCCCATTCGTCCACAATGAGGCCGATGCGGCGGTCCGGGTCGAACTCGTCCATTGCCGCGCGGTGATCGTCCACGATGCGGCGCATGTAATCGGCCTGACGGAGCATCTGATACCATTCGCTTTCGGTGAAGGTCAGCGGGTCGCCCGCCCCGCCGCAGTAATAGTGAACGCTCATGCCCCAGATGTTCCGGAGCGCACGGCGTCCGTGAATATCCTGCTCGCATTCCGCCAGCAGACGGCGCGTCCATTCGATATCATGCCCGTTCGCGCCGCAGATGACAAACTTCGGCTTCTCCTTCACCGCGCTCGCGCATACGGTCGAGAACTTCATATATTCCCGGGCGCACATCTCGGGCGTCATGCTGCCGCCTCCGCCCCAGTTCTCATTGCCGATGCCCCAGTATTTCACGCCGAAGGGCTCGGGCGAGCCGTTCTCCCCGCGCTCACGGGCCAGCGTGGTGCGCCCCTCATCCATATTGCAGTATTCGATCCAGTTGCGGATGTGCAGGGGCGTGACCGAGGTCATATTGGCCGCGAAATACGGCTCCGCGCCCACCTGACGGCAGAAGTCGACGAATTCATGCGTGCCTACCTGATTGGATTCGGTGCGCCCGTCGTAATTGAACCACCAGTTGACCCGCTCGGGACGCTGGTCTCTCGGGCCGACGCCGTCGCGCCAGTCGTAGGATTCGGCGAAGCAGCCGCCCGGCCAGCGCAGCACCGGAGGATTGATCTTTCTGAAGCTGTCCACAAGCGCCTTGCGGAAGCCGCGCACATTCTCCACCTTCGAGTCCTCGCCCACCCACAGGCCGTCGTAAAAGACGCCGCCGATGTGTTCGGAGAAATGGCCGTAGATGTTCGGGTTGATGGTTCCCTTCGACTGGCTGAATACGATTCTCAGGTTCTTCATGATCAGTTTTCTCCTTTCAGATATGTGCTTCTCACTCAGTTACCGTTATCCCAACTTCATCCTTTTTCCCGTTCACCGCCTCCGCGATGACGAGACATGTTCCCTTGCCGATTCCGCGCACCCTTCCGTCCGGCCCGACCGACGCAATGCTTTCATCCGACGAGCTCCATACAACCGACAGATCGTCCGCCCAGTCCGGAATCACCTGCGCCGAAAGATAGGCCTCTTCCCCGACTCTGACTGTCATTTCCCGCGGCATGATCTCCACCGCCGCCGGACTGATCGGCGTGAGCGACGCTATTTCTACAGTATACTCAATGGGCCCGGCCGGCGCGCCGCTTTTGAGAATCATGCCGTCCAGCCGCACCGTCCACACCTGATTCTGAGAATATCCGTACATCAGCCTGTCATACGCGCTCAGGTCCGGGCGGAATATATAGGTAGGTCCTCCGCCAAAGCGGCCGCCGCCCAGCACGAAATACTGATCGCCCGCCGCTTCCTCCGTCATGATCTCAAACACGAATTCCGCGCCAGTCGTCTCTTCGGTCATAACAATCCGGGGCGAGCTCTTCTCAAGATCGTAGATTTCCGGATTGGGCGTGACCGACCATGGCGTATCGGCGGACATCAGCTCCGCCGGAAACGCGCCTCCGGACGGCCAGCAGATCAGGTCATACTCCGCCTTGCCGTTCGATTCGTCCATGACGTACATCGCCGCATAGCTGCGCCCGTCCTCGTCCTGAGCAAGCCCGAACCCGGTGTATTTCATTGCCGGATACAGAAGCCAGCGGCGGTGTCCCAGAATATACCGGTTGGCGCCCGTATCGTCCCGCGAAAACTGAACGACCGCCTGATTGAGCAGATCCTCCTCCGCCCAGTTGAACATCGCCAGATTGCAGGATGCGGCGGCGGCTTCTCCCATTTTGAAGAAATCGTCCGGCATATCCGCAGGCTGTTCGGGCGAATGGCTCAGGGATTTGTTCGCCGCCATCAGCACCGCGCCGTGCTGCGCAAGCGCATTGAGTCCCGCGTCTGTCTCCAGTTCGTCAAGCCCGGCCAGCCAGCGGATGAAGTTCGCCTCGGAAACTGCAGCTTCAATCGCTTCATCCGTCAGAACGCCCGCTTCGTAAGGATTCGCCGCAGAAGGCCCGTTAACATAGACTGCGCTGATTTTTTTGTTCAAATTCTCCAAATATCTAGCCCGGAGATCATCAGCCGTGCGTATTTCCTCCCCGGAAGCCGCCGGAACAGCTCCCGTAAAAAGTAAAAATATCAGACAGAACAAAAGCAGTTTTCTCATTGAATTCCTCATATTTCTTGTAAGTATAGCACAAGTTTTTGCCTTTTTTCCGGCTTTTAGAAAAATTCCATATTGCATCAAAAAATTCCTTCATAAAAAGGTCTTTTCAACCTGCGCAATTTCTGTTAAAATATAAGCTAGTTCACAATGCGTGCTTGGCATGCGCAAAATAACAGGGGGAATTGACTCAATGAAAAACTACACCACCGAGAACATTCGCAACATCGCCGTCACCGGTCATGGCGGTGAAGGTAAGACCACGCTGGTAGAAGCGCTGCTGTATGCCACCGGCACGATCGATCGTCAGGGCCGCCGCGAGGACGGCACCACCGTTTGCGACTATGATCCCGAGGAGATCAAGCGCCAGATTTCCATCAGCGCCGCAGTTGCACCCCTCGAGTATCAGGACACCAAAATCAACCTGGTTGACATCCCCGGCTACTTCGACTTCGCCGGCGAAATGGTCGGCCCGATGGCCGTCTGCGAAGGCGCTCTGATCACCGTCAGCGCCGTTTCCGGCCTGAGCGTCGGCGCCGAGAAGGCGTGGGCTGCGTGCGATAAGAACAACACCGCCCGCATGATCGTCATCAACCAGATGGACCGTGAAAACGCCAACTTCCAGAAGGCTCTGGATTCCGTTAAGGAAAAGTACGGCACCGTTATCGCCCCCATCGAAGTACCGATCATCGAAGACGGCAAGTTCGTCGGCGTTGTCGGCGTTCTGAAGGGCAAGGCTTTCATCGGCGAAGGCAAGAACCGCAAGGAAGTTCCGATCCCCGCCCACCTGGAGGACGAGGTTCAGGCTGCCCGCGAAGCCATCATGGAAGCGGCCGCCGGCGCGGACGAAGAGCTGATGGAGAAGTATTTCGAAGATATGGAGCTGTCCATTGAGGACACCATCATGGGCGTCCGCAAGGGCACCAAGGAAGGCACCGTTGTTCCGGTTGTCTGCTGCTCCGGCATCACCCGCATCGGTCTTGGCAAGCTGCTCGACTTCATGGTAGAGCTGATGCCCTCTCCCGCCGACGCTCCCGCCCTGACCGGCGAGACCAAGGGCGGCGAGGAAGAGCGCGCCTGCACCGTAGACGCTCCCTTCTCCGGCCTCGTATTCAAGACCATGGCCGACCCGTTCGTCGGCAAGCTGTCCCTGATCAAGGTTACCTCCGGTACCCTGTCCGGCGACACCTCCCTGTACAATGCCAACGCTGACAAGCCCGAGAAGGCCGGCAACATCTTCTTCCTGCGCGGCAAGAAGCAGACCCAGGCCACTCAGGTTATCGCCGGCGATATCTGCGCGCTGGCCAAGCTCCAGTTCGCCGCCACCGGCCACACCCTGTGCGAGGCCGGCAAGCTCATCAAGTTCCCCGGCTTCGAGTTCCCGGCTCCCTGCATCGCGCAGGCTGTTTACGCCAAGAAGGCCGGCGACGAAGACAAGATCTTCTCCGGTCTGGCCCGCCTGATGGAAGAAGATCCCACCATCAAGGTTGAGAAGAACGTAGAGACCACCGAGTCCCTGCTGAGCGGTCTGGGCGAACTGCACATTCAGGTTGTCGCCAACAAGCTGAAGGCCAAGTTCGGCGCCGACTGCCTGCTGGAGCAGCCGAAGATCGCTTACCGCGAGTCCATCCGCAAGAAGATCGACGTCCAGGGCCGCCATAAGAAGCAGTCCGGCGGACATGGTCAGTTCGGCGATGTATGGATCGAGTTCCGTCCCAACGACGACGGCTCCACTGACTTCATCTTCGAAGATGCGGTTGTCGGCGGCGTTGTACCGCGCAACTTCATCCCCGCCGTTGAAAAGGGCCTGCGCGACAACATCAAGCACGGCGTTCTGGCCGGCTTCCCGGTTGTCGGCCTGACTGCCAAGCTGCACGACGGTTCCTACCATCCCGTTGACTCTTCCGAAATGGCCTTCAAGACCGCTGCCCGCATTGCGTTCAAGCAGCTGGACAAGGCCAGCCCCATCCTGCTCGAGCCGGTTCACTCCGTCAAGGTATGGGTACCGGACGAGTACATGGGCGACATCATCGGCGACATGAACAAGCGCCGCGGCCGCATCATGGGCATGGATAAGGACGGCGACCTGCAGTGCATCTCCGCCGAGGTTCCGGAAGGCGAAATGTACAAGTATGCCACCGACCTGCGTTCCATGACTCAGGGCCGTGGTTCCTTCACCACCAGCTTCGAGCGCTACGAGGAAGTCCCCGCCGCCGACGCGAAGAAGATCATCGAGAACACCAAGCGCGAGGACGAAGACGAAGAATAATCCTTCAATCCCTCACCCACATCGCATATACAAAAGCTCTGCTGCGGAATCTCCCGCGGCAGGGCTTTTTCTCTATGCCATTTTCCAAGGATATATAGCATTTTTCTTCGCATCATGCTATAATCACATCAGACATCTTCATTTCAGGAGGTTGCTTGTATGTCTCAGATTCACCGCCTGACCATCGAACCCGAAGGATTCCGTCTGGACGGCGCGCCGTTCCGCTTTATCGCCGGCGCAATTCATTATTTCCGCGTGCCGCGTCCCTATTGGCGCGACCGCCTCGAAAAGCTCAAGGCCTGCGGCTTCAACGCCGTGGAAACCTATGTCGCATGGAACGCCCATCAGCCCACCGAGGACAGCTTCGTCTACGACGACATGCTCGACATCGTCGAGTTCCTGAAAATCGCGCAGGAGCTCGGGCTGTATGCCATCGTCCGGCCCGGTCCCTACATCTGCTCCGAGTGGGAATTCGGCGGACTTCCGTGGTGGCTGCTGAAGGACAGCGACATTCAGCTGCGCTGCATGAACGACGCCTATCTTGCCGCGGTCGACCGCTTCTATGACGATCTGATCGCGCGGCTCGTCCCCATGCTGTCCACCAACGGCGGCCCGATCCTCATGATGCAGGTCGAAAACGAATACGGCAGCTACGGCGACGACACCGAATATCTGCGCTACCTGCGCGACGGCCTGATCCGCCGCGGCGTGGACGTGCCCCTGTTCACCTCCGACGGCCCGACCGACTGGATGCTGACCGGCGGCACGCTCGAGGGCTGCCTCAAGACCGGCAACTTCGGAAGCCGCGTTGAGCAGGAGTTCGGCAAGCTGCGCGAGCGCCAGCCCGACGGTCCCCTGATGTGCTGCGAATTCTGGAACGGCTGGTTCGACCACTGGACCGAAGAGCATCACAGCCGCACGCCCGAGGAAGCCGCGCAGATTCTGGACGAAATTCTGGCGACCGGCGCGTCGGTCAATGCATACATGTTCCACGGCGGCACCAATTTCGGCTATTCCAACGGCGCAAACTGCCCCGATCCCGAATACCTCACGCCCGAATATCAGCCGACAGTCAACTCTTACGACGACGACGCCCCGGTCAACGAATACGGCGGACTGACGAAGAAATACTTCCTCTTCCGCGACGTCGTCTCGAAATATGCGCCCGTTCCCGAGATGCCTGAGTTCAAGGATCACCTGAAGGCCTACGGCAAGGTGGAATTCACCGAATGCGCCGACCTGCTGGACGCGGCGGATACCCTGACCGATCCGGTCAGGCTGACCCTCCCGCTCCCGATGGAGAAGCTCGGACAGGGCTATGGCTTCATTCTCTACCGCACGCACATCCGCGGCCCGCGCGAGGGGCTGCCGCTGGTGCTTCAGGGCCTTCACGACCGCGCGCACGTTTTTGTAAACGGAAAGCTGCACGGCATTCAGTACCGAAACGACAAGCAGCCGCTGCCGCGCATCCCCGTTCCTGCGGAAGGCGTGGACCTGATGGTGCTGGTTGAAAACATGGGCCGCACCAATTACGGACAGAACCTGATCGACCGCAAGGGCATCGACGGCGCCATCCGTCTGGGGCAGTCCTTCGTATATCACTGGGAAGCGCTGACGCTGCCGCTGGATAACCTTGAGCAGGTCGAATTCGGTCCGATGAAGGAATTCAACGGCCGACCGCAGCTGCTGAAGGGCAAGTTCACCATCGAGGGCACGCCCGAAGATACCTTCGTCCGCATGGACGGCTTCAAGAAGGGCGTCATCTTCGTCAACGGCATCAATCTGAGCCGCTACTGGGAAGTCGGCCCGCAGAAGACCGCATATCTGCCCGCTCCCTTCCTCAAGGAAGGCGAAAACGAGCTGATGGTGCTCGAGCTCGACGGACGCACCGCCTCCGCCGCCATGCTCACCGATACCCCCGATCTGGCCGGCAGCGCCGACTGACATGCGCTGGCGCTTCTGAATCCGCACAGACATAACCCGCGTGAGCGTGCGGGATTCTTAAGGGATGAATCCCTTAAGCCGCCGGAGGCACGTAACCCTTCTCATCGCTCGCCGCACAAAGAATACTCCGTCTGAACCCCATTCCGCCGCCCCTCACTGAAACAGTTGGGAGAGCGGCGGATTCTTATATGAAACATTCCTCCATGGGAGCGATCGAGGGGCGGCGCAGTAACTGTGCGTCGTGCAGCGCACGCCCGGCGAAGGTGATCTTTTGAGATTTATCTTGGATAAATCATCAAAAGTCGCCGCACGACGGGGAGCACATCCCATGCCTTCAACCCGCAGTTTCCTCCGCGAAAAACCCTAACACACCGAACACCCAATCCCCGCAACAAACCGCCTTGCCTCATCCCTCTGCCCACCCCTTCCCTCTCTTTAAGGAGGCGATCCCCATGTCCCCCGAAATCCTCCTCTTCTTCGACCGCTCCCCCGAATCCATCCCGCTCTATGAAGCCCTCGAATCCGCTATCCTTTCCCTGTTCCCCGCCGCCTCCGTCCGCGTGCAGAAAACGCAGATCTCCTTTGACGACCCGCGCCTGTTCGCCTGCGTCTCGCCGCCCCGGAGCAAGATCAGGACAGAGGATGACCCCCGAATGATCGTCACCTTCGGACTCGCATACCGACTCGATTCCCCGCGCGTACAGCAGGCGGCGGAGCCGTATCCCGGCCGCTGGACGCACCATGTCCCCCTCCGGAACACGGATGAAATCGACACCAAACTGATGGGGTGGATCACAGAATCCCATGCATTCTCCCGGTTCAGGAAGAAGTAAGCACCTCCTTCAGCGCGTCGGCCAGCGCAGGCATGGAAGAAAGCGCCTGCTGAAGGGTGTTCTCGTTGTGACCAACCTCTATCAGGATGGCCGGCGTTCCGATGTGCTGGTTGTACCGCCCGTTCTTCACCATGACCTCCCGGCATAAACCGGGATTTTTTTCATTGATGCAGTTGGTCAGCTCCAGCGCAAACCGCAGGTTGGCTTCGTAATCCGGCTTCACCTCATACTCGCCTCCGTTTCCGATCAAAACCATCAGCTGCGCCATGCGCTGGCCGTTTGACTCCGCATATTCCTTCATGGACGCGTTGTATGCATCCCGGTGAAGATCGATGTACAGATCAAATTCCTCGTCCGCATATCCCTCCAGCGTCTTCAGCGACCGCGCGTAGGCCGTGCTCAGCTTGGGCGGCTCGTGATCGGTCACATCATGAACCACCTCCATCCCATATCCCCTGAGCAATTCCGACAGCGCCTCGCCCACCCGCACCACTGAATGCCCCTGATCCGCCGTGCGCCACGCCTCGGTCTCCACATACGGATCTTCCGCGTCCTGCGCATAGGCCTCATGCGTATGCGTATGATATATCAGCACCCGCGCCTGCCTTTCTGCCATCCCAACATTCTCCTCCGGCGCCGCCTCCGCCCGGATGATCTCGATGATAATCTCGTCCGCCGGCTCGTCGGTGTGCTCGTTTTCGGGGATGAAATCCTCCGGGTCCGGGATGATCGGTCCGTCCGGAAAATCAAACATGGAAAAAGCGGCGGCCACCTCGACCGCCGCCTCTTCCCAGATGATCGTCGTTCCGCCGACCGTCTCCGCGCCGCCGCGCAGCGCAATGCTGATCAGAACCGCGATCAGCGCAGCCGCCATCAGAATCGCCGCCGCGGCCACCGCCAGCTGAGAGGCCTTATATACCTTGATCCGAACCATGCTCATCCCCCCTGTTCTCTCAGTGACCATGGTATTCCCGTCCGGCTGCCCATATGCTCAAAGAACGTCGCTTCAATGCAAATTTTCCCATCCGCCTCTATGAAAACAATTAAATGGGGAATTGACTTTTTTATGCAGCCATGACATAATATGTAAAGGGAATAACCCCACATTAAGGAGGTCGCGTTATGTCTGTTAAAGTCAAAATTATGACGATTCCCGGCGCTCCGCTGGAAGGCACCAACCCGCTGCCGATGTTCCATAACAAAAACGAAGTGAACACCAAGGCGCATCCCGACTTCCCCGCTGAACTCAGGGTGGACCTGGGCAACCGCTCTCCCATCCTTCCTTATAAAATGCAGGACCGCTATTCCCGCAAGCGCCTGCCGCTGAAGAAAAAGACCATCGTTCTGGAAAACGAATACCTGATCGCTACCTTCTGGCCGGAGGACGGCGGACGGCTGTATTCCCTGTTCGATAAGATCAACAACGCCGAGCTGCTGATGAGCAACCCCGCCTATCAGCCCGGCAACCTGGCTCTGCGCAATGCGTGGCTGTCCGGCGGCATCGAGTGGAACTTCGGCTCCTACGGCCACCACGCCCGCACCTGCGATCATCTGTTTGCCGCCATCCTGAAGGACCCGAACGGCAACGACTTCCTGCGCATGTATGAATTCGACCGCACCAAGAACACCATCTATCAGATGGACTTCCATCTGCCGGACGGCTCCCCCGTGCTGTACAGCCACGTAAAGATGTTCAACCCCTTCGACGAGGACAGCACCACCTACTGGTGGACCAATATCGCCATCCCCGAGGACGGCAATACCCGCGTGCTCTCCTCTACCGAGTGGGCCATGATTCTGGGCGGCTCGGACGGTGTCACCTTCGAGCAGATTCCCTATATCTCCCTGTTCCCGGGCAAGGACCTGTCCTATCCGCACAACGCGACCCGCGGCTTCGACTATTTCTTCCAGGCGCCCGACGGAACCAAGACGGCCTGGGAAGCCGGCGCATACAGCGACGGTCTGGTATTCTATGACCGCTCCACCGCGCCTCTGCTCTATCACAAGATGTTCTGCTGGGGCAACCACGCCGCCGGCAAGCACTGGCAGGAGTTCCTCTCCGAACCCGGCGCAGGCTACTATATCGAAATTCAGGGCGGCATCGCGCGCTCTCAGGTTCACGACAAGCTGTTCCCGGCCCGCAGCACCATCGAATGGACGCAGTGCTTCGGCGGCATGAAGCTGGATAAGGACAGCCTGCATCAGGAGAGCTTCCATGAGGCCAACGTATACCTTGGAGGCTATGTGGACGGCGTCATCAGCGAGGAAGAGCTGCTCCGCCGCGACGATATCTATGCCGAATACGCCGACATCCCCGTATACGAAGAAGACCTGGTCCATCTGGCCAGCGGCTGGGGCGCGCTGGAGAAGATGCGCATCGAACGTCAGGGCGACCGTCCCTTCCCGGACAGCGTATGCTTCCCGAAGAGCACCATCGGCGCAGAACAGTATCCGTGGTACGCTCTGCTGATGGACGGCAAGCTCCCCGATGAGTCTCCGGACGTCATCCCCGCATCCTGGATGGTCTCCGAAAAGTGGATGAAGCTGCTTGAAAAGAGCCTTGCAAACGGCAATGAAACCTGGTACAGCCTGCTGCACTACGGCGTCATGCTGAACGAAATGATGGACCGCCGCCACGTCGCTTACGACGCTTCCCGCTGGGGCAAGTATCCGGAATACCGCGAGCTGGCCAGAAAGGCCTTCGAGAAGTCGGTCGAGCTCAAGCCCTCCGTCTGGGCGCTGCGCTGCCTCGCCTGCCTCGCCAATGAGGAAAAGAACGAAGCGCTGACCGAGGAATTCTACGACAAGACCTTCGCGCTGCCCGCCGTCACCGTCGATTTCGCGTTCGCCGCCGAATACATGAAGTGGCTGAACAGCAAGGGCAAGTATGAGAAGGCTTGGAAGCTGTATCAGTCCATGCCCGAAAACATCCAGAACGCCGAGCGCATGCTGCTCAACGCCGCCCAGACCGCCATCAAGCTGCGCGAGCTGGACATCATCGAGAAGGTCTTCGCGCACGGCGAATATGCCGACATCCGCGAGGGCGAATGCTCGCTGACCGACATCTGGTTCGAATACTGCGCGCTGAAGATGGCCAAGGAGCGCGGCATCGAAGACCCGCAGGGCGACGTCCTCGACCAGCTGATCGACGAGGCATGGGACAAGTGCCCGCCGCCTTACGAAATCGACTTCCGCATGTCCTACGACCGCGTAAAGAAATACCGCTTGGAAGGCTAAGCTTTCATTTATGAATTAGCGCTTCTGTATCCGGGACGGCTGACAAAACCAGTCGGCCGTCCCGGCGTTTGTTATTATCCGTCCTTTCTGCGTTCAAGGCATACGCATCCGCCCGCACACAAAACCGTCCGCCCGACGCAAACGGCCGTCAATCAGAGCCTCTGCGTCGGGCGGACTTATATATTTCGCAAGCGACTTCTATCGGACAGAGACCACCGGATATCCCCCGGGTAGAAAGATGTGGGTTTGTCAATGATCTTGGACAGTGAATGAAGAGAGTTTATCTCTGGGAGAAAGCCAGTGAAGAGGCCGCATAGGACGGGAGTTACTGCGACTTTGGTGGGCAG
>JAFQQU010000142.1 GCA_017410445.1 Clostridia bacterium | reverse complement strand
ATGCCGTGCTTCTTGCAGACGTCGGCAACGATGGCGAACTGCTCTTCGGTTTCCAGCTTGGTGCGGCCGGAGCCAATGATGTCAAAGCCGCCGGTATTGCGGTACTGGTTGATGTACTCGTCGTCGAAGATAAGATAATTATCCTCGATCAGGCCGCTGGGGCCGCCCTTGAAGCCGTAGAGGACGTTGTCCTTATTGGTGGCCTTCAGAGCATCGTACAGGCCGCAGATAACATTGTGGCCGCCGGGAGCCTGGCCGCCGGACAGGATAACGCCGACAACCTGCTTCTTGGCCGCAGAGGTGTTCTCACCCTTCTGGAAGGTGATTTCGTTCTTGCCGTAAGTATTGGGGAAGAGCGCCTTGATCTTCTCCTGATCGGCTACGCTTTCAGTCGCATTGCCGTTCTTTACGCAAATCTCGGAGATACCGTTTCTGAGCATTCCCGGGAGCTTGGGATTGTACTGATATCTCGCAATCTGAAGAGGGGACAGTTTCATCATAAACACTCCTTACAGTTAACTTCAAATTGGTCCACGTGCATTATAATCCATTTTCCGGCAAACGTAAACAGCTATTCATAATATTTAATTTAAAAGGATGAAAAATGAATTTCACGCTGCCTCGTTACTGCTCATTCGCATAGCTTCAATTCCCGACTTTATCCTGCCGGGCGACTGGACAGAAGCAAACCGTCATGATACAATAAATAAGAAAGATTACACCCCAGCAACAGGCGGAAACTAAGATCAAACTGTACAGAAATGATTGCTATACTATACCTGTGAGTTCAAGCACAGCCCCACAGGAAGGTACGCTTGATCGCACGGCAAATCCACACCGATCAGATTTCACATGAGCCGGAATGAAGCATAAATCAATAACCGGCGTCTGCCTCCGGACGAGGCGGGAGTCGCTTCCCGATCGAAGCCGTGCCGTCCCTTCTCCCCATCCACCGACACACGACAAGGAGATTGATATAATATGATTGATGTATGTCTTCTGGGTACCGGCGGCATGATGCCCCTTCCCAACCGGTCTCTGACCGCCCTTTATGTACGCAACGGCAGCCGTGCGCTGCTCATCGACTGCGGCGAAGGCACGCAGACCGCCATCCGCTCCGCTTCCCTGCGCTTCAAGGCCATCGAAGCCATTCTGATCACTCATTTCCACGCCGACCACATGAGCGGTCTTCCCGGCCTTCTGCTGACGCTCGGCAATGAAGGCAGAACCGAGCCGCTCGCCATGTACGGCCCCGTCGGTCTGGAGCGCACCGTGAACGGCCTGCGCGCCATCGTGCCCGAGCTGCCCTTTGAAATCGAATGCCATGAATTCTCCGATCAAGAGTGCGCTCATTTCACCTGCGCCGGCATGGAAGCTGATGTATTTCCCGCTGACCACGGCATTCCCTGCCTCGGCTACCGACTCCAGCTCAAGCGCAAGGGCAAGTTTGATCCGCAGAGTGCGCGGGCCAAGGGCATTCCCGTACAGCTCTGGGGACGGCTTCAGAAGGGCGAATGCGTGGACGGCTTCACGCCCGACGACGTGCTTGGCGCGCCCCGACGCGGCCTGAGTATCCTGTATTCGACCGATACCCGACCCGTTCCCGGCATCGAGGAATACGGCCAGGAAGCCGACCTTTTGATTCTCGAAGGTATGTTCGGCGAGCACGACAAGCAGGAACGCGCCGAGATCAGCCATCATATGATGATGCAGGAAGCGGCAGACATCGCCCACCGCGTAAACGCCAAGGAGCTTTGGCTTACGCACTTCAGCCCCGCGACCATGAATCCCGAGGAATTTGAAGCGGAGCTGAAGGAGATCTTCCCCAATACGGTCATCGGAAACGATTGCCTCTCCAAGACGCTTCAGTTCGAGGACTGACGCATTGTCGCCTTTCTAACCGCTGATGCAGATCACGCTCCCGGAAATTCACTTCCGGGAGCGTGATTCATTCTGTTCAGTTTTGCTCGTCCAGGTCAAGCCGGTCTCTCAGAGCATTCATCCGCGCATCCAGCTCGGCGCTGATTTTAGCGCATTCCAGCAGTTCATCCGCCATGTCATCGGTAAACTCAAAGTCCTTTTTGTATCTCAGCTGATGCTCCAGGCTGGCCCAGCAGTCCATCGCAATGGTTCTGAGCTGAATTTCCACCTTCATGACCCGTTTCTCGCTGGCGAGAAAAATCGGTACGGCGACAATCAGATGAAGGCTCCGGTATCCGTTGGGCTTGGGGTTTTTGATGTAGTCCTTCTTTGCAATCAGTGTGATGTCATCCTGCTTAAGCAGTGCCTCAGACAGCGTATACACATCCTCCGGGAACGCGCAGATGATGCGGATTCCCGCAACGTCGTTGATATTTTCCTCAATCGCCTCCAGCGTCGCCGGAATATCCTTTCGCTTCAGCTTTTCCCGGATGCTCGGGATGGATTTGATCCGGCTCTTGATGCTGTTGATCGGATTTCTGTCGTGCTGAAGGGAGTATTCCTGATTGAGCACGTTGAACTTGGTCTCGATTTCCATCAGCGCGCACCGGTAATACGCGATGATCTTCATGAACTCGCGGGATTTTTCCTGCATCCATTCAAGCGTCGCCTCGTCGGTCAGCGCCTGCATTTTCTTTTCAAATTCCTGATCATTTAGCGTTTTGTTATTCATATCGCTTTTCACCTCTTGTTCTGCCGGTTATTCGGCGTCCCTTTTACTATTATATACCACGCCGGACGCCCTCTGCAACATCTCCTCCCGCCTCTCCGGTGAACAAAAACGGACTTTCCCATGACAAAAGATTCGCCGAAGTTTTCCCCGGCGAATCTTTTCTTATTATATTCAGATATCCTTCTTTACTTCTTCAAGCAGCGCCCTTGCAATGACCTCATGT
>JAFQQU010000141.1 GCA_017410445.1 Clostridia bacterium | reverse complement strand
GTCAGCCTCTTTCGCATAAGTCTATGCCTCCTCTTCCTCTTCCACGAGGACTTCTCTGGATTCCAGTCGATGCGCTATGGTTTCCGGCTGTACTGCCGAAAGAATAATGTGCTGACTGTCTGTAACGAGCACAGCGCGCGTTCTTCTTCCGCAGGTTGCGTCGATCAGCAGCCCGCGTTCCCGCGCATCCTGTACAATCCGCTTGACCGGCGCGGCGTCCGGGCCGACAATCGCAACGACCCGGCTTGCAGAAACAATATTGCCAAATCCGATATTAATCAGCTTGAGCGGCATTTTACTGTCTCCTTTCAAGCCGTTTATTCGATATTCTGAACCTGCTCGCGGATTTTCTCGATCTCAGACTTCGCCGCAACAACCAGGTTGGTGATCGGCACATCCTGAGACTTGGAAGAAATCGTATTAACCTCGCGGTTCAGCTCCTGAACAATGAAATCCAGCTTGCGGCCAACAGGCTCCTTAGCCTCGGTCATCTCGCGGACCTGCGCGAAATGGCTGTGCAGACGAACGGTTTCCTCAGCAATCGCGCTGCGGTCCGCCATAATGGCCACTTCCTGAATCAGGCGCTGCTCATCCACCGTCGCGCCGTCCATCAGCTCTTCGACGCGTGCACGGAGCTTCTGACGGTATTCGGCGATCGTCGCGGGATAGCGCTCCTCGATCTGCCCGGTCATCTTTTCAAGACGATCAATACGGTCCAGCACATCAGCCCTGAGCTCCTCGCCTTCGCGCGCTCTCATCTGCTCCATCTGATCCAGCGCGCCGGTCAGCGCCTCTTCCATCAGGCTCTTCAGCGCTTCCTGATCTTCCTCCGCCTCGCTGACCACCAGCACGTCGTGCATCTGAGCCATCTGCATGAGGCCGCGGTTGTCGGTCAGGCCCGCCTTTTCGCGAATCTGATCAAGCGCCGTCATGTAGGCGCCGAGCAACGCTTCGTCTACAGTAACTTTCTTGGAGTCTTCCCGCATATTCCGATACGTCGCAAACACATCTACGTGTCCGCGAGCCAGCCTCGCGCCGATCAGGCGGCGGGCCATATCTTCCAGACAATTGAAGGAACGCGGCATCCTGAACGAAAGATCCAGGAACCGGTGATTGACCGACTTGAGTTCAACGGTCAGCTGTCTGCCATCCCGCTCAACACTCATCCGGCCGTAGCCTGTCATGCTGTGCATACCGTTCTCCTCCGTATAATGATCCATTCTTTGATCTTATATTATAGCATATCCCGCGTTATCTTAGCTCGAAGCCACCCTTGTTTTTTTGCGTTTTACAATCATTTAAAGGTTCAGCATCCCGCGGAACGCAGCCTCATCAATCACTCTTACGCCCAGCTTGTTGGCCTTCTCCAGCTTGCTGCCGGCGCTTTCTCCGGCAACAACCAGATTCGTCTTTTTCGATACGCTGGAGGATGCGTTTCCGCCCGCATCCCGGATCGCCTGCTCGGCCTGCTGGCGGGTCATCTGAGTCAGCGTGCCGGTGACAACCACTGTCATTCCGGAAAGAGGTCCGCCAACAGTTTTCTCACGAACCCTGGGCGCTACGCCGGCCTCCCGGAGCCGTTCGAGCTCCAGAAGATTGCTCTCGTCGGCGAAAAAGTCCACAATGCTCTTCGCGACAATTTCACCGACGTCGTCCAGCGCAAGCAGTTCTTCCTCCGTCGCCTTCATAAGCGCTTCCATGCTGCCGAAGCGTTCGGAAAGATCCCGCGCTGTCTTCCTGCCGATATTCGGAATGCCCAGCGCATAGATGAACCGGTCCAGTTCGCAGTCTTTGCTCTTTTCAATCGCCTTGACGAGATTGGCCGCCTTCTGCTTTCCGAACCGTTCGAGCTCTGTGAGCTGCTCGACCGTCAGTTGATACAGATCGCTCGGTTCGGACACGCCCAGCGTCTCATAGAGCTGCGCGGCGGTCTTTTCGCTGAAGGTATCGATATCCATTCCCTCGCGGCTTGAATAATGCGTAAGACGCGAGATCGTCTGCGGAGCGCAGCCATCGCGGTTCGGACAGAACAGATGCGCGCCTTTCTCAATCAGCCCTGCGCCGCATGCCGGACAGCGGTCCGGCTTGACGACGTCCCGTTCGCCCTCGACATACTCGTCTACCCGGCCCATAATCTCAGGAATGACTTCATTAGAACGTCGTATCCATACGCGCGCGCCGATTCTGACTCGCTTTCTCTGAATATCGCCCCAGTTGTTGAGCGTAGCGCGCCGGATGGTCGCACCGGCAAGCTCAACTGCTTCAAGATGAGCAAGCGGAGTCAGTTTTCCGGTCCGCCCAAGCTCCCAGGTGACGTCTTCAAGAAGCGTCGTCACCTCTTCGGCTTCGAATTTATACGCGATCGCCCAGCGCGGGAACTTATCGGTGTATCCCATCACATTGCGGGTGGCATAATCGCAGATATCGATAACCGCACCGTCGATCAGATAATCCAGTTCGCTGCGAGTCTCTTCGATTTTACGGATTGCATTAACCGCCTCATCAATCGTATCCGCCCACAGCTCGCAATCAGAAACCGGGAAATGATTCTCCTTCAGGAATTCCAGCATTTCCCGATGATCGGAAAACTCGCGCCCCTCAATATAATCCACGCCATACATGGAGGCGGACAGTTTCCGGGAGGCGGTTACCTTGGGATCCAGATTCCTCAGCGCGCCCGCCGCTGCATTTCGCGCATTCTTCAGCGGTTCTGCGGCCGTCTCGTTGTATGCCGCCAGCGCAGACAGGCGCATAAAGCACTCTCCGTGCACCTCCATGCGGCCCTGATACGGAATCGTAAGCGGTATGGAGCGGATGGTCTTCACCTGAGGAAGCACAATCTCGCCGACCTCGCCATTTCCGCGGGTCGCAGCCTGAATCAGCTGACCGTTCTCATAGGTCAGGTTGATAGTCAGGCCGTCGAATTTGTGCTCGACAACAAACTTCAGCGGAGGCAGCTGCGCGCCGCCCTCATTGGCTACATCACGCAGTTTCTCCGCCCGACGGGCCCACTCATAGACTTCATCGACCGACTGAGCCTTGTCCATGCTCCACAGACGGGACAAATGCCTGTGCTGCTCGAATCCGGTCAGCGGCGTGCTGCCCACCCGGTGTGTCGGCGAATCTGGCAAAACGACGCCCGTCTCCTGCTCCATTTTCACCAGCCGGTTGTACATTTCATCCCATTCCGCATCAGAAATGGTCGGTTCCGACAGCGTATAGTATTGGTAGGCAGTTTCATTCAGCCGCCTGACCAGCTCCTTCATATCCATCATGTCATGCGCTCCCGTCAGCCAATTTTAATTACCGGCGCCAGATCCGGCGCAAACACTTTGCTCGCCCCATCCTTGTCGAAACGGATGGTCATCCGCGCGTCCCGACCCTCGCCCTGCATGGATACCACGATGCCTTCGCCGTATCTTCCGTGTCGCACCCGGTCGCCCACCTTGAACAGCGCCGCTCCTGTGAGCTTCCTGGCCTGCGATCCCACGAACGCCTGAGATCCCTTCACCACGCCCGGAATATTGATCGGACCCTTTCCGCCTGCCGGAGGCAATCTCCTCTCCGGCGCGGACGGCGCGCTTCGCGGAGCATATCCGCCCGAATAAGAGCTTCCAGTTCTGGCCGGGGGCATGCGCCGCTCGGATTGCCGGGACTGATTCAGGTTTTCGATCAGCCGGGGCGGTATTTCGTCAAGGAAGCGGGACTTCATATTGAACTGCCTGCTTCCGTACAGCGCACGCGAACGGGCGTTCGTCAGATACAGCTGCCGCTTTGCGCGGGTAATACCCACATAGCACAGTCTGCGCTCTTCTTCCATTTTTTCTTCATCAAACAGCGAACGGGAGGTCGGAAAAATTTCATCCTCCATGCCGATCAGGAATACGGTCTCAAATTCAAGACCCTTGGCGCTGTGCAGCGTCATCAGCGTCAGCACCTGCGCCGCATCATCCATGCTGTCTAGATCCGTGACCAGAGCGACGTTTTCAAGGAAGCCTTCAAGGCCCCCTTCCGGTTCGCGCGCAATATATTCCTTTACGGCCGTCTCAAGTTCGCCGATATTCTCCAGCCTGCTCCGGTTTTCATCGTTGTCGTTCTGCTTATACTGCTCTTCGTATCCGGTGGTATCGATCACATAGCGCAGGAATTCATCCGGTTTCATGGTCTCCCGCGCATCGGACAGCTTTTCAAGCAGCGCGGCGAACTTCATCACAGGGCCGCGCGCTCTGGATGAAAGCGGAGCGTCCTCCGCCAGCAAAACGGCGCTTGACAGCGGCATCCCCTCTGCCTGTGCATAATCCATCAGCGTCTGTACCGTCGTATCGCCGATGCTGCGCTTGGGTTCGTTGATAATCCGGCGTACAGCCATATCGTCGGACGGATTGACAATCGCCCGCAGATACGCAATCAGGTCCTTGACTTCCTTGCGTTCGTAGAACTTCATGCCGCCGTATACGCGGTACGGAATTCCGACCCGGACCAGCGCTTCTTCCATGACGCGGGACTGAGCGTTTGTCCGGTACAAAATCGCCGCATTGCCGATTCTGCCGCCGCTTCTCCGGATGTTTTCAAGACGCCCGCAGACAAACGCCGCCTCGTCCCGTTCATCCTCAGCCGTGTAAAGACGCACCTTTTCGCCTTCACCACTGTCGGTCCAGAGGGCCTTTTCCTTGCGTCCGGCGTTGTGTGCAATGACCTGGTTGGCCGCATCTAGGATATTTCCGGTAGAGCGGTAGTTCTGCTCGAGCTTGATCACCCTGCAGCCGGGAAAATCCTTCTCAAATTCGAGGATATTCCGGATGTCCGCGCCGCGCCAGCCGTAGATAGACTGATCGTCGTCGCCTACCACGCACACGTTTCTCTTCTCACCCGCCAGCAGTCTGACCAGCTCGTACTGTGCAAGGTTGGTATCCTGATATTCATCCACAAGAATATAGCTGAATTTTCTCCGGTAATATTCAAGAACCGGAGCATGCTCGGTCAGAAGAACCATGGTTTTTACCAGAAGGTCGTCAAAATCAAGCGCATTGCTCTCCTTCAGGCGCTTTTCGTACCGTTCATACACATCATGGATTTTCTGATTCCGGAAATCGTCTCCTGCTTCCCGCAGCCATTCCCGCGGGGTAAGCAGTTTATTTTTTGCATCCGAGATGATGGTTTTGATCTCCCGGGGCGGATACATTTTGTCGTTCAGATTGAGTTCCTTTACGAGCGCTTTCACAAGCCCCATCTGATCGTCGTCGTCATAGATGGAGAAACTTCTCTGATAGCCCAGTTTTTCGATGTCTCTGCGCAGGATTCTCGCACAGCAGGAGTGAAAGGTGGAAACCCATATATCGTCCGCGCCTTCGCCCACCAGCCGCTCGATGCGCTCCTTCATTTCTTTTGCCGCTTTATTTGTAAATGTAATTGCCAGAATAGACCACGGCGCACAGCCCTGGTCAATCAGATATGCAACTCTGTGCGTCAGTACGCGCGTCTTTCCCGAACCCGCGCCTGCCAGCACAAGAAGCGGCCCTTCAGTCGTTACAACCGCCTCTCTCTGCGGCGGATTCAGGAGGGTCAAATCAATCATCTTTCTCCTCCAGCCTGCCGAGAATCTTTTCATATCCGCCTGCGCCGTACAGAAGGCAGCGGTTAACGCGGCTGATCGTCGCCGTGGAGGCTCCTGTCGCCTGCGCAATATCATTATAAGTCATCTGCGCGCGCAAAAGACGCGCCACTTCAACCCGCTGCGCCAGATCCTGCATCTCCCGGATAGTGCACAGATCATTCAGCAGCTGCTCGCATTCTTCTTCGCTCTCCAGCGATAACAACGCCTGTATAAGCAGCGTCATCTGCTCTTTACGGATCGCTTCCCGCATGTATTAGCCTCCCTTCGCCATTATTATGGCATGGTATCACTTTACCATATAAAATCCACCAGATCAAGTGTTTTCCAGCAAGAAATTTGATTGACCTTTCTCCGCCGGTATGCTATTCTTAGAAAAAAGTACGCAAGAGCATCAGCGGAGGAAATATATGATTCGTTTCGGCCCGGCAGGAAACTGCGATCGATTTTACGAAGAAGGCCTCAAATCCAGCCCTCAGGCGCCCGCATGGATCGCCGCGCAGGGCCTGAACGCCTATGAATACGCAGCGGGACACGGCGTCTCCATCGGTCAGGAAACGGCGGAGAAAATCTGCGCAGCCGCCCGGGAGAACGCAATCTCTGTCTCCATCCATGCACCGTACTACATCAACTGCGGCTCTCCCGAGGAGGAAAAGCAGCTTTCCAGCATCAACTATCTTTTGCAGTCAGCACGGGCCGTTACATGGATGGGCGGAACGCGTGTCATCTTCCATGTCGGCTCGCCCGGAAAGCGCAGCCGGGACGCAGCTTTTTCCGACGCTTGCAAAGTAGTCCGTGCGGCGAGAATTGCGCTGGACGAAGCCGGTTATGAGCAGGTCATTCTCTGCCCCGAGACCATGGGCCGCCCGTCCCAATTGGGAACGCTTGAGGAAGTGCTTCACCTGTGCCGTGAAAACGACCGCATGCTGCCGACCATCGATTTCGGCCATCTCCACGCAGCAGGCAGAGGTTGCATGACCGACGAAGCTGCTTTTGACCGTGTTCTGACCGAAATGATCTCTGTCCTCGGATATGACCGATGCCGCAATTTTCATTCTCACTTCAGCAAAATCGCCTATACCGCGAAGGGCGAGCGGCAGCACGCCACCTTTGCCGACCTTGAATACGGCCCGGATTTTCATCATCTTGCTCCAATGCTAAAAAAACACGGCCTGGAGCCCACGATCATCTGTGAATCACGCGGAACCCAGGCCGACGATGCGCTCATCATGAAGGAGATTTACTTCTCGCTTTTCTGAGCAGTTCTTTGATCATTCCGACAGCTTTTATTTGCCGGAATATGATTGCCGTTAATATCAGCGTGACGGCTGCTCCGTACATGACGCCGGAATTGCCGCCGTTGAGCCAGTATAGATTGACCGGATATGTTTCATACAGCGCAGCCGACGCACCTGCAAACCCGAATACTGCCTGACAGAGATAATTCCACGCAAATCCGAATCCGGCCATCGGAAGAACGCCGTACGCATCCGTCAGGAGGCACAACGCCACAGACATCAGCAGAATATTGACCAGCACAGCTGCGCCGACTCCGGTCGGAGCTATCATCAAAGCCGCTATTCCTGCAACAACGCCCCGCGCCGCCCATAC
>JAFQQU010000013.1 GCA_017410445.1 Clostridia bacterium | reverse complement strand
TTTCATATCTTGTGTTATACTATTCATGAGATTTGAAGCCGCCTTTCGCTTAGTTTTGTGTCGCAGCTTAACTATATCAGATTGGCTTTCAAATCTCTCTTCTTTTTTCTCTTTTTCCAAGATGTATTGTAGCTCTACATCCTCGCGGCGGGTTTTTTGTGCTTTCCCCTTGCCGAACGGCTTCCCCTCAGGTATACTGAATAGAGGCAATGTCCAAAGGGAAGGACGGTAGTTGACATTCATGATCATCAAGCGCGATTGCATCTATCCCCTCAAGGGGAAAAACAGGCCGCTTCATATCTGGCTGCCCGACGATTACCACGAAACCAGCGAGCGCTGCCCCGTGATGTATTTCTTCGACGGGCACAACCTCTTTCTGGATGAGGACGCCACCTACGGAAAATCCTGGGGCATGAAGGATTTTCTGACCGGATGGGGCAAGAAAATGATCGTCGTGGGCGTCGAGTGCGGCCATGAGGGCTATGAGCGGCTGTATGAATATCTGCCCTATCAGGCGAAAATGCGCTGGGCGCCCGAGGGCAAGGCGCTGGGCGAGGAGACCTTCCGGTGGATCATCGAAGAGATCAAGCCGATGATCGACGCAGAATTCCGCACCTATCCCTTCCGGGAATGCACCGGAATCGGCGGCTCGAGCATGGGCGGCCTCATGGCGCTCTACGGCGTCGTGCATCATAACCGGTGGTTTTCCAAGGGTGCGTGCGTGTCGAGCGCGATCGGCTTCTGCATGGATCAGCTGATGGCGGACATGAGGAAGTCCGAAATTGATCCGGATACGCGCGTGTTTCTGTCGTGGGGTACTAAGGAGGCGCGCACTGCGGACCCGATGAAGGAGGATACCTCCAGCGAGAGCTATCTGAGAAACAAAGAAGCCGCCGTTTTCCTGACCGGATGCGGCGCGCGGGCCAGACTTTTCTGTCAGGTGGGCGGCGGACACTGCGAGGCCGACTGGGAGAAGCAGGTTCCGGGCTTTATGAATTTCCTGTGGACGGAGAATTGACGGGGAGAGGGGAAGACACTTATGAAAATCGAGCTGCATGCGCATACGTCCGAATCCAGCGGCTGCGGCAAAATGCCCGCGGAGGAAATGATCGGCCGGTTCAAGGGCGCGGGATATGATACCGTCGTCGTGACCGACCACTTCATCGGCAAAAAGGAGAGCGATCTGACCTATGCCGAGCGCGTTGAAAAGTGGATCGCGGGCTATAAGGCGGCGAAGAAGGCCGGAGACCGCATCGGAATCCATGTGCTGCTCGGCGCGGAGGTGCGCTTTGCCTCCCGCCCCGAGGATATCCTGATCTTCGGCATGAAGGAAGAATATGCGGAGGAGATGTTCCGCATGATGGACGCGGATATCCCTCAGAGCGAATTCTATTGGAAAATGCATGAAAAGGGCATGCTGGTCGTTCAGGCGCATCCCTTCCGGAAGGGACTGAGACCGATTGAGCATAAGTATCTGGACGGCTCCGAGGTGTACAACGGCAACGCCCGCCACAGAAACCATATGGATCTTGCGCACTATTTCGGCAGTCAGGGCGGCATGAAGTTCATCAAAACCAGCGGCTCGGACGCGCATCAGACCATGGACATGGCGCGCGGCGGCCTGATTTCCAAGACGCCGGTTACGACCAACGACGAGCTGCTCGCGTTTCTCAGGGCCAATCCGGACGCGGAGCGGATTGAGACGCCGTAATCTGATCAGTTGAATAGAAAAACGGCTCCTCCCGATGTAATGTGCGGGAGGAGCCATATGCTTCAGTACGAATCAGCGGCCTTTCAGCCATATAGACAGGATCCAGAAAAGAATTGCGCCGATTGAGAGGATAAGATCGATTCGCTGAGCTTTCCTCTGCTTTTCCCGACGCGCACGAAGGACCTGCTCGGAGGTTTCCCGGACGGCTTCAGCGCAGGCTGCATGCATCGGGACGGCTGCGCCGCAGGGCAGGAAAGCGGGCTGGAACATATCCGGTTCGTCCTGGCCGGTCATATAGAAAGGTTTGGCGTCAAACCGGACCGGCTTTCCGCAGTGCGCGCAGACGTTCGGCGCGGTATGTTCTGCCAGATGAGGCAGGATGTTCTCGGCAAAAGCGCGCAGCTGAGGAAGGGAACTGGTACGGTATCGGCCGCTGGAGCTGCGGTCGCACAGTGAGATTTCTACGATGCGTCCGTTTTCGAGGATGTGAAGGGCGGAGTTTTCATTGCGGGGATTGGCGTCAGAGACTCCGTAAATGAAATCGGTTGTGTTCCAGCGGATGTATGCGGCGGCGTTCCATGCGTTTTCATAGAGCGCGTCGGCGCCGATAGAATGCTCGGTGCCGATGTAGATGCGGAAACGCCAATAGCTATGTTCTTCAAGGCATACGGAGATAAAGCATCCCTTGCACCGGCCATAGGCAATGCCGTCGCGGAAATGAAGGCCGTATTCTCCGGCAAAATCTGAAAGATCATTCTGATACAAGATGCTTCCTCCCGTATGTTCGGCTGATTTTATGATAGCAGAGGGCAGGAATGATGTCAAGCGGCGGGATTCTTCCGCTTTTCAATAAAGCGCGGCTGTGATATAATCAAAGGGAAATATTTCCGGATGCGAGGAGGATGAACAGATGCCTTTTGAAATGACCGATATTCTGCGCGATTACGACGTCTATCCCAAGGTGTTCCGATGCGGCAAGGAAACCGAAATCCATGTGCGCCCGACCGGCTGCCGGCTCCAGTTTGTGCCCGGGAATACATACCGGCTGATCGTCTGCGCGCTGGAGCAGGGCCATCCCGCGCAGTTCCCGCTGACCGCCGATTTCAGGAGCCGGGAGATTGAGGCCGGCGCGGACGGCGGATTCGTGTTCAGCCATGCCTTTGATTCCGAGCAGATGTATTTCCTCCGGTTTGAGGACATGGAGGGAAAGCGCATCGTCCAGTTCCCGGTGTATGCGGTCGAGGACGATCTCGCGGAGCGCTATCCGTTCCTCGGAGATCTGCACATGCACACCAACCGCTCCGACGGCAGCCAGACGCCGCCGGTTGTCGCTGCGAACTACCGCCGAAACGGCTACGACTTCACCGTCATCAGCGACCATCACCGCTACTGGCCGTCGCTCGAGGCGATCGACGCATATAAGGACGTTCCGCTGGAGTTCACCATCGTGCCGGGCGAGGAGGTTCACATGCCGCCGGTCGACGGCATGCAGAACGCCGTGCACATCGTCAATTTCGGCGGCGAGTATTCGGTCAACGCCCTGACGGACGGCGCGTCCATGGAGGAAAAGGGCAGCGACCCGAAATATCGTTCGCTGAAGGGCGAATGTCCGGAGTACATGCCCAAGGAAAAATACGACGAGATGATGCGCGCGCTGATGGCTCAGGCGGACCTGCCCGAGGGGATCGACCCGTATCCCGCGGTCTGCTGCAAGTGGGTGTTCGATCAGATCAAACAGGCGAACGGCCTGGGCATTTTCCCGCACCCGACGTGGATTTCGAACGTGTTCAACGTATCAGAGAAGTTCATCGAGTATCTCATGGAGACGCAGCCCTTCGACGCCTTCGAGGTGCTGGGCGGTGAGAACTACTTCGAGCATAACGGCTTCCAGACCGTGCGCTATTACGAGGACCGCGCAAAGGGCAGAAGATACCCGGTCGTCGGATCGACCGACAGCCACAATTCCTACGAGAGCAGCCGCAATTCCCTGATCTGCTCGACCATCATCTTCGCGCCGGAGAACGAGCGGACCGCGCTCATCGCCTCGGTGAAGGACTTTTATTCGGTCGCTGTGGACACCATCAGCAAGGAGTTCCGCCTGGTCGGCGAAAACCGGCTGGTGAGATACGGCTGCTTCCTGCTGAAGAACTACTTCCCGCTGCACGACGAGCTGTGCAGAGAAGAGGGACGGCTGATGAAGCAGTATGTCGCGGGCACGCCGGACGAGCGCGAGGCCGCCGCCGCGACGCTCCGCGTCATTCACGGCCGCATGAAGAAGCTGAGGGAGAAGATCTTCGCGTTCTGACGGAGAGCGCAAATGCATGGAAAAAACCGCTTTCAGCTGAAATGCCGGAAGCGGTTTTGTGCGCGTTGACAAAGTCAACGCTTGTGGACGGGGAACTGCGGTTCCCCGCCACTGCCACCCCTCAAGGCGGCATTTTCTGAAAATCTCACGATTTTCCGGGCGAAAATGCAGGGAAAGAAGCATTTTTCTCCGCTGCG
>JAFQQU010000140.1 GCA_017410445.1 Clostridia bacterium | reverse complement strand
GTCTGATACCAGCCGGAGTTGATCTCCATGTAGAAGTTCTTGCCGGCCTTCTCGCAGTCGGCCAGAACAGCTTCCAGATTGGTGGGATCGGTGACAACGCTCTTGTCATAGTACATGAAGTAGCCGTTGTCAGAGGTCATGGGATAGGCATACATAACGTCGCCCATCATGACAGCGGAAACGGAACCGGCGTCGTTCTGAGCAATAACAGCCTCAGCATTTTCGGGAGCAACGTCGATCAGCGCGCCGGCGGCAACCAGGCGGGCCAGCTGGTCCTGAGCGAAGCCGAAGATATCAGCGCCGGCTTCAACGTCGGTCAGCATATTGGAAGCAGCGTCGCCTTCGCCAACAGGCTCAACGACAACAGTCATATTGGCATATTCGGGATTGGCAGCCTTGAAAGCGTCGACCTGAGCCTTGGTGAACTCAACCGTCGCTTCGGCGACCCAGATCTTGATCTCGCCGCTGAAACCGCCTTCGGCGGAAGCGACGGTGGCCATGGACAACGCCATGATCACACACAGAACCAGAGCAAGGAACTTCTTCATGGGGGTATCCTCCTTCATTGATTGAGAGACTTCATCTCTCGATTTTACAGGCCAATCACCTGTTTTGCGCAAATATTATACTACAAATCAACAAGTATGTCAAATATATATCGCCGTTTTATTTAGTTTGCTGCACAAATCTATTTGGTCAGCACGACGACCGCATACGGAGGCAGAGTTAATTCAGCGCCGGTCGCGCCCACTTCAGCCTCCGCCTTCTCCTCAAACGCATCCAGCTGTCCGGCGAGCGTCAGTCCCTCCGCCTCAAGCTCATAGGTATGCGTGGCTTTGGAGGAGAAATTGACCGCAATGTAGCTCTCTTCCCCGTTCCATGTCCGCTTCATCACGCACAGATCGCCATCGGTATACACAAACTCATTCTCGCCCCATGCGATGGACGGAACGCTGAGCTTGAGATGGTTGAGCGCCCTGCAGTAGTTCAGAAGGGAGCCCCCGTCCTTCATCTGCTCGTCCGCGCACGGGAAAGCATACTCGATCTTCGTCGTGCCCGGAGGCTGCTGAGTCATGTCTCCGTCGTTCCAGTACATCGCAAGCCGCTTGTTCGGATCGTCGCCCGAGCCGACCATGCCGATCTCCTCGCCGTAATACGTAAAGGTCGCGCCGCCCATCAGATTGATCAGCGCTTCGGCAAACTTGGCCCGCTCCGGAACGCTGCGCGCCTGCAGGCTGCCCACGGCCCGGCCGGTATCGTGATTTCCGAGGAAGGGCGCGATCATGTAATCCCCCATCGCTTCCTCGACCTGCTCAAAAAAGCTTACATACTGCTGCGCGGGCTTGGAGCGGGCGCGGATTGTTCTGGCGATATATCCCTCCGCCTGAGACGCCGGGAAGAGGAAAAAGCAGTCAATCCCGCTCGGGTAATATTCCGCAATGCTCGTAAGTCCGACCCACGCCTCGCCGACGATAAAGCAGCCGGGCTTAATGGTTTCGGCGGTATCGTTGAGCCATTTCAGGAATTCGACGTTCCGCTCGGTATCGGAGGTATAGTAGCTGGTGACCGCATCCAGGCGGAATCCGTCGACGCCGCATCCGGTCAGCCAGAAATCGAGTATCTCCTCAATCTCCGCACGCACCGCCTCGCTGTCCAGATTCAGATCCGGCATACCGCCGCCGGCAAACTGTTCCTCATAATACCATGCAGTACCCGATACGGGAATCCGGTTCTGGCCCGCCTTTTCGGTGAAGCAGTAGTAATCGATATACTTGTTATCCGTATCTCCGCTTCTGAGCGCATTGCACGCCTCTGTAAACCACGGATGCTGCACGGAAGAATGGTTCACCGGAAGATCGATGATGATTCGGATGCCCCGCTCATGGCACGCCCCGACCAGCGCCTTGAACTCCTCGACCGAACCGTACTGCGGATCGATCGCCATATAATCGGTAACGTCGTATTTGTGATAGCTCGGGCTCGGCATGATCGGCATCAGCCAGATTCCGTCATATCCCATGTCGTCGATGTAATCAAGCCTTTCCATAAGGCCCTTCAGGTCGCCGAGTCCATCCCCGTCGCCGTCCTGATAAGAACGGACAAATATCTCATACCAGTTGCAGCTCATCGGCTGAGCGGCTTCGTCCGCCGTTGCCGCCGGCGCTGCCATCAGCATCATTATCAGAATGAAAACCAGTATCCGCTTCATTTTCCGCGCCTCCTGTCTCCTTCATTAAACGCTTCAGACGATCCGGTCCGGAAGCGTTGTCTTTCTGAAGTGGTTTCCGAAATCCGCAATGTAATCGGCGACCGCTTCAAGCATTTCCCTGCCCCATTTCGGCGTCGCACGGGTAGGAACGTCACCCTTGAAGGAATGCACCAGCCAGCCGTTGTCCGTAATATCCTTCACCTCGCGCGGAACCGTCACCGATACGCCCTTGTAGAGAATATTCGTCCATGCGCCATAGGGCAGGTCGTCGCCGAGGTCGTTTCGGATGCCCTCGGGAAGATTCAGATATTCCGTCTTGATCAGGCCGGGGTCCACCGCCATGATGCCCGCGGTTTCCTCTCCGCCGCCATGACCGCCTGCCCATTCAGGATTGATCTGTCCGGCCATCAGCCACCAGTTGAGATTCGCCAGATACGCGCCCTTGCGGTAGAGATGGATGCCGACCGTCTGAATGGCCGCAGTGTTTCCGCCGTGACCGTTGAGGATCATAAAATGCCGGAATCCGTGGCGGTACAGATGATCGCAGATCGAGCGCAGTACCATAATCAGCCCTTCCGTGCCGATGGAGATCGTTCCCGCGAACCCCGCCAGATCTTCGGTCGCGCCGTAGTTGACGGTCGGCGCGATGACGATATCGCTTTTTTCATCCAGCAGCTGCGCAATCTTATCCGGAATCATGATATCCGTACCCAGCGGCATATGAAGGCCGTGGTTTTCAATGCTGCCCACCGGAATGATGATCGTATCATTCGTCTTCAGATATTCCTCCACTTCCCGGTAGTTCATCCTCGCAAGATACATAATCCAACGCTCCCCTCATGCTGTTCATTTTCTAATAGTATAACACAAAGCCTCCCGGAGCGCCACTTCCGCAGCTGCTTATTCTCTGCCTTTCCTCCGGCCATTTCTACATCTTATCAGCGTCGGAAGAGCGCATTTCTGTCAGCATGAGAAAAAACTGTGTGTTCTGTCCATTGACAGATTCTTTTCAAAGGAGTAACATAATATCCATGGGCATACCTGCCCGACAGTCCGGATGAAAAGAGGTCTGATCATGAATCTTGAACAAATGAAGCGCAGATATGCCTATACGCTGGCCCGCGTCGGTCTCAATGTCCAGAAGGGGCAGCCGGTTCTGGTCGAAGCAGCCATCGAAGGCGCAGAGTTCGTTCCCATCTTCGCCGAAGAGTGCTATAAGCTGGGCGCATCGAACGTCATCGTCCACTATCTGGACATCCCCAACATGAAGATCGCCGCAAAGTACAGAAACAGCGAGGACGTCCGCCGGGTTGAAGACTGGGAGGAGCGTCAGTGTCAGAAATATCTGGACGAAGGCGCCTGCTATGTCCGCCTCGAGGGCGTCAATCCCAAGCTCATGGCCGACGTTCCGGAAGCGCAGGCCAACGCCATCTTCGCGCATACCGATGCTGTCCGCAACATCATGCGCCGCGCCAGCCGCGAGAAGCACTGCCAGTGGCTGATCGCAATGATTCCCACCCAGCAGTGGGCTGAGTTCATCCTGAAGGATGTTCCGAAGGATCAGGCGCTCGAGGAGCTGTGGAAGCTAATCCTCAGAATCTGC
Source organism: Clostridia bacterium (assembly GCA_017410445.1). Taxonomy (GTDB): domain Bacteria; phylum Bacillota; class Clostridia; order Christensenellales; family Aristaeellaceae; genus RGIG2066. Next base: position 351 of record JAFQQU010000140.1, on the reverse strand, counting down.
TACGTCGGAGAAGACAACGACGTTTTGGAAGCCTGGGAGCAGCATGACAAGAGAAGACGCGCATGGGGCGCAAAAATCGATTCCCATAACTTCACCCACCTGCGCTTCACCTCCTCCAACGGCACCGACCTGACCGTCGCCCTCACGCCGCATTCCCGCTTCGGCGGCACCGCGCCCAAGCGCGCGATACCCTACAGAGGCAATATCCCCTCTGAGGAAATCTGCACCACACCCGAAAAATTCGGCACCGAGGGCGTCGTATACGCTTCCCGCCCGCTGGTTCTGGGCGGCAAGAGCGTCGAGAACTTCGGCTTCCGCTTCGAAAAGGGCAAGGTCGTTGAGGTCATCGCC
>JAFQQU010000139.1 GCA_017410445.1 Clostridia bacterium | reverse complement strand
TGTAAGCATAAAACTTCCGCTATTTCTTTTGGAATTCTTTTTAATGCCACTTGAGCAGATTCCCAATATAAACCCAATCCATATTTGTATGCATGATTTATACCTGAAATACCTGAACCATCTCTAGACATAGAATATCTTTTAACATCCATTCTTGTAATTATTTGTCCTAATGCATTTAACCATCCCTCACGATTTACTGATTTAGCCGATTTTGCATAAGACTTTCCTTTGCATTCAATGTAAAAATATTCACTATTTTTCTTACCACCAACTAATTTTATATCAACACCGTGCTTATGTAATTCACTTTTTTGAACTTTTTCTTCATGCCAATTCCCATCTACTTTATTTAAGGGCGGCTGGTGGCGCGTGAAGACCTCAGGCGGCAAAACCGGCTATGTGGACCGCAAGTATCTGACGCCCGCCAAGGTGGACGATACCGGCAAATACTTCGTAACGGCCTCCGCGCTGCGCGTCCGCAAGTCCCCCACCACCGAATCCTCCACGGTAAGCCTGCTGCAAAAGGGCGATATCATCACCATCTCCCAGCTCAACGGCGACTGGGGCTATGTAAGCAGCGGCGCGGGCTCCAAGGGTTGGGTCGCGCTGAAGTATGTATCGACCAACAGACCGGCTTCGTCCGGCTCCTCCGGCAGCTACACCGTCACCGCCGACACGCTGAACGTCCGCTCCGGCGCGTCTACGCACTATGAGCGTACCGACGCCCTGAAATACGGCGCGTCTGTCAGGGTCACTCAGCTCAGCGGCAGCTGGGGTAAAATCTCCTACTCCAAGAACGGATCCGCCCGCACCGGCTGGGTCAAAATGGACTACCTGAAGGCCAAATAAGCCCCGATTTCCGCATACAAAAAATCCGCTCTCAGGCAATAATCATGCCCGGAGCGGATTTTTTTCTGTATCTCCGGCCCGAATGAGCGGCTATGGATACCCGCTCACCCCTTCAGTTTCCGGGTATAGGCCAGCGTCTGTCTGAACGCAGCTTCTTTTTCGATATCCGCCGGCTGCAGCGCGATCCTCAGCGCCTCTTCGCGGGTTGTCACGGCGTCATCTCCTCTCGGGGAAGAAATTCCTTCACCGGACCGACTGTTTTGATATTTCCGTCCGCCGCGATGATCGCCCCGTTGTCCGGCAGGCCGTACACCGGCTTTCTGCGCTCATGCAGCACCCTTTGAATCGCCTCGTTCTGAACGGCGGTGTTTTCATAATGCACCTCGGCATAAAACCCGTCCAGATACCCCAGTCCCTCATAATACCCGAACTGCGGGTAATCCCTGTCGGGCGAAAGGTGATACTCCTTCATCTGAATGAGCGCGCCCGCGCTGTAGCCCATGACAATCCCATCATGGCTGAGAAGCGCATCCCGAAGATCAAATTCCATCAGCCGCTCATACATTTTGTCCGGCAGACCGCCCAGAAAAAAGAGGATATCGGCGCGCGATACCTTCTCCCGCGCGCTCTTTTTCGTATCGGCAAAGTAATTCAGATAGTCGATCTGCCCTTCGCCGATTCCGTAGGCGGCAAACGCCTTCCTGATCCCCTCATAATACACCGACCCGGGCGCATACAGCGCGCTCCACTCCTCCGCGCAGCTCACCCGCTCCGAACGGAAAGAAAAGGCGACGACGCAGACGCGCATATCCGGCTTTATGTATTCCGAAAGCGCGGGCTTTATCCAGTCTGCATCAATATCATAGCGATTGTGAAGGATGTGGATCATGTCTGTATTTACCCCTTCAGCTTCCTCGCGTAGGCCAGCGTCTGCCTGAGCGCGTCTTCCTTTGCGACGCCCGCCAGATGCAGCTTATGGGCGTAGGAAAGGATTTCCGTAAAGCGCGCGTCCGGCTTCAGCCCGGCGGCGATCAGGTCGCGGCCCATGACCGCGGGGCGGGCCATGTATTCTTTGAAGATTCTCAGCCGCTCATAGAGGAATTCCTCGTGAATGCCGCCTGCCGTATCGGAAATCTTGCCCAGATCGTCCGAAAGAGCGATGCAGATGAGGCCCTCCGGATCGATTGACCGGTCGAACATCTTGTTGGTGGATTTGACGGATGCGCCCGTGGCCGCGGCTGTGTTCGGCCGCATGTGATGCTCGACCATGTTCAGCACATATTCGGTCAGGCGCTTTTCATTGGTGATGCGGCCGAGGAACCGCTCGGCCAGCGGGACGCCCTTGAGCTCGTGGCCGTAGGCGTGAATGACCCCGTCGATGCGCTCGGTCGTGACCGCCTTGCCGAAGTCGTGCGTCACCGCGGAGAGCATGAGGCCCAGCGGATCGGCCGCACGGTCCCGGAAGCGGGCCGCCGCGTCGACCACCATCATGGTGTGCGTCCAAACGTCGCCCTCGGCGTGGAATTTCGGGTTCTGCTCCACCCCGATGAGCGCTTCCAGCTCCGGAAACCAGACGGACAGCTGATTCATCTCCCTGAGGGTCTCAAAGAAAACCGAAGGCCTTTCCGCCTTCATCAGCGCCTTGCGCATTTCGCCGTCGATGCGCTCCTTCGAAAGGGCGCTTAGGTCCATCCGGCGGCACAGCTCGACCGTCTCCCCCGCCACATCAAAGCCGAACCGCGCGGCAAACTGCGCAGCCCTCAGCACGCGCAGCGGGTCCTCCGCGAAGGTAATATCGTTCACATGGCGGATGAGGCCCTTTTTCAGATGCTCCCTGCCGCCGAAATGATCGATGATCTCGCCGGTCAGCACGTCCTGCATGAGCGCGTTAATGGTGAAATCGCGCCGCTCGGCCGCCTTGAACGTGCCGATGAACGGATCGACGCTCACATCGAAATCCCTGTGGCCGACGCCGCGCAGCTTCTCCTGCCGGGGCATGGCGATATCCACCGAGTAGCCCTTCAGGCCGAAAATGCCGAAGCTCTCGCCGATGTTCAGCCGGGTGCCCAGCGAATCGAGCGCCTCCTGAACGCCGGCGGGCGACACGCCGTGAATCTCGATGTCCACATCCTTGTTTTCCCGGCCGATGATCGCGTCGCGGACAAAGCCGCCGACATAGAACGTCCGGCCGCCGCGCGCGTCAATCTCCCGCGCGATGCGCCTGGCCATTTCTATATCCCGTTCAAATTCGTTTGTCATATTGATCCTTCTCCTTTCCGTCGCCTGCCGCCCGTCCGCGGCAAACGCGCGGAACAGTCAGCGGGAGGCGCTGTCTTCTTCAAAATCGCCCAGATAGGAAAAGCGCGGAACGGTCTGTCCGCCGGTTTCGACGGTCTCCTCCCACATTTCTGCGGGCCGCGCCCAGATCTTTTCCGGGCAGTTCACATCCTGATAAATCACCATGTCTTCAAGCGTTTCGCTGTGCCGGGCAATGCAGAGCAGCCGGTACAGATTGCCCTTATAGTGCCGGTAAATTCCCGTTTTCAGCATAGGATTTCCCCCGAAAAACGTCATTTTTCTAATTATAGCACAGTCCCTCTTCCCTCTCAAGCCGCCGCGCGGTATAAAAGGAAGCTCCCCCAGACCGCCCGGACCGGAGGAGCCTTCGGATGTTTCCGTATTCTGCCGCGCACGGCCGGGACAGGGCTCAATACATGAACATGTGCGCGCGCTTCTCGTAATAGGATCGGTTGACGAAGAGCATGACCGCGGTCGGCATGATGGACTGAGCCAGAGTGCCCATCATTTCGCCCATCATATCCATGCCAAGTATGACGCCGGCAAAGACCGCGTAGAACACTTCAATGCCGATGACCAGCCCATACAGCTTCGTCAGGCCGGAAACGCCGCTGGCCTTGTATCCGGCGAGCTGAAAGCGGACGACAATGCCGTATACCGCAGCTGCCAGAAGCAGTACGCCGTACAGAATATCAACCAGCTGAAGGCCGTCGAAGTGCGCATAGACCATCTCGGCCCGACCGTCATACTGCATGCCGGTCATGACCATAACGCCGTTCAGGACGTTCAGAACCGCGCCTGCCCACAGGCTGAAATAAATCATGAACTTGTGCCACTTCATGGAGAGTTCGCGCTGGACCGGGGTACCGTAGTTGTTCTTGTTGTTCATCATGGGGATTCTTCCTCTCTTTCTCCGTGCGCCGCGCCGGGCGGCGTCCGTTCATCTGATGGATAAAGAATACCACGCCGGATTCAGCCGCTTGAAACTTATTTCCGCTCCTTTTACGGCTTCCAGTATTCCTCAATGCATTCCTTCGCGATGCGGACATACTGCCGTCCGCGCTGAGCGTCGCCGAAGATGGTGCCCACCTCGCGCTGCGCCATTTCGAACAGGCATCCGCTCGCCGCATGGCATACGCCTTTGAAGTATTCCCTAAGCGCCGCCTCGTCCAGCGGGCCGGGATTGGTGACGAACTCGGCGCGCGGCTTGGAATAGTAGACCACGTTCGTGCCGCGCAGATACTCGCCGACGCGCTCCTCGTCGTTGAACGGAGAGACGGAGAGCTTTCTGAGGTTGGGCCACTTGGAGAGATACTTCTCCCAGATGGCGTCCACCCGCTCGCAGCAGCCGTAGGACAAAAGACCGTACCGCTTCACCAGCCGGTCCTGATAGGGATAGGCGAATTCGCCGTAGGTCTCGGGCGAGACGGCGTGCGTCTCCTGCGATTCGAGGAAGCCCCAGCACTGATTGGTCGAGGTCACGCCCGTTTCCGGCAGCTCGCTGTTGAAAGCGAAGCTCTCCTGCGCGACGGGGCTGATTCCGCAGGTGGGCAGCAGCAGCCCTTCGCGCTCGAGGAAGTCGTAGTATTCCTCGTATACGGAGGTCGCCTTGTCCATCACCTCATGGAGCTCGTCCGGATAGTCGTACATGGCCATGTAATACTGCTCCATGCCCATCAGATGCACCAGCGGATTGGTGATGCCGCCGGTCAGGCTGCCCATGACCATGCGCACGGGCAGGATATCGCCGAACAGATCGTTTGCCAGATCGATTTCCCGCTGCGTACCTTCCTTGTCCGCGCCGAAGAAGCCTCCGAGCAGCTTTTCCTTGTCGCGCTCAAGGTCCTCGATGACCGGGTCGATGTGGAAGCCGTTGCGCGCAATCGTCGAGCGGGTGAGCTTATAGTCAATCCTGAAGGGCCGGACCCATGTGTTCCACTTGATATCATAAGTGGGCGAAATGGGCGTGTCGTCGTCGAACAGCTCGCGTCCGACCAGCGCGGACAGCAGCCTCGCCTCGATGCGGCGCGCGCCCTCTCCCTCACACTTCAGCCGCGGCTCGACCACTTCGTTCGGGAAGTTTGAAAACAGCAGGCGGACGGTGGGCGTTTCGCGCCGCCCCTGACCAAGCGCCTCCCATTTTCTGAGGATGGCCGCATTTTCGGGAGAATTGGCATATTCCAGGTGAATCCTCGCCCGTTCTCTGAGAATCTCTCTGTCCTTTGCGCTGATCATATTCATATTCGTCCTCCTGATGGATTTCGTATGACGGTTCGTCCGGGGAAATTCAATACCGGCATTATAGCATGAAACAATCTATGCGGCAATACATAATCATCCGCTTCCCTCTCCCCCGCACAGATGCAAAAACAGCGCGGGCCGCTGCGGTCTGCGCTGTTTTCATATGAATCTGCTAGATGCGGAAGCGTTATTCCGCGGCCGCGCCCTCTTCTCCGACGGTGCCGATGTGGGTGCCGTCCTCGGCGTGGATATGGCCGTCCTCGGTGACGACGGTGCCGTTTCCTTCGCCGAAGAGCTCCTCGACGGTGCCCAGATGGGTGCCGTCCGCAGCGTGAACATGGCCGTCCTCGGTGACGGTGTAGGTGCTGCCGGTGTTGTTTCCGCCAATAACGGCTTCAACGAGGCCCAGAATCATAACCAGCACCAGCAGAACGCACATGACGCGGATGAAGAGCTTCTCAGTCTTCTTCTGCTGGGTCTTCTTGCTCCTGACGGTATTCTTCTTCATGAGAATCCTCCTGTGATACAAAAAATCGCGGAAAAACAGGCGGAAATCCGCTTCCCGCCCGTTTCCTGTTGTGCTGTTATTATATCAGTTAGAGGAGCTAAGTTCAAGATAATTCGGCATGAAGTTCCGGGGGCGGGGAAGCGAATCCGGGCTTGAACCAAAATCCCCCATTCTCTCGAGAGGCGCTTTTGCCGCCTTGACAAGCGCATCGATTCATTTTATCATGAAACCGGAGAAACTCCGATCCATACATGCATTGGGAGGGACGATCGTCATGCTGAACCGCGCCGCAGAACACATCGAACAGATGCTGACAAGTGAATTTACTCCCTTTCCGAAATGGGGCGATCCTGCCTGGCAGCAGCTTGCGTCCGAAGCCCGCGAACACCTGATCTCGCAGGCCGAGCCGCTGACTGATCCGGAATGGCCCGCCATTCACGCTACTGCCTTTCTTGAATTCCACCGGAACGGCAACCGCAGCCGCTACGAATCGGTCTATTTCGATCGCCGCGACCGCCTGCTTCAGCTGGTGCTGGCCGAATGCGCCGAGGGCAGGGGCCGCTTCATCGATCCGATCATCGACGGTCTGTGGGCCGTCTGCGAGGAGACCAGCTGGATCATTCCTGCGCACAACAACCACCACACCTTCAAAACCAACCATGCCCTGCCCGACTTTACGGAGGACCCGCCGTATATCGACCTGTTCTCCGCCGAAACCGGTTCGCTGCTGACCTGGGTTTACTATTTCCTGAGCGAGCGTCTCCGGGAGGAAAGCGATCTGATTCCGCTGCGGCTTGAAAGGGAAATCAAGTGCCGGATTCTCGATCCGTACCTTCTCTACAACGACATGCACTGGCTCGGCCTCGACCACGATAACCCGGTCAACAACTGGAATCCGTGGATCAATTCAAACGTCCTGACCGCCTTCCTGATCATCGAAAGGGACCCCGCCCGCCGGATTGAGGGCCTTCGGAAGATCGCCCGCAGCGCACAGCGCTTCCTTCATTTCTATCAGGAGGACGGCGGCTGCGACGAGGGCCCGAACTACTTCAACGTCGCCGGCGCGTCCATGCTGGATATCCTCGAGCTGTTCTACGACGCGACGGAGGGGCAGCTCAGTCTCTACAATGAGCCGCTCATCGGAAACATGGCCGACTACATCCGCCATGTCCACATTGCCGGCCCCTACTTCGTCAATTTCGCGGACGCGCCCAGCCGCCTTTCAAACATCGCCGCCGGCTGTCTCCTGCGCACGGGCGAAAAGACCGGAAACGGTCAGCTGATGGATTTCGCCCGGGAGATGTACCGCGACGGGCTGGCCGGAAAGCCCTGGCATTTCCATACCGGCAGAATCTGGACGCTGTTCCGCAGGCTCAAGGCGCTGTTTACCTACAGGGAAGACGATTTCCGCCCCGCCGGCGCCGCCCACAGCGAAAGCCATTACTTCCCCGGCATTCAGGTGCCCGTCGCGCGCACAGAGGGCGGCCTGTTCTTCGCCGCAAAGGGCGGACACAACGCCGAAAGCCACAATCACAACGACGTCGGCAACTATATTCTCTACGCGGGCGGCGAGCCCTGCGTCGTCGACGCCGGCGTGGGTCTCTACTCGAAGAAAACCTTCAGCGATCAGCGGTATACCATCTGGTCCATGCAGTCGGGCTATCACAATACGGCGGTCGTCAACGGATGCGATCAGCCGGACGGCCCGCAGCATGCCGCGCATTCCGTCTCCTATGAGGAAACGGACGGCCTTGTCCGCTTCAGCCTGTCCATGGAGAAGGCATATGCGTCCGAAGCGAAGCTCAGCCGCTATTCCCGCCGATTCGAGCTGGACCGGAATCGGAACACCCTCACACTCCGCGACAGCATCCGCATGGAGGAGTGCGGCGAACCGATCCGCCTGCCCGTCATGTGCTATGCAGAGCCGGTCATCGGGGAGGGCTGCGTACAGATCAATAAGCTCTCGCTCCGCTTTGACCCCGCGCAGTTCACCGCGTCTTGCGAGGAGATCGGCCTGGACGATCCGGAAAACCCCATCACCTGCTGGAACAAGAACACCCTTTACCGGCTGATGCTCACCCGCACTGAGAAAAAAACGGCCGACGAATGGACGCTCACCTATTCGATCGATAAGCCGGAAGGATGATGGCAGTTCCTTTCCGGTTTCCCGCATGATGCATAACAGATAATCCTCTTGAACAAGCAAAAGCCGTAATCGGATCTTCCGACTGCGGCTATTGCTTCTTGTTTGCTTTTCTTCCTGAATCAGTCGATTCAAATCATATCTGAGGGCATTCAGCTTAATCAGAGATACCTTGGGATGCTCAAATTCCACAAGCAAATCAAGATCGCTCGTCCTTCGGCATATGTAGGTTGGCAGATGAAATTGAGACGGATCCATTGTATTTATTATCCAAATTGAGTATAATGAATTGAGTCCGATTTGAAATCAGAGATGAGCAGTCCGTCGGTTCCTTGAAGCAGGAGAAAAAGTTCAAATCGTGGAGTGAAGCATATGTTTGATGATATTTGCAGTGTAATCAAAACATCAACCGAAGAAATGGAATCTCAATACCAACTGCTGATTGCCATCATTGATGAGATTCTCGAAAATCTTATCGCCGAGGACGCATGTTTTCGACAGCTGATGACAGAGATGGATCCTTCGGCAGATCATAAATCTCCTTATGCCCAGACCATTGCGGATTTATCGCAGATGCAAAGGTGTCTTTCCGAGATTTCCGAACAATGCTGCCAGACATGTGCTCACTTTAACGAAGCAAATTCTTTCACTGGGGGCAGACCATATACTGGAGGTTCCGAGGCGCTCTATGTGACTATTGACCCTCTGATTGAAGCAGAATACTATATCCGCAATGCCTCGGAAGCTCTGTCCGAACAGCTGCACACTGCTGAACGGACATCTCATTCGATAGCATCTCCTCACAGCGATGCACTTGCCTTCGACAGTCTTCTTAGGAATGTGGACCAATATCTGCGTCATGCACAAAAAATGCAGGATCTGTATGAACAGATCTCTGAGCAGCTGCATGTGCGTGCGGAAGCGTTCCACGCCGCCGAGGAGTCCATATTGCATTCGCTCTCTGATTTCAGCGCCTTTTCCTCTTCGAACAGTCGCCCCCGCAGCAAAGGCGCCAATCACCACACTGAAAGCGCTGTTTCCGAAGCAGACACAGCTGATTCTGCCCAAAAAGAGGACAATGCTCCCAGCATTGAGCTGAACAAAGTTCAGTTTTCTGCTGTCGCGCCAAAGGCATTTGTGAAAGGGGAATATTCCTTAATCGAAATCCTCATGTATGAGGATGCGTTCCGTCATGTGATCGATGAGGTGATTGAGGAATCTGATGTTCCGGTCAAAGAAATCAGGGGCAGCACCCTGAGCATTGAAAAAAGGGCGCGGATTAAAGCGGTGCTCCGCTCGCCTGATCTGGAAATCGAGGACAGCGAACAGGAGCTTGACTGGCAGGGCGAATTCGCCCGGTTCAGCTTTGTCGTTGATCTGCCCATTGAGTATCGCAAATCCCAGATTCCCTTCACTGCCGTCATATATATCAACGATGTGATCGCTACCAGGCTGAAGTTCATCGTCAAATGTCAGTCACCGGAGTTCCAGAGAATGGAAGTCATCCGCGAGGACGTGCTTTCGGCATTCATTTCCTATGCCAGCCAGGACAGATCGGCGGTGGCAATGATTGTTCATGGAATGAAAAAGGTTCGCCCGGATATGGATATTTTCTTTGACGTAGACAGCCTCAGAAGCGGCGAGCACTGGGAAAAAAGACTATGGGCGGAAATAGACAGGAGGGACGTTCTGTATCTCTGTTGGTCGCGCTTTGCGAGAAACTCCGAATGGGTGAACGCAGAATGGCGCTATGCTTTGAAAAGCAAAGGCATGGACGGCATAGAACCTGTTCCCATCGAATCTCCCGAAAATTGCCCGCCCCCGGAGGAGCTTGCACAGAAACATTTTAACGACATGCTGCTGTACATCGCCAATGCAAACCGATCTTCCTGATGCAAGACAACAGTGCCGGACAATGATTTACATACGGTGAATACGAGAGCAGAAATGGCCCTCTTCCCTCCGCACCGGGCAGAATCTGGTATGAAGCCGACATTAACTATCGACATGGCTTCCGCGGCCTTACATGCACGACGAACATCCCATCGAATACTGCATGTACAAACCAATCTCCGAGAATCCCATTGTTATTGACTTTTCAAAAGTCCGATATTATGATGAGCTTTACGAACTGCTCAAGCAGAAGTTCGGTCTGCCTGACTATACCGGCCATAATTTGGACGCCCTTTGGAATTATATATGCGCTTCCGGTGGAATTCAGACGAGCGGGCTGCCGTTGAACTCCACGGCGTATTCTCCATCCGCGAGGACCTGCAACCGGATATGGAGGGCATACTGGATATCTTCAGCGATGTACAAAAAACGTCCCGGCGTGACATTCCTCATCAAGTCCTGATCTTTTCGGAGATAAAGAAAAACAGTGCAGGTCTTTCGACTTGCACTGTTCTCTCATGGTAGCGGCGAGTGGATTCGAACCGCTGACACTCCGTGTATGAAAACTCCAAAAATAGGCTGAAAATGGGTTCCTACATTATACGCACAAATGAGTTTTAGAAGAGCAATGATGCCTGTTCCGTTTTTGTGCCGCTTGGCAGGAACACTGTTTTTGCGATAAGCGCGTAAACGAAAAGGTTCCGTCCCATCAAGCCATTTAGGAGTACAATACAAACATCTTCGCAGCAGCTTTCAAATCGCTCTCCTTCAATATCTTTGAATCATCCTGAACGTCTTTAGTGCAGTTACAGCGTAACTGCTTCGCCATTTTCCATGATATTTTCTGCGATAAGACGCCCTATGATACCCTTGTTTACCAGAATAGGCATCTCTCCTTTTTGCGTATGATTCTCTGTAGATATATTTTCAAGAATCAGAGAATCCACTTCCGCCCCTTCATATATCCGCATGGTTTCCACAGGATTGATGTATTCTCTGCGGTACATGTCCGAAATTTTCAGACTCTTAATCTTTACACCCGGCTGTACCTGAATTAAGGGATAAGCAGGCTGGTTCGTCGATTTATTATAAACAGGCAGCAGCTTTGCCTTGCTCACATATACATTGTCAATCGTAATCGCATCATAAAGTCCGGGATAAGGACTGACCGAGTAGTATTTGGAAAAGCTGATACAGTATTGGTAAAACGACCCATATATATCCGAAATATGAATCTTCTCCATGGGACTCTTAAAGGAAAGAAATCTCACAGCGCTATGGCAGTCTTCGGCATATATACCGCTCACCTTAAGGTTGGTAATCGGGCCGGATGAGCCCTCATCTCCGTTAATCGCCACCAAATCGTCATAACAGGCACCTTTGAGGTTCGTGATTTCACCAAAGTGACAATTACCGCAGATATGAATTCCATCCATGCAGGCAGCAAACGGATTACCGTAGTTAAAATCAAATGTGATATTGTCTACGGTATAATAGGATACTTTGTCCAGAACCATTGCAAAAGTGGAAGTATCCTTGAGCGTAAGGGAAGAAATCCGGAGATTTCGCACATTGTAAAACAGGAAAATAAATCCGCTATAGCTGTACGGTTCACATTTCAGACGCTTGATTCTCGCCCAAATCGGGTTAGGACTTTGTTCCAGATTGTTGAGATTCCAAATGCCTCCCTGCACCTCAATATTATAACACGGCGAATCCGGAGAATATTCGTTGATATAGTCATATACCAGCATTTCGCTTCTCTTGGCAATTTCGGCTCCATACAATTCGAGAGTTCTCTCTTTGCGATCTGTCACCGTTTTATTTTTCAGCATGACGCAATTCGAATTTTTTGCCAATCGCACTTCCGCAAAACGAGGCAAGCATAATTTGAAATTCGAGGGGAGTTCAAGGGGGTGGGAAATCAGATAATATGTTTGGGGCGGCGGAAGAATCAATTCGCATCCTGCATTGTCAATTCTCTCCTGAATTGCGATAGTATCATCATGAACACCGTCTCCATACAAATGTGTCATAACAATCCTCCTGTACGGTTCGTGAAGAATATTATATGCCGAGCGAATAAAATGAACGCCCGAAGAGCAAGCGGTATTATTCATTGAGCCCAAAGCGGCGCTTCAAATCTGCTGATGCATAATTTCTCATTTCAGGTTATTTGTGCCAAAGTGCAAATCAATTATAGCATATCCTGCCACGCTTGTCACCAAAGCAATCATTCTGTTTGTATAATAAAAAAGCTGTCTTCAACCGCTGCGTCCATTCAGGAGAGGACCGTCGGCAGGAAGCGGACAAAAGTGCAAACGAAAAGCTGACTTCCCGCAAACCAACCCGTGCTGTTTTCCTGTACGCTATATGCAAAGAAAAACAGTGCCGATCTTTCGATCTGCACTGTTTTCTCATGGTAGCGGCGAGTGGATTCGAACCGCTGACACTCCGGGTATGAACCGAATGCTCTGGCCAACTGAGCTACGCCGCCATGATGGTTGCGGGGGAGGGATTTGAACCCTCGACCTCCGGGTTATGAGCCCGACGAGCTACCAGGCTGCTCTACCCCGCGATGTT
>JAFQQU010000138.1 GCA_017410445.1 Clostridia bacterium | reverse complement strand
GACTGGTCCCTTGAGCCGCCGGAGGCCGTAGCCCTTCTCATAGCTCGCTGCAGAACACATCACAACCTGACCGGCCATAAATCAGAGCCGTTCTAATCTGCCTGCCGATATCGTCCGAACCTGTTCGCCCGCCCCGACACAGAGAATCGTGGGGGCCTTAAACGCTTCAATATATACCCATCTCCGTGGGAGCATAGTCGGGGCGGGCCAGTAACTGCGCGTCCGCCGCAGGCGGCTCCGACAAGCAGGACATGACAGATATTTTCGTTTTCGGGAAAACGAAAATATCCGGTCATTCCTGCGCCGGAGGAACGCGCACCGCGGAGCGGCGGCTCATTGCTTTGGCGCTTTCAATCGAACGCTCAATACATACCTGCTTTCCGGCAGATATGTTATCTCCACATCATCGCCTTTTTCTATATTCCCCAGAGAAAACACGTGATATCGTTCCCCATCAATCTCAAAGCTTACCGCATCCCCGTATTTATTGTAAAACTGCCACTCCGTAAGCTGCTGAACTTTTTCAATTTTACCCGATGCGGCCTGTGCATCGGTTTCTCTTTCCGTCAGCAGATGGATTCCGCCATTCCTCAGCACACCGATATGCATAAATGCCAGCGCCGCCAGCAGAAAAATCCCCGCTGCCCCCATCATAATTTCCAACCCCTGCGCCTTCCGAACTTGCCGAAACACTTTGTATACTCCGGAAACGCTTGCACAGCACAGGCCAGCCGCAATCACCAAAGGCAGTATCAAACACTGATACACATACTGTGAATATGCAAATTCCATATTCAGCCCTCACCCCTATCGTGCAACCAAAAACAGCAGTGGCATAACACTGCATGCCCCTGCTGTCCATTGCTTATTCCGCTTTGCTGCTGTAAATATACACGAAGTAATACTTGTCCTCGCTTCTGTACTTGCCCGCGTCTCTCAGCACCTTCACGCTATCCTCGTCCAACGCCTTGACGTTCAGCTCGACAACCTCGCCCTCCTTTGCCGGGGCATATTCGGTGTCGGCATAGAACTCGTACAGCTCCTCTTCCGTCAGCTGCGTGCCGATGATTGCCGCAGCCGTCGTGCCGCCGTTGTCGTCGCGCACAGAAGACGCCTGCACCGAATAGGAATTTTCCGGCAGCGGATGGCTGAACAGCGGCTTGGCAAACTGATTGCACTGGTATTCCTCGATCTTCTGCGGCACATAGAAGAATCCGAGCACCGCCGCGCCGAATGCCAGCAGCAGGATGGTAGTCAGGATGTTCTTGAGCTTTTCGTTCTTGAATTTCATCGTTCTTATTCCTCTCCACATAGTATTCCAAGCAGCTTTCGGATGAACTTCTGCAGCTTAATCTGCGCCAGCCTGTACATCTCATCATCATCTCTCGGACCGATCAGTTCATTATTAGATATGATTCTTACCCCCAGCACAGGCACATTGCAGGCCGCGCATGCCTTATACACAGCCACACTCTCCATATCTTCGCACAGATGCCCCATCTGCTCATGCAGCCAGTCGATCCGGTCTGCCTCGCGTGAGAATATATCCCCTGCGCCCAGTTTCCCGACAATTACTCTTCCATCATGCAGCACGGCCTTTGCCGCTTCGATCAGCCGCTCATCCGCACCGATCTCAATCGTATTCGAACGTCCCGGCCGCCATGCAAGCGCATTGCTGCCCTCGCCCGGCCCCTTAAGCGGCATCCTCATGTTGTTCAGATACACGCTCGATGCGCCAATCACGATATCCCCGTACTGCATATCCCTCGTATGTCCACCCGCTGTGCCCTGATTGATCACGCAGTCTGGATGATACGCTTCAATCGCCGTCATTGTTGATATCGCAGCATTCAGGATACCTACGCCGGTTTTCGAAACAACAACTTTGTATCCGTTCAGCTCTGTCTCATAGAAGGCATATCCGTTGACCTCTGTCTGAATTCCATCCGGAAAATACCTCTTTAGCTCAAGCAGTTCGCCGGTCACAGCACCCTGCACAACAATTGTTTTCATCGTTTTCTCCCATTGCCGGCCCGCCGTCAGTCGATCAGCTTCAGCTCGACGTTCAGATCCAGCGACTGGCGCTTGTCGAACTCGATCAGCTGTGCGCTCACCGGGTCATAGCAGCGGTATACGGTCAGGGTAATCGTGTCGCCGGCCATGTGACGGTCCAGCAGCGAGCTCATCTGCGTGTAGTTGTTCACGCGCGTGCCGTTGATGTGCGTGATAATGTCATACATCTCGACGCCGGCCGCTTCCGCAGGCGTCCCTTCCTCGACCTCCAGCACCTGCACGCCGGACGGCGGGAACTTGGGCAGCGGATCGTCCGGACCGGCAAAATCGGCCACGGAAACGCCCATGCGGGGTCTGAGCACCTTGCCGTGCTCAATCAGGCTGGCCGTTACATCGCGTACCAGATTGACCGGGATCGCAAATCCCAATCCCTCAATCGACGTTCCGTAATACGTCATGTCGATCTTCAGCGTCGGGATGCCGACCAGTTCGCCCCGCGCGTTCAGCAGAGCGCCGCCGCTGTTGCCGCCGTTGATGGCCGCGTCCATCTGAATGACGTTGACCGCGCGGGAGAAGTTGCCCGCGTTCACGTTCTCGCGGTCCAGACCGGAAATGATGCCCGCCGTCACCGTGCCCGGATAAACGTCCGTCAGCGCGCCGGGATTGCCGATGACAATCGCCAGCTCGCCGATGACCAGCGCGTCCGAATCACCCAGCGGAACCGGCTCAACGCCTTCCAGCGGGCCTGCAATCTTCAGAAGCGCAATGTCCGTGCTCTCATCGCTCAGCACCTGCTCAACCTCAAGCTCGGTGCCGTCCAGAAGCTCCACAGTCACGATGTCGGCATTCTCCACGACGTGATAATTGGTGACAATGTAACCCCGCTCGTCGATGTATACGCCCGAGCCCGAGCCGATGGTCTCATCCCACCGGCCGCGGGACTGGCTCCACGCCTGCTTCTTCGACAGCACCAGAACCACCGCCGGACGGACCCGCGCCGCGATTTCCGGAACCGGATTGGCGGACGAATAAATGATATCCTTGGTCACGGTTTCCGCCTGCGCCGGGCCGAAAATGCCCAGTACGGCCACCAGCAGAACCGCCGTCAGTATGGTCAGAATCCTTTTCCGCTCTCTCATACAGTCCCCTCTTTCTTTCCGTCCGCCTTCTCCAGCGTGAACATGAAGCTCGTCATGCTGCCGGAGGCGGATACGGTGATATTCTGTTCATGCTGCTCGAGAATCTTCTTGACAATCGACAGCCCGAGGCCGGTTCCCTTGCCCGAGGTGTGCGCCTTGTCCACCTTGTAAAACCGCTCAAAGATGAACGGCAGGTCCTCCGCCGGTATGCCGGTGCCCTCGTTCTTGATGGTGACATACGCCAGAGAATCCACCGCATGCGTCCATACGGTCAGCTGACCGCCCTCCCGGGTAAATTTCACCGCGTTGTCGATCAGATTGGTCACAACCTGCGTAATGCGGTCGGCATCCGCGCGCACATAACAGGGCTGCTCCCTGAACGCAATATCCACCATGATTTCCTTGTCCTCGATCTTCTGTTCGTATTTGAACAGAACGCTCAGAATCAGCTCGTCCACGTCGAACACGGTCATGTTCATCGGGATTTTGCCCGATTCAAACCGGGACAGGTCCAGCAGCTCGCCGACCAGCTTGGTCAGCCGCTGCGTCTCGGATAGCACGGTCTGAAGGTATTTCGGCCGCTCCTCATCGGAAATCGTCCCGTCCATCATGCCCTGAACATATCCCTGAATGCAGGTCATCGGCGACCTCAGCTCATGCGATACATTGGCGACGAAATTCCTGCGCGACTGATCGAGATTGCTGATCTCCTCCGCCATCTTGTTGAACGACGCGCCCAGCTGCGTCATCTCGTTGTCGCCGCGAATCTCCACCCGCCGCTCAAAATCGCCTCCCGCAAAGGCAGTAACCGCCTCGTTGATCGCCTTCAGCGGCTGAGACTGCCTGCGCGCAATCAGCCATGCCAGCAGCGTGCCGATCATCATGGCGACAACGCCCGCGACAATCGCATAGCGCACAAGATCCGAATAGTCCACCTTCAGGGAATCCACGCTGATATGCAGCAGCACCGCGCCCATGACGCGGCCCGAGAACATGCCGCTCCCGTACCACGGAACGCCGATGGTCACCATGCTGTCGCCCAGTTCGTCCAAAAGGCCCTGGACGCGGATTTCGTAGCCGGACAGTACCCGCCAGATCTGCTCGAGCACATGCTGCTCGGTGATCTGCTCTCCGTATTTCTCCGAGCCGACCACGGCATAGCTGCCGTTGGCATTGACCAGCCATACTTCCGCGCCGTAGTTTTCCCGGATTTCGTCGATTTTCCATTGGACAGTCGTGCCCGAAGCCGGATTCAGCATCCATGCGGAGTTCATATCCCGCATCTGAAGAAGCCCGGCGACGTCGCGCGCCTGCATGCGGACCTCGGCTTCATAGGCACTCTGCCGCTCTGCGCGCATCAGGGTGACCATGGTGAAGGTCAGCACCAGCACCGTCATAATCAGTGTGCCCACAAACGCCCAGAACAGCCGCCAGAACAGCGTATTTTTCACCCGCTATTTCACCTCAAACTTGTAGCCGACGCCCCATACCGTCTTGATGTTCCAGCCCAGTTCATCGCCGCCGACCAGCTTGTCGCGCAGCCGCTTGATATGAACGTCCACCGTTCTCGAATCGCCGAAGAAGTCATAGCCCCACACCTGCTCGAGCAGCTGCTCCCGGGTAAACACCGCGTTGGGATGACTGGCCAGAAAATGCAGCAGCTCCAGCTCCTTGGGCGGCATCTCCATCTGGCGGCCCATATAGGTGACGGTGTACTGGCTGATGTTGATCGTCAGCCCCGGGAAGGACAGCTCCTTGTCGGGCGTATCCACCGCCTGGAAGCGCCTGAGAACGGCCTTAATGCGCGCGACCAGCTCCTTGGTGTCGAACGGCTTGACGATATAGTCGTCCGCGCCCAGCTCCAGCCCGAGGACCTTGTCAAACGTCTCGTCCTTTGCCGTCAGCATGATGATCGGGATATTCGATACCTTGCGGATTTCCCGGCAGACCTGCCATCCGTCCATCACCGGCAGCATGATATCCAGCAGAACCAGATTCGGCGGCGCGCTCTTGAACAGCCTGACCGCTTCATCGCCCTGCTTGGCCTGAACGACGTCGAAGCCCTCCTTGGTCAGATACAGCGTAATCAGCTGCAGAATGTTCGGGTCATCGTCCACAACCAGTATTTTCAGTTTATTCATTCCGTTCACCCCGCTTTTTCACAAACCGCTGACAGGGATATCCGAAATCCTCCAGCAGCTCTCCTTCTTCAAATCCAAACTTCCTGTAAAGCGCTCTGGGCGCATCTCCCATCGGGTCGTCCGCCCGGAAGGTATCCACCCAGATATCGCCCTCGGTTTCTTCAAGCATTTTTTCGATCAGCGAGCCGGCGACGCCCATTCTCCGGTATTCCGGCGCGACCGCCATATACGAAAGGCACCCGTGCTTCACCGAATACAGGAGAATTCCCGCCATGTTTCCGCCGATCCGCACACACAGCGCAGACCCCCGCGCCATGTTGCGCAGAACCGTTTCCCGGTAGCTCTCTTCCTCAAAGCCCGGGAAACTGTCCTTCACACGAACGGCCAGATCCATCCATTCTCTGAGATCAGATGCATCTGCCCGGATGATCTCATGCCGCTCATTCCGGCTTGTACCGGAGTTCTTCGGG
Source organism: Clostridia bacterium (assembly GCA_017410445.1). Classification (GTDB taxonomy): domain Bacteria; phylum Bacillota; class Clostridia; order Christensenellales; family Aristaeellaceae; genus RGIG2066. The sequence goes on along the minus strand of JAFQQU010000138.1, from coordinate 9,319 downwards.
GGTATAGTATTTTTCAGCATTGATGGCCTCCTTCGCCGGAATGACCTTTTCCAGATCGACGTCGTACAGGTTGGCCAGCGCCAGCGTGTAATACATCACGTCCCAGAGCTCTTCCTCGATTGTGCCCTTGATGTGCTCAAGGTCCTCGGCGCGGGCGTTTTTGCGGATGGCGCGGCCCAGCTCGCCGACCTCCTCGGTCAGCTTCAGAAAAAATTCCCTGCCCGGGTCCTCGTGATAATCCTTCGCCCGGATGTATTTCTGCAGATACTGAACGGTAACTCCCTTGCTCACAGCCGTTCCTCCATCGTACAGCTGCGCACGTTCATGCCCAGCCTTTCATAAAATCGCTTTGCGCGCTCGTTGAACGCCCAGACCATCAGCTCCATCCGGACGAGGCCCAGTTCCCGCGCTCTCTCCTTCATCGCCTCATACAGCTTCGAGCCGATCCCCCGGCCCCGCATGTCGCTCCTGACGCACAGATCATCAATATACCCGATCTGCCTGTGATGAACATGCGCCGCCCTCGGCATGCGGATTTCCATCAGGCACATGCCAACGACCTCGCCGTCCGCCTCCGCCGCCAGACAGACGCATTTTTCATCCGATATCATCTGTGAAAAATCCGCCTCGCCGGGCAGGACCAGAACCTCCTTGAAGATATCCGGCCGGTTTCCGGCGTGCATGCCGTGCACTTCGGAAAGAAGGGCGCAGTACGCGCGGTAATCCCTCGTTTCCATTGCCCGGATCACCATGCATGCCGCCCCCTTCTCCTATTTATTTCAGCGTTACGACCGTTACGCCGTCCTCGCCCTCGCCGTATCGGCCAAGACGGAACTCCTGAACGGCGCGATGCTTTTTAAGATGCGCCTGAATGCCGCTTCTGAGGATGCCCGTGCCCTTGCCGTGAATGATCTGAACCTGCTTGAGCGAATGCATGATGCAGTTGTCCAGATACAGATCGACCGCCAGAATGGCCTCCTCGACATTCATGCCGCGCACGTCGCATTCCATGGAAACCTGCTTCTCCGCCAGCGCAACCTTGCCGCCGGGCGCCTTCTTCTTCGGCTTCTCCTCCTCGGCGACGCGGCGCATCTGGGATACATGAATCTTCATCTTCATGATGCCGGCCTGAACCATTGCCTCGCCCTTGGCGTCCGGAACGGACAGGATGGTGCCCTTGGTGCCGAGCTGCGTCAGCTCGACCGTCTCGCCCGGCTTCAGGTTCTTCGGAATCTCGCCGGCGTCGGGCGTCTGCTTCTTCAGCCCGTCGCTCATCTCGTCCATCGTGCCCTGAAGCTTTCCGCGCATGGCGTGAAGCTCATGCTCCTTGAGCTGCATGCCGCTCTTGGCCTTCTTGAGTTCGGAGATGATCTGCTCGGATTCGCGCTGCGCCTTCAGAAGCACCTTGCGCGCATCCTCCTTGGCCTTGCGGATCATGCTGTCGCGCTGGTCGGCAATCTGCTTCTGCAGCTTCTCCGCTTCGTCGCGCAGCCGCTGCGTCTCAAGATGCGCCTCTTCCGCCAGCTTCCTCTCTTTTTCCGCCACCTGACGGTGATATTCAGCATTCGCAATGACGTCCTCAAACTTGATCTGGTCATGCGACAGCTTTTCATTGGCGCTCTGAATGATGTTCTCCGGCAGGCCCAGCTTTCTCGAAATCTCGAATGCATTCGACTTGCCCGGGACGCCGATGCTCAGCCGGTAGGTCGGCCGAAGCGTCTCTACGTTGAACTCAACCGACGCGTTCTCAACGCCCTTGGTGGACAGCGCGTAGGCCTTCAGCTCGCTGTAGTGCGTGGTTGCCAGCGTGGTGACGCCCATCTCGCGCAGCTTTTCAAGAATCGACATGGCAAGCGCCGCGCCCTCGGTCGGGTCGGTGCCCGCGCCCAGCTCATCGAACAGAGCCAGCGATTTCGCAGTCACCGCGTCTAGAATCGAGACGATGTTGGTCATGTGCGAAGAGAAGGTGGACAGCGACTGCTCGATGCTCTGCTCGTCGCCGATATCGGCAAATACCTCGTCGAAAATCGCCAGCTCGGTGCCCAGCGCCGCCGGAATCAGAAGACCCGCCTGCGCCATGAGCGTCAGAAGGCCCACGGTCTTCAGCGTAACGGTCTTGCCGCCGGTATTCGGGCCGGTGACGACCAGCGTGGTGAATTCCTTGCCTATCCACAGATTGGACGGAACGACCTTCTCCGGGTCGATCAGGGGATGTCTGCCCTTGATGATGTTGATGCGGCCCTCGGTGTTGAGCTTGGGCGCGACGGCGCGCATCTCCTTGCCCAGATACACCTTGGCAAAGATCATATCCAGCTCGGCCAGCACATCCAGATTGTGCGCAAGCGGCTCGGCGTCCGGCGCAACCCGCAGGGACAGCGCCTGCAGAATCCGCTCGATTTCCGCATGCTCCTTGGAAAGCCACTGCTTCAGATCGTTGCCCGCCTCGACGACGCCCATCGGCTCGATGAACAGCGTTGCGCCGCTGGCCGACTGATCGTGAATCAGGCCCTGAATGAACTGACGGCATTCGGCCTTGACCGGAATGACGTAGCGGCCGTTGCGCTGGGTGATCAGCGAATCCTGCAGATATTTCTGCATGTTCGGGTTGTGGATGATCGAATTCAGCTTCTCTCGGACGCGGTCGTTGCACTGGCGGATGTGGCGGCGGATATCGTACAGCTCGGGGCTGGCATGATCGCTGATCTCGTCCTCAGACAGGATCGCGTCATGGATATCTTCCTCCAGCGGACGGTTGGTCGCAAGTCCGGCCGCCATTTCGGTGATCAGAGGCGTGTTTTCGCGGTCGGTCACCAGCGCGCTCCTCACAGCGCGTGACGCGCTCATCACGCCCGCAACTTCCAGCAGCGCCTTCTGGCTCAGCGTTGCGCCGACCGCCGCGCGCTTCAGGTGCGCACGCACGTCCGTGAAGTACACGATCGGATTGCCGCCGGTATATGCTACGACGATGGAAGCTTCATCGGTTTCCTGCTGCCATTTTCTGACCGTTTCCGGATCGGAGGACGGCGAAAGCGCTTCAATCCGCTCCTTGCCCAGCTCGGATACGGCCAGCTCCTTCAGCATCGCCCGGATTTTCGTAAATTCCAGAACGCGCAGATTGCGCTCCTGCATAATTCTCACTCCCTGTCTTGGGGTATCAATTCCCTGTGTTGTTTAGTCGGTTTATTCCACGCCCCGGAAATAGTGGCCGGTCGTGGTCTGCATTTCTTCAATCAGTTCCCATTCGCGGCACTCGCGGACATTTTCCCCATCCAGCGCCATGCGGTGAATGCGTACGATGGCTTCGGCCTGCCCGATGCTCTCATCGGTCAGAATGACGCGCCAGCCCTTCGCGTTCGGCAGCTTGCCGCCGCGCTTGAGAAGGCACAGCGGTACGCTGTTCATGACCTTCACGATGCAGCCGCCCGGCGTCTTCTGCCGTCTGAGCGGGAACCTGGTCTCGCGGCGGTCGATGAGCGCATGCGCGTTCATCTTCTCCTCATCGGATACCGCATCACAGCGATGGCATGCGTCGTGCGCGCCGTTGTTGCGCGCGCGGATCGGGCAATGCCTGAGCAGCATCAGCTGAAGCCGGCCGTAGACAACCAGTTCGCGTGCGCCGCCGCCCTGATCCATCTCTCTGAGCTGGCCGCAGTTGAGCTCAACCGAGGGCGTGTAGTCGCCGCAGTGCATCCCGCGCACCTGCTTAAGCGCCGCTCGGTTGGCCAGATTCAGGCCCTCGCCTGCCTGCACCTCGCCCGGCCATTCCATGATCATCTGGCCGACATTCTGCACGATGACGCCTTCGATCAGATCCTCATATTTCCATGTCCAGCCGTTGAGCCGGTCGAGCGCGTCGCTCGGAACGACATACGGCAGCGCGAGCGTCACGCGGAGACCGTGCGCCGCAGCCTGCTCGAGCCCTTCATCGGTAATATCCTCGGGCGCATACACCAGCCGGTCCGCGCCCCATTTGCCTGCCCGCTTCAGAACCTCCATATCGGCCGACTGAACGGACAGCCGGGTCTCTTCCGCCTTCGGCTCCTCATCCTCCACCGGCGTTTCCGGCTTCAGACGATTCTCGCAGCCGCGCCGCTCCTTCATCCTGAGCCCGGACAGCTCGCTCAGCGCCAGCCTGCGCAGTTCGTTGAGCGCCGAGGCCGGAAGGAAGGCGTCCGCCTCCACATCGAGCGACAGATCGAGGAATTCATACGGCGTGGAGCCGGTTTTTTCCAGCTGCGTGCGGATGCGCGCGAGGTCTGCGGGCTTTCCGGTCGCCTTTTCGACGATTCCGCCCTCTTTCACCACGCTGCGCTCGCCGTCTGCAACGACGATTTTCATCGGCTGTCCGACATGCGCAAACAGCATGCCCGCGATATAATCCTTCCTGTGTTCGCCGTTGACGCTCTCCCGGGCCGCCCGCAGCTGTGCCTCGGAGGACAGCCGGTAGACGATTGCGCCCTCGCCCGCCTCTTTAGGCAGCGGCACAGGCACCGTCTGGCCTGCCGCGCCGGACAGGCTCTTCAGCGGAATGTCCGTGCCGTCACGGCCGCGGAGCGCGAGTACATCGCCGTTTTCAACGTCGTCCAGCAGCAGAATCCGGCCCTTCTGAACGCGGCCCGCTTCAACGCCGATGTTGTTGGGGCGGAGCGAATACATAATTTCCTTATCGACCGCGCCCGGGCCATAGCCCTGCGTGAAGCCGCCGCGGTTGAAAATCTGCCGCAGCTCCTTCAGCGCATCCTCGTCCGCCTCATATTCGTCATAGCTTTCCAGAATATCCAGCGCCTCGCGGTACACCTTCGTGACCGTCGCCACATATTCGGGCCGCTTGAGCCGGCCTTCGATCTTCAGGCTGCTGACGCCGGCCTCTCGGAGCGCCATGAGGCCGTTCAGAGACTGCAGATCGCGCGTGGAGAGCAGATATCCGCCCGCCTTCACCGCGCCGTCCAGCCGCCACGGAAGCCTACAGGGCTGCGCGCACTGGCCGCGGTTTCCGCTGCGTCCGCCGACCAGGCTGGACATCAGACACTGACCGCTGCAGGCGACGCACAGCGCACCGTGAACGAACGCCTCGGTCTCGATGCCCAGTCCCGCGCATTCGCCGATTTCCTGATAGCTCATCTCCCGCGCCAGCACGACCCGGTCAAAGCCCATCTCCCGGCAGAGCTCCGCGCCCTGACGGTTGTGAACGGCCATCTGCGTGCTGGCATGCAGGGACAGCGACGGAAGCCGCTCTCTAAGCTGCGCCGCAACGCCGAAGTCCTGCACAATCGCCGCATCGACGCCGGCACGGGCCAGCTGACGCGCGACGTCGTCCAGCAGCTTCATTTCATCCTGCCGGACCATCGTATTCACGGTCACATGGATCTTCACGCCGCGCTCATGGGCATAATCCGCCGCACGGCACAGCTCATCCGGACCGAAGTTTCCCGCGCCCGCCCGGGCATTGAGCGCCTGCGCGCCCAGATAAACGGCATTTGCGCCGTTCTGTACCGCAGCGACCAGGGATTCATACGTCCCGGCCGGCGCGAGCAATTCCATCGTCATGATTATTCCTCTCCCGATTCAGCCAGCTTATCCTTCAGCCGGTCGATTTCAGCCTGCAGCGCTTCCATTTCGCGGCGCAGACGGGTGTTTTCATCCTGAGCCTTGAGCATTTCATCGGCATTGAGCACGGCGGTCAGCACGGCGACGTCCTGCGAGGACATGCGCGTGGTCATGCTCAGTTCGCGGATTTTGCGGTCCACATGGAGCGCGACCCGGCGAACGTAATCTTCGCTGTCGTAGCCGGACATGGTGTAGTCCTTGCCGGCGATTCTGACGGTTGTTCTGATCTTTTCCATATATCATACCCTCCGGATGCATGGTCTTATATCCCTAATTTTATCCTATAATATAATACCTCAAAAACGCATGTTTTGCAAGCCATTCATATGCTTCCCGGAGGCATATGAAAAGAGCAGAAACGCGCACGCACGTTCCCGCTCATAAGCATATTCACTTTATCCCCAGCCGGATTATTCCTCCACCGTCAGCATGCCGCCGACAATGCGGAAATGGAAGGGGCGCGTATCGAAGTAGTTCATCTCCACGCGGTCCTCATTCACGACCACGACGCTCAGCATGTACGACGCATCCTCATACTCGGACACATCGATCTTCGCCGTGAAGAACGCATTGGACAGATTGGCTCCGCTGCTTTCCTCAAAGGAGAGATTGGCCGTTTCCGGCGCGCTGACCGCCTTATACATTTCGATAGCATAGCCCTCTTCGGCGTCGGCAATGAGCAGATAGATATCGCTCTTGGCCGCGTCCAGCCCCTCGATAAACGCATGGCCGCCGATGACCAGAACATTCTGTCCGGCGTCAGTAAAGGCGCGGTATTCGTTCATGCCGAGCTTGAGCGACGCATCCGGCAGCGCAGGCGCTTCGGGCGCATCCTCACCTACAGGCAGACTGAGCGCCTCATAGGGAACCGGCGTGCCGGAAGGGGCGGGCGTCGGAGCCTGAGTGGGCGCGATGGTCGCAACCGGAGTCGGCGCGGGCGTTGCCGTGGCCGGAACAGCGCTCGGAGTGGAAACCGGGGCCTTGCTCACCGGCGTGGGCAGAAACGCCGAAAGATCTCCCTGCAGCAAAAACAGGTAGCATACGCTGACCACAGCGATCAGAATCAGCTCGTCAAGAAGGAATTTGAGGAAAGCGCGTCCCTTGCCCTTCTTGAAGATTGATCGGCGTTCGCCAGAGTTTTTCATGAAAAACGACTCCTTCTGTAGATGAGTAAATTCATTCGGGACATACAGACACGCACGCGCCTGACGGAGAGCAAACGCTTCCGCTCACGCGCGTGCACATCAGTCCGGCTCGCCAGATTTTGCTTAGACTCCGCTGTAGGCAGAGAAGCCGCCGTCAACGGGCAGCACGATACCGGTGATGAAACCGGAAGCTTCGTTGCTCAGCAGGAACAGCAGAGCGCCCAGCAGCTCATTGGACTCGCCGAAGCGGCCCATGGGCGTGCCGCGCAGGATCTTGCCGGTACGCGCGGTGGGATTGCCCTCGGCGTCAAACAGCAGAGCGCGGTTCTGGTTGGTTACAAAGAAACCGGGAGCGATGGCATTTACGCGGATGCCGCTCTTGCCGAAGTATACGGCCAGCCACTGGGTGAAGTTGCTGACGGCAGCCTTCGCGCCGGAGTAGGCGGGGATCTTGGTCAGCGGGCGGAACGCATTCATGGAAGAAACGTTCAGGATGTTGCCGCCGCGGCCGATCATGTCCTTCGCGAATACCTGAGTGGTCAGGAGAGCAGCGATAACGTTCAGATCGAATACGAAGCGAACGCCGGCGGGATCGAGGTCAAAGAAGGTCTTGATGCCTTCGACCTTGGCGTCGAACTGCTCGTCGTCGGTGGTGCCGCGGGGATTATTGCCGCCGGCGCCGTTGATCAGGATATCACAGGGGCCGAGCTTCTCAAGAACGACCTCATGGGCAGCCTGCAGGCTTTCGGCTTCCAGACAATTGGCTTTTACAGCGATAGCAACGCCGCCTTCGGCAACGATGCTGTCGGCGACCTTCTGAGCCGCCTCAAGATTCAGATCCAGAACGGCAACCTTAGCGCCGCAGGCAGCGATCGCATGGGAGAAGTCAGAACAGAGAATTCCGCCGCCGCCGGTAACAACGGCAACCTGATCCTTCAGATTGATTTCAAAAGGCACTTTCATGCTGACACACGCTCCTTTTATTTATATGTACAAAGGTACACATTTCATTATAATAGACCGCGCGCCGCATGTCAACTGATTTTTTACAAACACAGGGCAAAACGGGCCTTCCACACTTGTTTTTCAAACAGTTATGCCGTATACTGTTTTCATATCTTCTCACAAAGGAGGCCTATCCATGCGCAGGCTGATATCGCTTTTTCTGGTTCTTCTGTGCCTCGCCTCGCCCGTCCTCGCAGAAACCGATTCCCCTGCAGAGCAGAACACATATATTCATTCCGTTCTCGGCTACAGCCTTACGCCACCTGATGGCTGGCTTCTTCTGGACGAATCCATTGTCACATCCATGATGAACGATCTGTCGGACGGAAAAGGCGTCATCTCCGATCAGCAGCTTCGCTCCTTCTATGCACAGCTGAACGGCACCCTGGTCACCATCGCCTTTTTGCAGGACGGATCGCTGAATCTGGTCATCGGTCCGGAAGACTTCGGCGTTGATACAGACATCGAAACGCTCGCACCGGCGATTCTGGCCTCGCTGAGCGCCTCGCTTTCCTCCTTCAACCGCCTGACATGGACGGATTCCGGCTCAATTGTCACCTTCGGCAATACCGACTTTCTCAGGATCGCCGTATCCTACGAGATACAGGGGCAGCCGATGAGCGCCGTCCAGTATATCGCAGCGCACGACGGCATTGGATATTACCTTGCCTTCACCTCCGGCGGCGGAGAAGCTGCGCCGCTGTCCATGGACGAAATCGAAGAAGCGGCCATTCCCTTCCTTGAATCCTTCTCTCCGCCCGAAGCCAGGGAGAAAGTCACCGTCCCCTATATGCATGCGGATCACGGCTACGGTATGAGCATACCCGAAGACTGGCTGGTCATCGACCGGGAAAGCATCATCACCATTCTCGATCAGGTCGAAAAAGATGAATTCACCTTCGCCGATCCCCGCATGCCCGCCCAGTGGGCCGCGCGGCTCAAGGATCACAACATCATGATGGCAATCAAGACGGGCGGCATGGCCAATATCAACGTCGTCACCGAGCTGGCCGGCGCTGATGAGGACATTCATTCACTCGCCCCCTTCTACAAAAAAGCCGTCCAAAACAACTTCAGCGCCTATGACGACGTTGAATTTCAGGATTCCGGCTCGATCATATGCATCGGAGAAACCGAATTTCTCCGCGTCAGCGCCCGGCTGAAGAGCAATTCCATCCCGCTGCACATCAGCCAGTATATCGCCTGCAAAAACGGTACTGTTTACTGCATCACGCTGACCTGCAATGCCTCAACCTTCACGACCGATATCATGGAAGCAATCGCCCGTCCCTTCCTCGAATCCTTCCGGATGCCCGAAGCCTGATCGGCATCCGTCAACGCTCCGCCGCGCGCCCGGCGTCCCGCCGGAGCGCGCTTTTTCTACTCGTCCATCTCTCCCCCCAGCGCCTGCCTGAGCAGTTCATACGCCTCCTTCGTCTCCCCGCCCGGCTCGGTTCCGCGCATCAGGGAGGCGGCGTATGCCCTCCATTCATCCGTGAATGCCGGCGGCAGCAGCAAATCATCCGCCCGCAGCGCCTCCTCTATCGCCTGCATGCCCGAAT
>JAFQQU010000137.1 GCA_017410445.1 Clostridia bacterium | reverse complement strand
CTCACGTATTCTTCAACAAAAGAAAAACGCCCGAACGAAGCGTCCAGCTCCGTTCAGGCGCGAAAGGATCTGTTTCTTACGCGAAGAACAGCTTGTTCAGGGTCATGGGATCGACATACTTGCCGTCCTTGTAGACGCGCATGTTGCCGGAAGCAACTTCGTCGATCAGCATGACGTTGCCATCGGCGTCATAGCCGTACTCGAACTTGATGTCATACAGAACCAGGCCCTTTTCCTTCAGATCGTCGGCGATGATCTGGGTGATGTCCTGGGTCATCTTCTTCATGGCCTCATACTGCTCGTCGGTCATGACGTTCAGCGCGATCAGGCCTTCCTTGGTGACCAGCGGATCGCCCAGCGCGTCGTTCTTGAAGGTCATCTCGACATAGGCGGGCAGGTCGGCGCCCTCCTCGATGTAGTCGCGGTAGCGGCGCAGGAAGCTGCCGACGGCCTTGTGGCGGCAGATAACTTCCAGACCCTTGCCGAAGGGCTTGGCAGCCTTGACTTCCATGGTGGTGTCGTCCAGATTCGCCTTTACATAGTGGGTGCGGATGCCGGCGGCATTGATCTTCTCGAAATAATAGATGGACATGCGCAGGTTGACGTCGCCGACGCCGTCGATGGTCAGGCCAACGGAGTTCTCGCCCGGATCAAATACGCCGTCCTTGCCGGTGCAGTCGTCTTTGAACTTCAGCAGATAGTTGCCGTTGTCCAGAGCGTATACGTTCTTGGTTTTTCCGGTATAGACCAGCTTCAGGTTCTCCATGGTAATATTCCTCCCTGCGAATGTGAGTATGTTCAACCAACATCTCTATTATAAATCAGCGATGTTAAGATGACTGTGAGAAAAACCGGCAAAAAAACGCCGAAAGAGCCGTTTGAAGGAGGCTTTTCGTAAACAGTTGAAAAAGTGCTTATTCTCAGACGCGCGCCTCTTCAATCATCTGCTTCAGGCGGTCGAACTCGGCCTTGTTCTGCCCGGCAGCGCCCTCGTCGCGGATCCAGGAAAGCTCCTGTCCGGCAAACTCCTTTACGAAGGCCGCCCAGTCGAATTCGCCTTCGAACATCGGCGCTTCGGCCTTTCTGCCGTTTTCGTCGAAGCGGAAATCCTTGACATGGATGGCGACAATCTTATCCCCGAAGGTCTCCCTGCACTTTCTGATAAAGCCCGCCTGATCCTCCATGTCGCACTTCATGATCAGGTTGATCGGATCGAAAATGATCTTAATGCGGTCGCTGCCGACGCGCTCCAGCAGCTCGGTCACGCGCTCGGGGCGGTTGAGCGTATGCGAGGAAACCGGCTCCACGCCGATGTATACATCATGTTCCTCAGCCGCTGCGGCCATGCGCTTCATGCTGTCCACCAGGCGGTCCATGGCGGCGGCATGCTCCTCGGGCGTGCCGATGAAGCGGGTGGTCTCGGTGCCGATGCACTTCGCGCCGAGGAAATGTGCGGCGGGCATGGCCTTTATGTAGGTTGCAACCTGTTCAAGGCGCTCCTCTTCATTCTCAAGGGCGGGGTTGATGTAGCAGCCCAGCACCGTGACGCACATACCGCGCTCGGTGAGCGCCGCCTTGATGTCGCCGAGAAGCTCCTGAGGAATCGGATAAGCCGCGCCGAAGGACTTCGGAATCGCCAGCTGCATGGTGCTCATGCCGTCGGCCTGAATGGCGGAAAAATGCTCGGCAGGCGTCTTTCCGGGATAGTCGTGTGCGCGCGCGCCAAAGATATGCGGCATATGAATACATCCTTTCTGTCTGTGAATCTCATCGCTTCCACATCATTATAACACGAAGGAGCGGGCGTTTACAAGATGAAACGCCCGCCCCGCTCCCTGAAATCCGGTTTATCCGATCAGGTCCATATAGGCCATCATGTTTCTCCAGTACGCCGCGTCAACGACGCCCGTGCGCATCGGCTCGCAGTCGGGAAGCTCCGCACGCATCCGGGCCGCCAGCGTCTCAACCGCGCCCTGAGTGCCGCTGCCGAACGAGCCGTCCACGTTGCCGCTCAGCACGCCGAAGCCGTCCCTGAGCAGCAGCTGAACGCCGACTACATGCATGCCGTAATCGCCCTTGGCGATCGTTTTGCCGTTCATCACGCGCGCCTGCGCCTTGCGCACCGCCGTGCCCCAGTCATCGATGACCTCAGACGACAGGCTCGTTCCCGCCGCGCCCAGCAGTTCTACCTCGGTGATACACAAATCCTTGTGCGCGGAGCCGCGGTAGCCGTCCGCAATGACGATCTTGACCGACGAGCCGACCACAGGCTCATCGAACCAGAGCGTCTGATAATCCCTTGCGTCGTTCAGCACGAAGGACTGAACGAACCGGTTGTCGCAGTAGATTTCGACCGTTCTCGGCCTCGAGTTGTAGCCGTAAACATCCTTGTTCTTCCAGTATCCGGGCGCGATGCGCAGACCGCCGATTTCGTATCTGCCGCCGTCCCGTACCGAGATTCTCAGCCATTCGCCCTCGATCCGGTTGTTCGAGTTCCATGCCGTGACGAGGTCGCTGTCCATGGCGCAGGAGCTGTTGACCGCGTTGATGTTGCCGGTAAAGTAGGAGCTGACCTCCAGCTTGAAGCTGCCGGCGTAGCGGCTGATGCTGTTGTCGGAAATCGTCGGCTTCATGGCTGCCGCCGCTTCCTCGTCGCTGACGAAATGCACGCAGTCCTCGGAGACCCACGCAAGATCGCCCGAAACCAGCACGCCGTACCACAGTGCGCCGTGACGGTCCGGCTCCCACATGCCCAGATACTCCAGCACCTCGCCTTCCTTCACCGTCGCAACCCGGGCAAATCCCGCGCCCGCGCCCTCGCGCGCTTCCAGATCCACATGCGCCTTCACATGCGTCATGCCGTAGGTCTCGGGGCCCTGCGGCGCGGGCTGCTCAGCCGCCGGAACTGCGGTCGGCATAGCAGTCGCTTCCGCCGTCGGATCTGCCGTCAGCTCAATGGCAGGAGCCGCCGTCGGAGTCGGAGCAGAAGAAGTTAAAATGGACAGAATCGGAATCTGCGTCGGCTCAGCAGTCGGCTCAGCAGTCGGCTCAGCAGTCGGCGCGGCCGTCGGGGCTGCCGTCGGGGCTGCCGTCGGGGCTGCCGTCGGCTTCTGCGCCTCTGAGGTGAATATGGGCAGCAGCGGAATCTGAGTGGGACCGACATCCGGCGTCTCGGTCGGCGCTGCCGTCGGTCTCTGCAGAATGGATGCAAAGATAGACATAATCGAAGGCTGCGCGGTCTCCCCCGCTGCCGGCGCTTCGGTCGCAGCAGGCTGTCCGCTCAGCATCGCCGCCCAGTCATACTGATCCGCCTCGCCAGAGGGGGCGGAAAAGCCGACGGGATACTGCACCATTTCCGGACGGAGCGCAGCTTCATACGCGCCCTCGCTCTCCTCCCAGAAGGTAACCGAGGAGTTGTCGTAGCGGACCGTTACCGTCACGGCGACCTCTCCGCTCACATAATTCAGATGGATGACATTGTTCACGCGGTAGAGAATATCGGTCAGCATTCTGCCCTGAAGTCGCTGATTCTCCAGGATTTCGGCTGCTCCGTCAAACAGGCGGAATTCCTCTTCGGTAATCGGAATTGCGCCGTATTCCCGAAGCACAAGATCATTCATGCCGAAATAATATCGCATTGCCGCCGGACCGCCTGAGCTGTCCTTCTCCATGAAGAATTCACCGGGCAGCATGCCCGTGGTGAGACCCGCGAACTCCGCTTCCGGCAGATCAACAGGATATCCAGCGCTGACGCCCCATACATGCGGAACTGCGCCGCCCTCGCCCGCCTCCTCTGCGATAAAGAGCATCGCGCCGTCTCTCCCCACGCTCCCGGCGCTCAGATACTTCCGGCTCGCCTCGATCTTATTGCAGAACATCGGGCTGACGAACCACATCTCTCCCGTGCATCCGCCGTCGACGTTCGTTGCACCGGTCACGGCAAATGCCTCAAACACGCCGTCTCCGTCGTAATCGCCGTATGCGAAAAGGGCAGGATCCCCCTGAATCAGGTTCTTCATACGCTGATACAGCTCGTCCCGTCCATCGCTCTCGGCGCTTGCCGGCATACATGCAAGCATTCCCGCGCAGACCGCAATCAGCAGAATTCTTCTAAGAAATCTCATCGCTTCTCTTCCTTTCTCCGGTCCGTCTCCCTGAAATATATCATTATTCCGTCCGGCTGCGTTCGGCTTCAAGCACAAGGCGGATCATCTGCTTGCCGTGATCGTCCAGCTCGTCATACTTGAGCGCGATCAGATACGCCTCGTCGGTCGGCACCACCCGCCCGATATGATCTCCGTACATCTCGTCTCTCAGCAGCGAATTGGCGTCCACATTCAGCACCGACATGATCAGAGCAAATTTCTCCATATCCGGCTCGCTTCTGCCCGCCTCATAGCCTGCAATCGTCGATTTGACCACGCCGATCCTCTCGGCAAGCTCTGCCTGCGTCATTTTGCGGTTCAGCCTCGCTTCACGCAAACGGTCCTTGAACAAACTCATCACCTCGGTATTATTATAGGTTGAAGATATTGGCTTGTCAATGGGAAGAGTTGACGGTGTTTGCACCTGCATATTGACAAGTTCACATTTCTACGATATACTTTCATAAAATGATGATGTTTCTCGAACTTACGGAGGTGACAGAATGGATATCGCAACCATGAATCACGGCGTTCCCGAAACCATAGAGCGCCTGATCGCAGAAAAGGGAATGAAAAAGTGCATCGTGGCCGAGCGGGCCGGGATGAGCGCACAGATGCTGACGGACATATTCGCCAACCGGCGGCTGCTGAAAATGTGCGATATCGTATCGCTGGCCAAAGCGCTCGGATGCACCCCGAACGACCTGTTCGGCCTGAAAGAAAAGCCATAAACACGCGGAACCGCCGGAAGAAGAAACATTCCTGCCCGGCGGTTCCGTATTTTCTTATTCACGCTCAGATGTTCTGAAGGTGCTTTGCCAGCACGTTTTTAAGCGCGTTGTTCACATGCCGCGTCATCAGCTCGCAGGCCTTTTTTCCGTCGTGCTTTGCGATGGCATCGAGCACGGCCTTGTGCTCCTTCACCGACTGCGCTGCGCGCCCTTCGGTCTTGAGCGACGCGCCCCGGGTCAGGCCCACATAATAATGGAGGTCTTTGAGGACCCTCCGGAACATGCGGCTGCCGCTCATCTCATAAATCAGCTGATGAAACTGCCCGTCCATCGCCTGCAGCTGCGGCATATTTTCCTTTTCAATATAGAACTCGGTGAGCTCCAGAATCTCGGTGAGCCTGCGGATATCCTCCTCGGTCGCCCGCTCGGCTGCTCGCTCGGCGGCGCCGCCCTCGAGCATGGCCCGGATTTCGTATATATCGCAGATATCCTCCGGGCTGATGCCCAGAATCACCGCGCCCTTGTTGGGAATCAGTTCGACCAGGCCTTCCAGCTCCAGCTGATGAAGCGCCTCGCGCACCGGCGTACGGCTGACGCCGCAGGTCTTGGCGAGGCTCATCTCGGTGACCGATTCGCCCGGCATGAGCGCGCCCTTCAGTATCTCCGCACGGATCTGATCATACACACGGGAAGACAGACCGCCGACCGATTTCTCGCTGCGTTCTTTGGCCATATTGCATCAGCTCCTGCCTTTCACATTGCCGGTCAAATCTCTTGACCGCCTTACACAATTATTTCGCCGCATCCGGTTCATTTCCTTTTTTCATCGCGACAGAATATCACTTCAGCGATTTCAGCCCGGCATACAGCTCGTCAAACGACTTCTGTCTTTCGCACCGCCCGAACGACAATTCCCTGTTTTCGCCGAACTCCAGAAGAAAGCATTTCGTCATTTCCTCAACCGTCTGCTCAAGCGTCGTAAAAAACTGGGTGTACGCCAGCCTATAGCCCGGCGTACCTTCCTCAAAGCAGCTGGTGATCATGGATTCCGTCACCTGATCGAGCGGATACATTTTCAGGTGCATCAGCTCGTGAACGATGACCTCCTCCACATTCTCCTGCTTCGGATTTGCAGCATTGAGCATGAGAATCGCCTTCATGTCGTCGCAGTCCACTTTGAAATCGCCGGTTTTGCGCCATTCAGGGTCTTCGACAAACTGAAGCCTGATATCCCACGCGGGCGTCAGGCGCAGCTTCCTCACCCATTTTTCAAACAGCCTTTCCGCTTCCGTCCGTTCCATGACATCCTCCTGAAAAGTCAGGCCGACGCACCTTCGCGCCGGCCTGCGGTATTCATAATGCAGTTTTACAGCTTCTTCAGCGTCTCGATGATGTAATCGGTGAACGCCTCGGCGGTCGCGCCGCCCTCGCGTCCGGTCATGACCAGCTTCTTCTCCTCCTGAGAGCAGATGACGATGGCGCGCATGAGCTTCGCGGATTCCTCCGCCTTTCCGATATGGCTCAGCAGCATGGCCGCGGCGCGGATAACGCTGCAGGGGTCCGCGTACTGAGCGCGGCCTTCCTTCACCATGCGCGGCGCGGAGCCGTGGATGGCTTCAAACATCGCGTAGCGCTTGCCCAGATTGGAGCTGCCCGCCGTGCCGACGCCGCCCTGGAACTCGGCCGCCTCGTCCGTGATGATGTCGCCGTAGAGGTTCGGCAGCACGACTACCTGGAAGTCGCGGCGGCGCTTCTCGTCCACCAGCTTCGCGGTCATGATGTCGATGTACCACTCGTCGAAGGTGATGTCCGGATATTCAGAGGCAACCTTTCGGCAGATTTCGAGGAACTTGCCGTCGGTGGTCTTGATGACGTTGGCCTTGGTGACGGCGGTGACGCGGGTCTTGCCGTTCTTCTTCGCAAAGTCAAACGCGGCGCGCGCGATGCGCTCGGTGCCCTGCGTGGTGGTCACCTTGAAGTCGAAGGCCATGTCCTCGGTTACGTTGATGCCGGAGCTGCCCAGGGCATATTCGCCCTCGGTGTTCTCGCGGAAGAAGGTCCAGTCGATGCCCTGCTCCTCCACCTTGACAGGGCGGACATTGGCAAACAGGTCAAGCGCCTTTCTCATGGCGACGTTCGCGCTCTCGATGTTCGGCCACGGATCGCCCTTCTGCGGAGTGGTGGTCGGACCCTTGAGGATGACGTGGCACTTCTTGATCTCTTCCAGCACATCGTCCGGGATGGCCTTCATCACGGCCACGCGGTTTTCGATCGTCAGGCCCTCGATGGTGCGCAGCTCAATCTTGCCCGCCGCGATGTCGTCAGCCAGCAGATACTCGAGCACGCGCTGCGCCTGAGAGGTGATCATCGGGCCGATGCCGTCGCCGCCGACCACGCCGATGATCAGCTTGTCCAGCGAAGAATAATCCACGAAATCGCCCTCGTTCTTCAGCCGTTCAACGCGGGCTGCCTGCTGCTCCAGCAGTTTTTCAAAGTGTTTCAGCTGTTCGTCAAAACGTCCCATTATTCTTTCTCCTTTATCACACATTTACGCCCAGAGTCCGAATTGCCTGTCTCAGCGCGTCCGCGTCGCCTGTGAAATGATATCCCATCAGCCCCGCGGCAGCCGCGCCTTCTGCATTGACCTTCATGTCGTCCACAAACAGGCATTCCTCCGCCTTCAGCGAGAATCTGTTCAGCGCCAGCTCAAAGATCTCCTTCGAGGGCTTGAGACAGCCGTAAAAGGCCGATACCAGCGTATCGTCAAAGTATTCGCTGCCGGGAATCGCTTTCCAGTATTCCGGCTGGCGCACGCTGGCGTTTGAGAGAAGATACACGCCCAGCCCCGCAGCCTTCAAGTCCCGCGCAAGCTCGGCCATGCCGGGCACCGGACGGGAAATCTCGTTCCAGCCGAAGATCAGCCGGTGCGCCGGAGCATGAAGCCGTTCGGGAATGCGGGCAAAGACGCGCCTTTCGAGCTCCTTCTCGTCGATTTCGCCCAGATCTCCCAGCTTCCAGTCCTCGCTGCGGAAGATTTCTTTGAGCAGCAGCTCGCCGTCCCCCGGCTCCTGCAGGTTCAGCGTACCTACAAAATACGCCGGGTCATACTCGGTCATCACGCCGCCCATGTCGAAGATGATGCTGCGAAGCATTCGTCTCTCTCCCTCATTCTGTTACTGTGCGTTTTTGATGAAGTTGATCTTGCCGCCGGCCAGCAGTACGCCCAGCTCCTTCTCGGTCAGTTCGATGTCAAGCGCCACTTCGCGGCTGCCGATAAGCGCCGTTACCTTGCCGCTCTTCACCTGATCCACGGCGTTTTCGATCACGATTTCGTCCATCTCGGAAACCGCGTCGAAATCGGCGGGATTGACGAAGGTCAGCGGCAGGATGCCGGAGTTGATCAGATTGGCCTTGTGAATGCGGGCAAAGCTCTTGGCGATGACGCCGCGGATGTTCAGCTGCAGCGGAGCCAGCGCCGCATGCTCGCGGCTGGAGCCCTGACCGTAGTTCTCGCCGCCCACGATGAAGCCGCCGCCGTTTTCCTTGGCGCGGGCCGGGAAATCCGGATCGCAGGGGGTGAGGCAGAAGTCCGCCAGATACGGAATGTTCGAGCGGAAGGGCAGGAGCTTTGCGTTGGAGGGCATGATGTGGTCGGTGGTGATGTTGTCGCCCACCTTGATGAGCGCCTTGCCGGTCACCATGTCGCCCAGCTCAGTATTGAGCGGGAAGGACTTGATGTTCGGGCCCTTGACGACCTCGACCTCGTCGGGGTTCTTTGCGGGCGCGGCCACCATGTTGTCGTTGATGATGAACTTCTCGGGCATTTCGACAGTCATATCGGCCTCGTCCGCCATGACGCGCGGATCGGTCAGCACGCCCTTAAGCGCGGATACCGCCGCCGTTTCGGGGCTGACGATGTATACACCGGCCGAAGTGGTTCCGCAGCGGCCCTTGAAGTTGCGGTTGATGGTTCTGAGCGATACCGCGTTCGTCGCCGGGGCCTGGCCCATGCCGATGCAGGGACCGCAGCCCGATTCGAGGATTCTCGCGCCCGCGTCGATCATATCGGCCAGCGCGCCGTTCTTAGCCAGCATCGTCAGCACCTGCTTGGAGCCGGGCGCGA
This sequence comes from Clostridia bacterium, assembly GCA_017410445.1. Classification (GTDB taxonomy): domain Bacteria; phylum Bacillota; class Clostridia; order Christensenellales; family Aristaeellaceae; genus RGIG2066. Next base: position 5,150 of record JAFQQU010000137.1, on the reverse strand, counting down.
TGACCAGCGATACGTTTTCCGGAATGCGGCGGCCCTTGAGGATCTTGGCCACGCGCATCATATCGAGATAGGAGCTGTTGGTGCAGCTGCCGATGGCTACCTGATCGACCCTGATGCCGGCCGCCTCTTCAACAGTCCTGACGTTGTCCGGGCTGTGCGGCAGCGCGACCATGGGAACCAGCGAAGAGAGGTCCACGGTGATTTCCTCGTCGTATTCGGCGTCCGGGTCGGCGAGCAGCTCGGTGTAGTCGCTCACGCGGTCCTGCATGGCAAGGAAGGCGCGGGTGGTTGCGTCGGACGGGAAAACGGAGGTCGTGCAGCCCAGCTCGGTGCCCATGTTGGTGATGGTCGCGCGCTCGGGAACGGACAGGGTTGCTACGCCCTCGCCGGCGTATTCGAGAATCCGGCCCACGCCGCCCTTGACAGAGAGCCTTCTCAGGATCTCAAGAATTACGTCCTTCGCGGTGACGAAGGGACTGAGCTTTCCGGTGAGGTTCACCTTCAGCACCTTCGGCATGGTGATATAGTAGGTGCCGCCGCCCATGGCAACCGCGACGTCCAGTCCGCCCGCGCCGATGGCCAGCATGCCGATGCCGCCGCCGGTGGGCGTGTGGCTGTCGGAGCCGAGCAGCGTCTGTCCGGGGATGCCGAAGCGCTCCAGATGCACCTGATGGCAGATGCCGTTGCCGGGGCGGGAGAAGTAGATGCCGTGCTTGCCGGCGACGGTCTGAATATACTTGTGGTCGTCGGCGTTTTCAAAGCCCTGCTGAAGCATGTTGTGGTCGATATATGCGACCGACCGCTTGGTCTTTACCTGATCGACGCCCATCGCCTCGAACTGAAGATAGGCCATCGTGCCGGTGGAATCCTGCGTCAGGGTCTGATCGATTCTCAGGCCGATCTGCGTGCCGGGGACCATTTTTCCCTCGACCAGATGCGTCCAGATGATTTTCTGAGCGATATTCATACCCATGATTTATTTCCTTCTTCCGTTTAATACTCAGCCTCCCCTGTGTAAGGGGAGGTGGTCCGTGAGGACCGGAGGGGTTGTAATATTTCTGCCTTTTCAAACCCTTTTATCGAAAACTCACTGCTGAAATGCAACGTCTCTACCCCTCAGTCAGCTTCGCTGCCAGCTCCCCCTGCACGGGGAAGCCTCTTGTCACTCAGCACTCAATACCGAACTCGGAGCCCATCGAGGAGACCAGCGTTTCCAGCTCGCCGTCGGTGATGGCGGTAACGCGGCCCTCGTCGTACTGCTGGTCGACCCATTCCTTGAGCCGGACGCACAGCGGATGATGCTTATCCAGCGCCTTGTCGCCCGTGAGCTTGTAGTGGGCGTTGACCCAGACCGTGATGCCCGCGATGCCCGAGGTATTGCTGATCATGACCTTGGGCGGGCGGCCCAGGATCTTGCCGGTGTCGAAGATGTTGTATACTTCCTCGTTCTTCAAAAGGCCGTCTGCATGAACGCCCGCGCGGGTGACGTTGAAGTCCTCGCCGACGAAGGGCGTGCGCGGCGGAATGTTGTAGTGCAGCTCGTTGCGGTAGTAGTCTGCAATCTCGGTGATGACCGAGGTATCCATGCCGTCCAGCGTGCCGCGCAGCTGGGCGTATTCGATGACCATGGCCTCAAGCGGGGTGTTGCCGGTGCGCTCGCCGATGCCCAAGAGCGAGCAGTTGATGCCCGACGCTCCGTAGACCCATGCGGCGGTGGAGTTGGAAACGGCGCGGTAGAAGTCGTTGTGGCCGTGCCACTCGATCAGCGCCGAAGGGATTCTCGCATGATGATGCAGGCCGTAAATGATGCCCGGAACCGAACGCGGCAGCGCGATGCCCGGGATGGCCATGCCGTAGCCCAGCGTGTCGCATGCGCGGACCTTGATCGGAACGCCGGTCTCCTCCATCAGCTTCGACAGCTCCAGCACGAAGGGAACGACGAATCCGTAGAAGTCGGCGCGTGTGATGTCCTCCAGATGGCAGCGCGGACGGATGCCGATATCAAGACAGTCCTTTACCACGCCGAGATAATAATCGACCGCCTGACGGCGCGTCATCTTGAGCTTGTAGAAGATATGATAGTCCGAACAGCTGACCAGAAGGCCCGTTTCCTTCAGACCGATCGACTTGACCAGCTCGAAGTCCTTCTTGGACGCGCGGATCCAGCTGGTGACCTCGGGAAACTGATATCCCCGCTCCATGCACTTGTAAACCGCTTCCCTGTCCTTCTGGCTGTACAGGAAGAACTCGCTCTGGCGGATAATGCCCTTGGGGCCTCCGAGGCGGTGGAGCTTGTCGTACAGGGTTACGATCTGATCGACCGTGTAGGGCTCGCGGGACTGCTGACCATCGCGGAAGGTGGTGTCCGTGATCCAGATTTCATCGGGCATGTTCAGCGGAACGACGCGGCGGTTGAACATGACCTTCGGAATCTCGTCGTACCGGAACAGCTGACGGTAGAGATTGGGGCTTTCCACATCGTTTAGGATATATTCAAATGTCGCCTGCTCCAGCAGGTTCGTTTTGGGATTCAGTTTCAACTCGGTGGCATTAACGTCATTTCGATTCATTTTCTTCCCTCCCGGAGTTAAGCGATAATGGGATAATTGTATACAATCCATGCATGCACGTCAAGCTTTCCGGCTCTCATTTAACATAATTTGCACATTTGTTTTGTTAATTCATTCAGACATTCCGTCATTTTCCCGATTTTCCCTCCGGATTTTGCAGTTTTGCCTACTTAACACTTCACCATATTTCTTTACCCTGCAAAATTATGCTCCCATCCGCGCATATATCCGTCTTTTCTCCGGAAACAGAAAAAGAAAGTGCGGGGAAGCAATCCTTCACAATCGCTTTTCCCGCACTTCTGTTTATGTATTTCAGACCGTCATATCCCTGAGCTTCCCCGCTGCCGCGGCCATATACCGCGCATAGTCAGCCCTGATTTTATCCGGCTTTTGCCGGGCAGCCCGTCCCCGGGCTTCAAGCCGCCCTCCTTATTCCCACGGCTCGCTTCTCGCCGCCGTGATGCACCTAAACTCCCCGCCATTGTCGCAGGGATCTCCCTCCATATGCGGACGGCAGGCGCAGTAGAAATGATACAGCGCGCCGTCATGGTAAATGATACCCGGCTTGTGCGCATAAATAGAATCCAGCTCACGCCTGCCCCCGATGGTCAGAATGGGCGCGGGGAATTTTGTCCAGTGATACAGGTCTTTGCTCACGGCCAGACCCTCGCAGGCCGACAGATTGCCCAGACCGAAGTAGAACATGACCCACTGCTGTTCCTTTCCATCCCAGTATACCTGCGGGTCGCTGGCGAATTTGCTGTCCCATGCGCCTTTCGTAACCGGCACCACCGGGCAATCAAACGGGCGCTCCCAGTGAATGAGATCCTCCGATACGGCCATGCCAGTCTGCTCCGTCCAGCTGCCGGTTTCATGGTCCTTGGCGTTATAGAAGAGATAGAATATTCCGTCGTGCATGGTCAGATCGGTCTTGTACAGGCCGCCGCGCTCCCATGCCGCGCCCTGCTTCCACGAAAACACCGGCTCGCCGACAAAATGCCAGTCCATGAGCTCCTCGTCTTCGCACCACGCAAGTCCTACCTCCGCCGAGCCCGCTTCATACCCCTCGCCCGGATAAGCGTGATACATAATCCAGTATTTGCCCTGCCATTTAATCAGCCGGTTGCCGCCGTACAGGTCTTTTTCCATCAGAATGGCCGTGCCCGCCATGCCGACGCTGTCCCATTTCATATTCGCGCCGCGTCTGAGAATAACACCCTTTTCCCGCCAGCTGACCAGATCGTCCGACTCGGCCAGCGCGGTCTGATAGCCTGTTCCGTCGAAGCCGACGTGCATCATCATGAACTTGCCGTTATGCGTGAACAGCACCGGGCAGTCCACCGCGCACAGATTATAGGTTCCCTCTTTGCCCGAGCCGGTCAGAACCGGTCTGCCCAGCTTGTATGGCGTGATCAGATGCTCGATATTCATGCATTCTCCTCCTTATCCGATCAGCATGCCGGCCAGAAACTGCGCATGCACCCGATAGAAGAAATCGTTGGGATGGTTGACGTTATTCGAGGTCATGTCGATAAAGCGCTTCCGCTCCTGCATATACCGGTGCACGCTGCCGATATCCGCGACCGCGACACCCGCCGTATCCGCCGCAATGGCCGACAGCGCCTCCATGTGCCGCTCCTGATGGCTCCAGAAGCGGGCCTTCGGGTCGGTCAGGATGGGATTGGGCAGGCTGGTCGCCACCAGCAGGAATTCGCACTCGGGCTTTTTCTCCCGCACGATAGAAATGATCCTTCGCGTATTCTGAACAAACTCCTCCATCGTCTTTGCGCCGTCGTTCATGCCGAAGGCCAGAATCACCAGATCGGGATCATACGAGGCGACGCGCTCGTCCGCCGTCTCCACCGCCCACCGGGTTTCCTTGCCGCCGACCGCCGTATTGACATAGAAGACGTCGGAGGAATACGCGTCCTTCAGCCAGTCGCAAAGCATCTCGCCGAAGCCCGGCTGAAAGGGAGGAAGATTCAGGTCGCGCGTGTTGTTGGCAGCTGCGGAAATGCTGTCCCCGAAGAGCACCATGCGCATGGGCTTTCCGCTTCTCAGAAGACTCAGCGAGCGCGCAAGCTCCTTCTCCGCAAGCGCCGGACGGACGCCATTCCACTGCCCTTCTTCGCAGCGGTAAGTGACCGCAGTCTGCCGCTCGATAAAAAACGCGCCTTCATGAAAGAGCGAATTGCCGCCGGGCATGGGGAAAGACTCGCCCGGCGCGGGATCCGCAGGGAACAATTCGTCCTTCGCAAAAGAAAAGATTCGGCTGTTCTCCGTCAGCACAATCCTGCCGTTCTCGACGGTGTAATCGATATTCTCCTCATACACCTCGCCCTTTGCAAGGCACTCCACCCTGATCACCTCAACCGGGTCATACAGAAGGGCGGCTTCCGCGCGGCCCTCTCCGTCCCGCAAAAACAGGATGCTCTCCTCATACATCATGCCGGTATCCCATACCGGAGTCCGGATCGTTCTGATATCCATTACGCCTTCTCCTCTCCGTCCATATAGCCGCCGTGCATGGGCGAAGCGGCATTCTCCGTGAAGATCTTCAGGATGCCCCGGACATACCGG